>MGST01000116.1:0-1042 GCA_001798605.1 Deltaproteobacteria bacterium RIFOXYA12_FULL_58_15 | reverse complement strand
TCTTCGACCTCCTGAGCTCGAGTCAACGCGCCCCACAGTCCCTTGCCCGATTTTTGTCCGTGGCGCACCAGGCGCTGAAGACTGGTGGCACCAATGCCGCGAGCAGGCCAATTGACGATGCGACGCAGGGATATCTCGTCGCGCGGATTCTGGATCACCGCAAGGTAGGCGATGGCATCACGGACTTCTTTGCGTTCGAAGAATGCTTGGCCGCCGACGACGACGAAGGGGATCCTCTCGACCGCCAAGCCCTCTTCGAACACCCGGCTCTGGGCATTTGCGCGATAGAGGATGGCAATCTGACCGGCTCTGGTGCCCTTTTGCATGAGCGCGCTGATCTTGCCGATCACATACTCGGCCTCGTCGTCGCCATCGGAGCAGGCGATCACCTCGACCGCATCGCCGGGTCCCGAACTTGACCACAAGGTCTTGGGCTTGCGCACCGCATTGTTTTTGATCACCTGGTTGGCGACCTCGAGGATACTTCCCGTCGACCGATAGTTCTGGTCGAGCACCACCTCTTTCGCCCTGCCAAACTGCCTTGAGAAATTTAAAATATTGTCCGCAGCCGCTCCACGCCAGCCGTAGATCGACTGGTCGTCGTCACCGACGACACAGACGTTGCGCCGCTCCCCCGCCAGCGCCTTGAGCAATGCCAATTGGTCGGGACTCGTGTCTTGGTACTCGTCGACCAACAGATAGTGGAACCGCTGACTCCAACGTTCGCGAACCTCCGGGACATCGAGGGCATCCTGGGCTTTGAGGATCAGGTCATCAAAATCGACAGCGTTGAAGGCGAGCATCTGAGCGATGTAGCGGTCGTAAAGCTCGTAGGCAGCGATCTCATAATCGTCGTCGTAGCGGATCTCTACCTTCTTTTTGCGCTCCCGCTTGGTGCGCAAGATGAGCTCGAGCACACGCTGCACATCAAGCCGTCGGTCGGCCACGTGCATGTGGCGCATGAACTCGCGCAACAGGCCCATCTGATCACCTGTGTCATAAATGCAGAAACCCGCTTCGAGACCAACGTGCTCCGGCTCCT
>MGST01000115.1 GCA_001798605.1 Deltaproteobacteria bacterium RIFOXYA12_FULL_58_15 | reverse complement strand
TTAGCGCCTGAGTCCTGCGGTGAATGGGCCTTCGGCACATGTCCCCCAAAATCGTTGGTGCATTGTCGTGGATTTGTGCGGCGACCGCAACACTCATTGCCTCCACGGCAACCTGCGTTTCCACCTCCCCGACAGGATCTCGATTCCGGCCGCCGCAGCCTTGCCATACGGTGGCGAAAAAATCCCGGTAACACTCAATCGACTCTGATGCATCACGGCTTTTTGATGACTGAACGTCAGAAAACCCTGGTGGCCGTGGTACAGTCCCATGCCACTCTCGCCCACCCCGCCAAACGGTAAATCATCCTGGACGACATGGAGCATCGTGTCGTTGATGGTCACCCCACCTGACTCCGTTCGATCGAGAACGTTCTGGACCCGACCGTCGTCATAGTCAAAATAGTAGAGAGCCAATGGTTTCGGCCTGTCCCCCACATAGGCTATCGCATCGTCGAGGCTCTCGTATCCAATAACCGGCAACACCGGCCCAAAGATCTCTTCCTGCATCACGGCCATCTCGTCGGTCGCATCCAAGATAAGCGTTGGCGGCATTTTGTGCAGCCCATCATCGAAACTTTCAGCAGCGGGATTGATTTCGATGACTCTCGCGCCGTGTTCTTTCGCGTTGTCGATGAGTCCCTGCAACCGCCGCCGATGTCCATCTGCAATGACCGATGAGTAGTCGTCATTGCCCTGCAATGAGGGAAAGCGGCGCGTAACAGCGGCGACGAATGCGGCTGCGAATTCATCCACCCGGGTTCGGGGAATCAGCACATAGTCCGGCGCAATGCACGTTTGACCGGCATTGAACGTCTTGCCAACCGCGATACGATCCGCCGCCTGGTCGATGGGAAATGACTCGTGGACAATCGCAGGAGACTTGCCACCGAGCTCGAGGGTCACGGGAGTGAGGTTCTCTGCAGCCGCACGCATGACGGCCCTGCCAACACGGGTCGATCCTGTGAAAAACAAGTGGTCGAAGGGCAATGAGCTGAAGGCTGCACCGACGTCCGGTCCACCGGTCACGACGCTGACTTGCTCCGGTGAGAACAGCTCGCTGAGAAGTTCTTCGATGATCCGTGCGGTCGCAGGGGTTAGTTCGGAGGGCTTGAGCATCACACGATTGCCCGCAGAGAGGGCCGCGACCAACGGCAAGATAGCCAACTGAAAGGGATAGTTCCACGGCGAAATGATTCCGACAACGCCGAGAGGCCTGTAGTGAACCTTCGCCGTGGCAGGCAAAAATACTACAGCCAGCCGTCGCCGGCTCGGTTGCATCCACTCCCGCAAATTCCTGAGCGTGTGTCCAATGGCGCTCACTGCGGGAAAGATCTCGGCCAGCTTGGACTCGTGGGGCGATCGATGTCCGAAGTCGGCAGAGATGGCCGCGGCGATACGATCTTGGTTGTCAACAATGAGCTTGAGCAAAGCCTCGAGCTGCCCTGCCCGTTGCTCGAAGGTCGACGCCGGTTGGTGCCGGTGTGCGGACCTTTGGCCGAGCAACATGGCCTCGAGATTGCGAAACTCTGATGGAAAAGCTGCGCTCATGAACATGGCCTACCTCGCCCATTGGCGGTTAGCGTGGGCGCTAATATAGGCACTCGACAACCGGGACCAAGGCGATCGTCACAATGTTCTTGCCTCTCATAGTCATACTGGCCGATTGACATTTCCTGCTGAGACGGTTGCACGTATGCTACGCCCGGGCAGGTCCGGACTCAAGGAGGTCCCATGCGTACACTCGAGCTTCTCATTGCCGGCGAGCCTACGGCCGGGATTGTGACACAGATCAGGAGCCCCTACTCCGGCGAGACCGTCTCCGAGGTCCACTTCGCGACGGCCGACCTTCTCGAGCAAGCCATGGCCGCAGCCGAGAGGGCGGCTCCTGTGATGCGCAAGCTACCAACATGGAAGAGGGCCGACATTCTCGAACGCATGGCCTCCATGTTGCTCGAACGACGGGAGGAGATTGCCCACGCTATCTGTGAAGAAGCAGCAAAGCCTTGGAAGCTGGCCTTCGGCGAAGCCACTCGATGCGCCGATACGTTCAAGAATGCTGCGGAGGAGTGCAAGCGTTATGCTGACGGAGCAGGAGTGGGCATCGACAGCAACCAAGTCGGAGAGGGGCGCCATGGAATCATCCGCCGATTTCCCGTTGGCCCAGTTCTCGGCATCAGCCCATTCAACTTTCCTCTCAACCTCTCTGCGCACAAGTTCGCACCAGCCATCGCCGCAGGATGTCCCATCGTCCTCAAACCGGCCTCGCAAACGCCCTCGGCTGCGCTCTTGATGGGGCAGGTGGCGGTGGAAGCTGGACTTCCTCCCGAGGCCATCAGTGTCGTCCCCGCCGCCCGCAAAGAAGCCGATGGACTCATTGAGGACTCACGCTTCAAGCTGATCACTTTTACGGGGTCTCCCGAGGTCGGCTGGAGCCTCAAGACGCGGTCGGGTAAGAAGAAGGTGGTGCTCGAACTCGGTGGCAATGCCGCCGCTGTCATCGGTGCCGATGCCGACCTCGACTGGGCCATTCCGAGAATTGCCGTCGGTGCTTACGCCTATGCCGGACAGGTTTGCATCAGCGTGCAACGAGTGATTGCCCATGAGTCGATTGTTGCTGAAGTCGTCTCCAGACTCACCGAGGAGAGCCAGAACAGGACGCTCGTGGGTGCTCCCGAAGATCGTGATGCGCTGATGTCTGCGATGATTGACTCGGCGAACGCAGAAAGGATCATGGACTGGATTGACCAAGCAAAGCGCTCCGGAGCGCGGGTCCACTGCGGCAATGAGCGTAATCGCAACACCGTCTCGCCAACGGTGTTGAGCGAAGTCGATCCAAAGCAGCCTATCTCATGCAATGAAGCCTTCGGCCCGGTGCTCACGGTCGCCTCTTTCTCCACCTGGGAGGAAGCAACAGCCATGGTCAATGATTCGCGCTACGGACTCCAGGCTGGGGTCTTCACCAACGACGTCCGCGCACTGTGGCACTGCTTCAACGAAATCGAAGTTGGCGCCATCATACACAACGACTTCCCCACTTTTAGGGTCGACATGATGCCCTATGGCGGCGTCAAGGATTCCGGTTTCGGCCGTGAAGGTCTTCGCTGGTCGACCGCGGAGATGACGGAAGAGCGCTTGCTGGTTGTTTGGCCGCGTTGAACAATGAACAATGAACAATCGAGAGACACAGGTCGGGTCTGAGACTCAAACCTGCGCCTTGATGATGGCGGTGTAGACTTCCTCAATTTCCCGAGGTGTCACCTTATACCTTGCCGCGCAGAAATCGCAGGTGACTTCGACCTCATCACCTTTGGCCACCATCTCCGCGAGCTCGGATACATCGATCACCCTCAAAGAGGTGACGACTCGTTCCTGCGAACACCGGCATTTCCACTCTAACGGTGTGGCGTCAATCTCTTTGGCTGTAGCGAACAGTCGCCGCAAGAGCTCTCTTGCATCAGAGGTTTCTGCCAGCATTTCCGCAAACCCACCGTCGGCAATGGCCGCACGAGTTGCTTCGAGCCGCTGCAAATCGGCACTCGGCTGCGCCTGGACCAATACGCCACCAGCAGCGCGAACCCGATCGTCCGCATCGAGCAAGACGTCTAAGGCGACCGCGGAGGCTACCTGATCGGAACGTCCGAAAAAGTCCTCGAGGTCCTCATCGATCTCTCCCGTCAAGAGCTCGATTGAGCTTTGGACGCAGGGGTCCGCATCGGCGGTGCGAATCATCGATAGAATGCCGTCTCCCATCGCGTGCGCCAAGGTTCGTCGCCCGAGCCGCTGTGTTTCCGAAAGGGGCGGAATACCCAGATCGGGTGGTCTGATGTAACCCCGCACATGGCCGCTGTCTGTGATGTCGGCAAACACTTGCCGGATTCGACCGTTGGTGAGAATTTGCAAGCTCACAGCCGCGCCGCTCTGAGGTAACAACCCGGTCAGCACCGTCCCGGTCATCAGGCGACCCAGCGCCACCGCGGATGTGGCCGCGAGGTCATGTTGCCGTTGCGCGCGTGCGCAAACGCCGGTGGTTGTGGCAACACCTACAACCAGATCACTCTCAACGACCAGCGCTCGAACAAATTCATCTGTCACAGGGACAATGTAGCAACTCTCCGATTGCGTGGACAGCCCCGGCCTGCATGGCCTGCATGGCCTGCATGGCCTGCATGGCCTGCATGGCCTGCATGGACGGCGCGGACTCTCAAAACTGATGCCGCGGTGCCAGTTTGTGCAAATCCAACGCAAACTGTGCCGGACAATCTGCCCCGTCATTGGGCAGCAACGCCCCATAGAGAGCCTTCTGCACACAAACGAACAATGGCCCCTCTCGGTAGGCCCGGTGCTCGACGGCGATGTTACGAATCGGGCCCTGTGCATCAATGACAAAGGAAATTGGTAAGTCCTCTGGCATGGGCACGTTTGGCGCACGCTGCCGCTCAGCCATGATGCATGCGTTCACTCGCCCCCAGCTCTTGCGTATGTGACCCTGAATCTCCTCAGGCGTGCGTTCGCATTGCGAAAAGGAGGACTCGTCGATGGATTCCGTGGGCTGGGGGGTTGTCGTCTCCGAGGCCACCTTCACTTCTGGCGTCGATCCACGCACTTTGATCGGCACCCGCGATGCGGTCACCTCAGATCCCTCACTGTATCGCGGGAACCGCCAAGTCCCGACCGACCGCTCGATGCATTCTGCGTACTCGGTGGCAACCAACGACTTTGGGGCCTCCAGATGCGCCATGTGAGCCGTGCCGTCGTGCTTGATTCGCCAGGTGAGGACCAACGTGTCCACCCCAACCTCGAGCCTCCGCTCCTTTCGTGCCTTTGTGAGGCACGGCTCGAGGAGCGCATATCCCTTTTTGATCCCCATCCCAATGTCTGCCTTTGACAGGCGCGTGCGGACGCGATTTGCCTCGGCGATCTTCGCCTCCTGCAGTTTCTTGAAACGGTCGATCTCCCGCGCAAAGACATGGGCATCGACGGCACCCTTGTGCGCCTCGACGTAGGTATTCAGGTAGGGAATCGCCTGCGGTGCCTTCTTCCCCTTCACGAGGCTCAATCCTAGAGCGCGTGCAGCCAAATCCCAGTCCGGCGCGGAGATCACCGCCTGGCGATAGAGACGCGTCGCAGACTCGAGATCTCCCAAGCCCTCCTTGGCCCAACCGAGAAAAAGTCGAGCTCCCGGGTCCTTTTCTGCCGAGACGTTTTCGTCAATTCCCGCCACCTGGAACACTGGCTCAACTCCGTTTTGACAGGCCGTCGCCATCGCCAATGCTGGTTTTTGCTTAACGATCGAGAATCTGAAACGCATCAGGCAGACGGCGTTGGCTTGACCGGAGAAAACCTCAGGCGGGGGGGGAGGCAGTGGCTCGACTGCAAGCACCAATCCCCGGGCGAGATCATCGACGGTGTTATCTTCGCTATCCATCACCAAACGTTCGGCGCTCAGCGCCCCATCGGCACCAATCATGAGCTCGAGCACCACCAATCGCCTTTTCTGGCCCTTGAGCGAACCCTTCAGGGCGTTGGCGTTCTCGTTGATCCAATTGGCAGATGCAGCCACGAAGGCCTTATGCACTGCCGTAGCATAGTCAGTCGGCACCTCAGCCACGGGAGCCGTCTGCCCCACCGCCACACCAAACACGAAAATTGCGGGAATCATCATTCCCCGATTTTGGCAGCGCTCCGTGTGCAGGGCAACCCCAGTCGCTCTCTTCGGAACGAGCGTGCCCTCGTCCTGTTCGGCCGCCAAGGTGTTGTGTGCCCTGCGCGTCTCGCTTGCGCCGAAATCCCCAAAGCAGTAGCGGTAGGAAACGCCACCGCACATTGTCGCGGCGGCAACTTGGAGGACTTCATGGCGCGACGCCCACCTGTTCATGAAATGATCACCTCACGCAAGGCTCCAAAACCCATCGGCCCATACTCCCAAGCTGTGCGGGTCAAGCAGCCGGGGGAGATGCTGTTCGTCTCAGGACAGATCCCGATTGAAGTGCCGAGTGGCGATGTCTTTAAGGGCGACATCAAGCGGCAGGCAGAGATCGCCCTGACCCACGTGAAGAACATCGTCCTCGACGCCAAGTTCTCCATGGATGAGGTGGTCAAGTGCACCATCTTCATGACCAACCTGGGGGACTTCGACAAGGTCAATCAGGTGTACGAGAAGATGTTTGTCGGCCAGATGCTACCGGCACGTGCTGCCGTCCAGGTCTCAGCCCTTCCCAAGGGAGTCGACGTCGAGGTCGAGGCCATCGCCGTCAAAAGGGGCGTCTCAGCCGACGACATGTTCAAGGACGATGATCTTCGCTGAGGGTTCTTGGCGAATACGTAGGCTACTGCCAAACCCGCTCGAGGAAGTCTTTCACCTCGGGAATGCCCCCCTGGAAGATCAGGTACCCGTCATGGGGCTCGCGACTGGTCATCTCCCCCGCGACGGATGTCATCATGAGCTGCTTCGCTGCTTCTGGATCGTTGGGGTGAACCCCTAGGGCCCAACCAAGCTTGATGTAACCGACCTCGGGGAGCATGTTGGCCAGGGGCACCACCCCCAGCTCGAGAATCTCTCGCCCCGTTTCATAGACATGCATCTGCACGAATCCCCACAAGGTCTGCAGAGTCATGTAGACCTGCACACCGGCGCGCTTTGCATGTTCGAGGGCCGGGTAGATCTTGCGGTTGACGTGGCCGAGCCCGGTGCCGGCGATGATGATCCCCTTGTAGCCAAGATCGATCATCGACTCGAGCAAGTCGGGATGCATGTTGGGGTAGTAATAAAGGAGCGTGACCCTCTCTTCGAAGAAAGCCTGGATGGTCACATTGCGGTCATCCCGCCGCGGCGCATAGTCTTTCTTGAGCGGTTCCACCTTGCCACACTCGACCATCGCCAACGGGATATCGCCGAGCGTGCGAAAAGTGCTGCGATAAGAGCTGTGCATCTTGCGCACTCTCGTACCTCTGTGCAGCAGGTTGTAACGGTCAGAGGTGGGACCAAACATACAGACCATCACCTCAGCGATCGGCCCGTGGGCAGCGGCCCAAGTCGCGCTGAGGAGATTCTGTGCGGCGTCAGATGACGGTCGGTCCGACGAGCGCTGGCTTCCCACCATGATCACAGGCACCGGCGGGTTCTGAACCATGAAGGAGAGCGCCGCCGCCGTGTGGTGCATGGTATCAGTGCCATGGCCGATAACCACGCCGTCGTAACCCTTGGCGATCGCCGCTCCCACATTCTCGGCGAGGGTCAGGTACTGCTCGGGCCCCATGTTCTCAGAGAACACCCCGAAGAGCTTGTCGGTATCGAGATTGCAGATGTCCGCGAGCTCCGGAACTGAGCCATACAGCTCCCCGGGACTGAAGGCTGGGATCACCGCACCGGTGCGATAATCGAGACGCGATGCAATCGTTCCTCCGGTCCCCAACAACTTCACACGTGGCTTGCTGGGATCGGTGGGGAACGCCTTCTCCGGAATCTTGTAGTGTGCCTCGCGGTAACCCGTTTTCTCTAAGGACTCGATGGTGTCGTAACGGATCCCCATGTTGTAACCACTGATGAGCTTGAGCACGAGGTGGTCAGCGTCAGAGGTTTCAGAGCGTGGCAGAACCAGACCTTCAAACTGGCCTCGGCTCGTGTGCGCACGAACCTCAGACCAGACTGTAATACCGAACCGCTTCATGATTGCGAGGCAAGGCTCGCGATAACCCTTGTATAGCTCTTTGTCGTCGCTCATGGATGACTCCGTGCTGCCAAGACCTCTTTGAGCTTGCCTTCGACCACAGCCGGAGACATTCGCCCCAGCATGTGTGGCATCACTTGGCCCATGGCCCAGCGCAACGCAACGTCCTCTCCTTTGGCACCGATTTCCACAAGACGTTCGCCAATCTGATCGGCGAGGACCTCGAGCTTGGCGGGCTCGTCTTTTTTGATCATGAAGCGAGCCAGAATCTTGTCGGATTGAACATCGGGCTCGGACACCAAGGCGCAAAGACATGCCTCAAGCGCCTCTACCCTCACCCTCTGGTTCTCCACTGCCTCAATGAGCGGTCGTACTCGCATTGCCGCGGGCAGCCACGGGTCCACACCCGATCGACGTAAATATGGGAGGCACCGTTCCAAGGCGAACGCAACGCGACGTGCCAACGCACCTTCATGGAGCCCCAAACCATCGAACAAAAATGACCAAGACGCCTGTTCCAAACTGCGTGCCAAGGCGGGAGAGAGGCCGAGTGCCTCATATCGCAACAATCGGTTCCATGGTCGCTCGGGCAGGTCGCTCTGAATGTCGGCTACCCATTGGTTTGGAATTCGCAATGGCGGGGTGTCGGTGTCGGGATACATCCGGTCGGCTCCAGGTAGAATCCGCTCGAAGCCCGTGGTGCCATCCACAAATGCTTGCCGAGTCTCTGCTGGAACGCCGGCCAACGCGTCCTGCGCTCGATTACAGATCTCCCGTGCGGCTGTGGCGACATCAGCCGTAGGGCCCCACACAACCATCAACGCGTCCCACTTGTTGGCGTGGAGCCGCTGTCGCAGCTGTCGCCACTTGGTTGAGGAAATGCCGTAGTCCTTCACATCGGAGTGAATCATGAAAGGACGAGCTGTCAGGCATGAGATCACACGAACCCGCTCGGCAAACTCACGAGCAAAGGTGACCCCAGGCTGAGTGGTATGCGCCAACAGACCGGCGAACGTCGGAAGGCGGACACACGCAACTGTCTGCCCCGTCTCGAGAGCATCACGGATGGGACCGAAGTCGACACCGCGCAAGGCGTCTCCGACATCGGCGACCAAAGGCGACAGCTCCCACGGCAGTCCCTTAACTGGGAGCTGCAGCATCTCCGAAGGCACCCCTCGATGTTTGAGCTCCGCCTTGACGCGCAAAAGATTGAGCTGGCGGAAAGCCTCTACATGAACCAAGAGCGGCAACGCACTGTGGTGTTGAACCCCCTTGATTTCGGTGCGGCGCCCACCTGCTACCGATACATTGGTATCCTGCCGCGCAGCCCCAGGGCCGCGGCGAACCTTGCCGGTGATCTGTGCGGTGCGGGCGACGAGATGGGCCCCAGCGAAAACTTCTAGGGGGGTTAGCAACTCGGGCTCGGTCACCGCTTCAGTCAACGGTGTTCCCAACCGGTCCGTCCAGAAAGTGATGCGGTGGCCCACATCAGAGACCTCGCGACAAGAGTCCTCTTCAAGCGAGAGCTGGCGGATGCGCAACTCCCGGTCAACGCCGAGCTCAGGCACGCGAAAAGGGATTGACCCCGACAGGCCAATCATCGCCGTGCGCTGAAAGCCTGTGGGAATCGAGCCGTCGAGATACTGCTTGCGCATCACGTGCAGCTCAGACACCAGATTGAGATTGAACAATGAGGCGACTTCGATGCTCGTCTTGACCGCCTCTTCGTCTATCTCAAACGGAGGTGTGTCGTCGATTTCGTATGTGCACACGGATTCGCGCTCGAGAAGATAGACAATCTCCTTTTTTGTCTTGAACTCCATCAGGGCGGTACCGTCGTACTCACCGAGCTCACTGAGAGTTGGGCGCATGTGTCGCAGAACCTCGGCGTCGAGCTCGTGTGCTCGTCTCCCAGCCGGACAACGACAGAACAGTTTTCCTCTCGTGAGTATCTGTTGATGCACTTCGAGGCCGCACATGAACCCCAGGGCGCGATAGTCATCCGCCGTCATCTCACCGAGAGACTTGTCGGTAAAATCAAGCGGTGGGTCAGTGCGGGGATTGAAGTCGGTGGCGAATCGGGGATCCGCAGAGGTATTGGACATCTTGGATTACTCGAGCTTCATATGTTGGGGCCAAGGCCGCACGGCGACGGCCTCGAGCCGACGGCAGTATCTCTGGTCCGGCGGGGGCACACCAGTAAAATCGGGTCTAGCCGCTATTTCAACCCAGTTCGTCGTCAATTCTTCCGCGCAATAAAGATTTGCGCTAGAGGGGGTTTGCAAATCGCTCCGACTCTGCTAAGAAAGCGCGCCTTCGACTGGAGGAACAGTCATGACGTGTGACATTTGCGGAAAAAAACGCATGGTGGGTAACAAAATATCCCACTCCAATATCAAGACTCGGACCAAACAAGAGCCGAACATCCAGAAGATTCGCGCGATCGTCGATGGTACGGTCAAGCGCGTGTGTGTGTGCACCCGTTGCCTACGCAGCGGCAAAGTCACCAAAGCTGCCTGAGTTTCCCGCGGCTGCCCGAGAGCGTGTCTTGAATTGATCCGGCCTCGGTTTCTCTATCTGGGTTTTTGCCAATTACGACCGGCGATGCGGACCAGGGCATCGGCTGCGGCGAGCCCGGCCAGGTATTCACCTTCAAGCCCGAGTCCCGGCGCAACATCGCGACCGGTGTGAACCGCATTCTTGAACGCGGTCCGTGTCGGTCGACTGGCAACCCCGAACAATGGCCGCTTTGCAGGTTCGAAGATCGGATGCAACGACCAGGGATCAATGCGCCGGATCACATCATCCGTCTCCACATCCCACCCCGATGTCTCTACTGGCAACGACATATCAACGACAAATGAGCGCAGAAATGGAATCAACCGCCCTACTCGCTCGGTGAGCTGTTGTTTGAGCGCGGCAAGACGTTCCGGCGACCGTGCTACATCGGCGGTGTCCACCGGGCAGGCGATGCTTAGAACCTCGTTCTTGGGGTCGTCCTGGGTATCGGCAGTATGTACCGGGCGAGGCTCGCGTTGCATGGCGGGATACCGACGCAAGAACAGAGCGGGGTCAGTGGCTTCGTCATCCCGCGGTTGCCGGCGGCCGTTGAGCAAAAACAATGCCTGCGCCATACCCTTGGGGATGACCTGTTGTTGGACCACGAGGTTGAGAACCAACAGGCTCCCCGTGGCATGATTGGCCCGTTGAGTTTGCGCGTAACGTGCCTGCAACTTATTCGCCGGCAGCAACTCCTGAAATGGCCCAAAGGTGTTCGCAACAAAATAGTCTGCGGTGATGCTGATCTTGCTGCCCGCCTCGATGATTTCGTGGAGCCTCTTGCCACGGGTGCTGATACTGCGAACAACAGCGCCACGGCGAATTTCGACACCGGTGTCGCGCGCCACCTTGAGCAGGACAGCCTGAAGCCCGCCGAGTCTGTCGGCGAAGGCAAGAGTTCCACGATAGAAACGAGCGATGAGACGAACCGCGTGAAGCGTTGACGGCTCCTTGACCGGAAGGTGTCCAAAAAAAGTAAGAGGCCCCAAGAGGAGCTCACGCACAGGATGGTCGGGGGGAATACCCTCGAGCATGTCTCGACTCTCAAAGGGAGCATCGAGGTGTTTCGCTTTGGACAAGATCCCGCGCATCCGCCATTGTTCACACATGCCCCAGGGCGGGAGGGGTGACGACTCCTCAAGAAACTGTGAGATCTCCTTATCGAGAGCAAACAGTTGGGTGAAAAACCTCGCCACGGGATCGACCATCTCGGGAAACTCGTGCCCAATCTCCTCGAGGAGGGCATCACGGTCGGCGCGCACATCGATGCGATGCTTGGGCATGATCACCTGGAAGATCGGATCCAGCGGCTCTGAAGCTGAGCGCAATTCAGGTGCAAGACCGAGCTCGTCATGAACCCTTTTGATGAACGGCGAGTTCTCAAATACGGGAACCAGGGTCGGAATCAACGGCAGGCGCAAACCACGACGGCGGTAGTAGGTGGTGTTTTCGCCGTGATCAAGAAGAACCACGCGTCTGCCTCGCTTGGCCAACAACGCCGCGGCGATCAAACCCGACGCTTGGCCGCCGACGACCGCGACGTCAAAATGTTGGGTCATAGACGCTGCCCTTCCCGATTCCGTACGCTGCGCCGACTAACTAGAGCAAAAACGCTGCCCCGGCAATGGTGGGAGTGATGTGAGCGGGACGGTTCTGTGTTAGGAAGGGGCAGTTCCAAAAGTGAGGAGACAGAGGATGATGAGGCAAGCGATCGCACGTTCGGTGGTATTCGCGTGGATGGTTTCTGGCTGCGCCGGAGCGCACCGCCCTGCTTCTGGCGGCCCCGCCGATTCGGGAACTCTCAACAGCTATGCCCCAGAAGCAGCACCGAGCGAGGAGTCGGTAAGATTGGACGGAGTACCGACAGACGATCGGGCAGAAATCGCGAGCACCGATGGGCGAAGCGCCGAGCCGAGCGCAGAGCCAAGCGCTGAAGACGAAGAAGCAACAGCCCGCGACTTTGGCGGCCTCGAAGCAGACGGCGACACCAAAGCTGACCGCGCCCCAGCTGTCCCCCCTGCCCCTCCCCGCGCCAAGAAAACCGAGACCGAAAGCCGCACCGCCGGCAAAGTGGCCGGGGGCCGGGACGACGAAGGCAGCAGCCCGTCAGAGGGAAGCGGCAGCGCTTCCGTTGTTGCTCCTTCGATCAAAGCTGGCCGCCATGATGACAACAAGCAATACAATCGTTTCCTCAGCTTTCTTGGTGAAAACCAACACCTGGTGGTGCACCCAGTCGACGTCAGTGAGCGGTTGGTGATTCGCCTGGTCGATGAGAACGAGAAGAGCCTGCCGAACTGCAAGGTCGAAGTACAAACGACCAGCGGCAAAGTGCTGTCGCACAGCGTCACCTACGCCGATGGTCGCACTCAATTTTTTCCAGCGGCGAGCTCAGAGGCTCACGCCAAAGATTTTGTCGTTCGCGCCACCTGCGGATCTCAGACCCGCTCCGGCCAGCTCTCGCGATCCGGGAAGCGCGAAGTTGCCCTGCACTTCCCCTTTGCTCGCAAGGTCCCAAAGCCCCTGCCCGTCGATATCGCGGTGGTCCTCGACACCACCGGCAGCATGGGCAGCCAGATTGCCCGCTTGAAAAAAACCCTCGAGGCCATTCACTTTCAGCTCTCAAACCTGCCAACCAAGCCAGACGTCCGCTTTGGCCTCGTCGCCTATCGCGATCGGGGCGATGACTATGTGACCCAGGTGACCCAGTTCACCAAGAACGTTGACGACTTCCAACGGGTGCTCAACAAGCTCGACGCCGACGGCGGTGGCGATACCCCCGAAGACCTCCAAGAAGCCCTCGACGACGCCATGCACAAGCTCGATTGGCGCAGCGACGCTCTGCGCCTCGGATTCACCGTCTCCGACGCCATCCCCCACACCGACTACGATCAGAAATTCAACTATCGGGATGCCATGCAAGAGGCCCTGGGGCGCGGCATCAAGTGGGCGACTGTCGGCGCGGGAGGACTGGGCCGGGACGGCGAGGTCATCTTCCGACAAATTGCGCAATACACCATGGGCGAATATGTCTTCATAACCCAAGGCTCTGCCGGCAACTCCGAGGGCGGCGTCGGCGAGGCGAGCCACCATGTTGGCTCCAACTACACAACCGAAAACCTCGACCAAGCGATGGTTCGCATCGTCAAGCGCGAAATCTCTTATATGACCGACGTGCCGCGCGACTTCGATGACACGATCGTCGCCACATCCAACGACAAAAAGATCCCGCGTGACAAGGTTATGGCCCCCGCGGTCGCTGAGGTCCTGCGTCAACTCGCCGACTACAGCGCGATTCAACTTAAACCTGGCACCCCGGTGGCGGTGGTACCCGTCGGTACGGAAAAAGGTCACGAAGACGTGGGCGAATACATCACCGAGCAGATGATCTTTGCCGCCTCGCGTAACCGCGCCTTCAAAGTGCTTGAGCGAGATATGAGCAAGATCGGACAGGAGCTGAAGCTACAGATCTCAGACCTCTTCGACGCGGAGAACACTGTCGGGGTCGGCAAGATGGTTGGGGCCGAGCTGCTCATCGTTGCCAAGCTCCAAGTGCATGAGAAGGGCGCGACTCTGTTTGCCAAGATGGTGCGTGTCGAGACCGGCGAGATCCTCTCCGTCGCCAAGGTCGACATGAACACCAACGTGCTCACGAGCTCGTAGGCCGTCAACACCGCCACCACCGTCGCCGCCGCCACCACCGTCGCCACCGTCCTGTGTTTCGTTTGCCGTCATTTCTGGGATATGACGCCCCCATGAAATTACTTGGTTTGATGCCCATGCTGTTGGGCCTCGTGACTGCCGCGGGTTGCACCCAAAAACCAACAACCACAATCCCCTACTCCCAGGATTTCTCAGTGGCGCTGGGATCGGAGTGGTTCTCAATGGGGGGTGGTTGGCAAGTCGTCGATGGCCGCCTTTACAACGATGGCGCGCACAACGTTCCCTTGTGGCTGGACGCCGCCTTGCCTGCCGAAGTGCGCATCAGCTTCACCGCCGAATCAAAGAGTGAAGCGGTCGATATGAAGGTCGAGCTCTTTGGTGACGGGCGCAACCACGAATCGGGGTACATCATCATTCTCGCCGGTTGGAACAACTCCCGCAGCATCATCGCTCGACTTGCCGAGCACGGCGAACGCCACAATCCCCCACGTACACCGGCCACCACAGAATCACTGAGACGTGAACTGGCCGCGGACCCGAGGGCGGCAAGGGTGCAGTATGCGGATCGACGGGAAATCACCCAGCGCAGCGCACAAATGGCACCGAACACCGTTTACCGACTCCGCGTCGAACGCCAGGACCACGAGCTCAAGTTCTTCGTCAACGACGAGCTTCACCTCGAGTACTTCGACCCATCCCCTTTGTCGGGCGAAGGTCATGATCGCTTTGCATTCAACAATTGGGCGTCACAGGTGTACTTCGACGACTTGAAGATCGAGCGCCTCTGAGAGCTTCACGCCCCTGTAATCTGGGAAAGACACACCGCAACAAAGCGGGAGACTCAGCTCAAAGCGCCTGCAGAATTAGGCGAACATCAGCGGCAAATTTTCCGTCCGGCGCGATTTTCAGATAGTTCTCGTAGGCTGCCTTGGCCTTCCCCTTGTCACCGGTGGCCTGGTAGACATTTCCCAAAGTAACCAACGCTTGGCCATTGCGCCCATTGATCTCGATGGCACGCTTGAGATGGGTGAGCGCTTGACTGTTTTGGTCGAGATCAAAATATGCGGTGCCAAGGAGGGTGTGCGCCTTGTCGTTGGCCTCTTCGATGGCGAGCACCTTCTTGAGCTCAGTCACAGCAACCTTGATCTTGCCCTTTTCGTAGAGAGATGTGGCTCGACTCAGCATTCGCGAGACATCCTCGGTCGCGTCTTGGGGCTCCTCGCCTACGGGCTTCGGTTTGGCCTTTGCTTTGCTCTTCGTCTTGCTTGAATCCTCGACGACGGGTGTCGGCTCCGGCTTCAAGGCGAGCTCTGGCTTCGACGCGAGAACTGGCTTGAGCTCTGGCTTTGGTGCGACTTCTGGCTCAGGCGTCGGCTCGGGCTCGGGCGTCGGCTCGGGCTCGGGCGTTGACTCGGGGTCCGGTACCGGTGCCAGCTTCGGCGCTGGCACTGGCCCTGTTGGCGCCGTCAATTCGGGGCGTGTCGATTTTGCATCTGCACCTGATGATTGCGGATCAGAGCGGCTCCACAAAACGGCCACCACAGCGACCACAACAACCACAACCGCAAGGATTCCGACGACCAGACCGGTCGTGCGCTTGGGTTGCTCTTCAAAATCGTCGAGATAAGTCTGATCCACAGCAGGAGGCGCATTGAGCCCAAAAGCCTCCTCTGGCGTTTTGGGAACAACTTGTTGAAGCGCCTCCGAGGAGGGGGAAGGTCCATGGCCCACACGAACCTCGGCAACCCCCGAACGAGTAAGTCGACCATCACCCATAGGAGAGCCAGGCACCACCGATGCGGGGTTGAACCCAATTTGGCGGTGAGCAGCAGGTGGCGGAGCCGATTGAACGGGCGGCGGTGCAGCAGCTCGCGTCGGTTCCGGCGGAACGACCGGCCGCGGAGAAGGTGGAGGAGGTGCGGACACCAACGCTGCCGACCTGGTTTGTGGCGCCGCTGTTGGAGTGCCGGCTGTGGTGTTCGGCCGGACGGGAACCGTTGGCACAGGCACGATTGGCACGGGCACCATTGGCGCAGGCACCAGTTGACTCGGGCGTGGCGCACCGCGAACCGCCGCGTCGTTAGGCAGCTCGGGCGCATCGGGCAAGGGCGCTGTCCCGCTCACCCCATTGAACGCATACGGCCAAGGTGGCGTAGCACCGCCGCCAAACACAACCTTTCGTTTTGGTAGTGCATCAGTTGGCACCAATGGAACGTCAGGCAGACGGGTGGGTACCGGTGCGGGCGCGGGCGGCGTCGCCTCTGCATCTGGAGCCCTTGGTACCTTCAGCTCCGTATCGGGAGCGTCTAGAGTATTCGGGGTATCGGGCTTCGCTTCGGCTTGAGTCGGGGGAGGCCGCGTGCTCACATCGTAGATAAGTCCCTCGAAGTAGAGCTTCGAGATGATGTTCATCGCCTCGAGGTCGCCGAACTCCGATTCCTCGATTACATCGATCAACGAGTGGACACCATCGAAGAGGCGCAGGATACCATTCACTTCGTCGGGAATCTCGGCGAGTCGATCGGCGAGCTCGGTGTGATCGACGCCAAAACAGGTGTCCAACGGAGGGAGCTGCTCGAGGAGACGCCCCCACTCGTCAACCCGGCGCATCCCCTCCATCAGCAAACCTTGGCTGGACAGCTCGATGACATCTGGCCTGTCGACGGAGCTGAAGGCAATCTCGAAAGTGCCCTCATTCCAAACCATCATTCGGTAGACGGCGCGCTCGGCGGTCAGTCGCCCCAACTCGGCATCAATGACCTTACCATTGCGAAAAAAGATCTTGCCAACCTCTTTGCCGCCACGCTCAAAACTAATCGAGCCGGTCTTGCGACCAATCTCAATGGTCTGAATCAGATCGACCACGCCCATGTCCGACAGGTCACCACTGAACTTGGCACGGGGATCACGCCGTTCAAGCTGTTCCTTTTCTTTTTTCTCGAGAAGGATGGAAATGCGAGTGACGATCTCTTTGATGTAGATCGGTTTGGTCAGATAGTCATCAACGCCAAGCTCCAAACCACGGATCTTGGAATCGATCGACTTCTCCGAGGTGAGGAAGATGAATGGCACATTGACGAGCTTCTCGTCTTCCTTGAGTTGGCGGCAGAAGTCAAAGCCGTCCATCTCTGGCATCTTCGTCACCGACAGGATCAAATCAGGAGCGGAAATCTTAACCTTGTCGAGAGCGTCGCTGCCGTTGACCGCAGTGGTCACGGAGAAACCTGCTTTTCGCAACGATACTTCCATGACCCGAAGGCTCTTGGCATCGTTGTCGACTAAAAGAAGGTTCTTCTTGGCCATTTCGGACCGTCTGGCTGGGTCGCCACGTGGGAAACACCTGTGAACGGGCGAAAAACAGTTTTGCACTCACCGGCAGCTGCGGTCAAGCCACAGGGCTTCTTCTGTGACAAAAAAATGTTGTTCGCCGATCGGTACCATGCTACTCGGAGCGTTAGCTCAAACCCTAATTCCTGAGAATTACGCGGGGTTCGCCCAAAACAAAGGCCAAATCCCCCGCCCCAACAAAAGCATCGGAGGAGGCATTGATGGTACGCAAACTGTTAACAGTGGCTGGTTTAGTTGCAGCGCTGGGGGTTCTGGGAACGACCAACACCGCATCAGCCATGACCAGCGTCGAAGGCACGGTGATCGGCGACCAAGGCTTCTATTGGGACACCCCAGCAGAAGTTTGGATTTTCCCACATCGCATGGGCAACATCGACAATCGCGTCATGCTGCAGTGGGCTGGCGCGCCGTCGAGCCCGCTGTCTCGCCTTTACAACGTTGATGGCTATGCCAACAGCACCGGCGTCATCGACTCGATCCAGAAAGGTCCTGGCGGCGGTTTCGTTCTCGAGCTCGTCGAGAACCTCAACCTCGGCATGTGGATCTCCACTCACAGTCCAGGCCATGGCGGTTTTGTCAGCCGCGGCATCGCCGCCACCGGTTGGAACAACTACGTCGACGGCGCGCCCATCGGCGAGCTGCAAACCTTCGACGCCTACAACGCGTCCCTCGAGGCTGGCCGCAAGATCGACCTGTTCGTGTCGTATTGGTTCCCGGAGCTCGACATCGAGACCGGTCTTCATCTGTGGTGGGGCTCGGCCAGCGCCGGTCGACTCCCGGACGACTCCGTCGGCCCCATCGATCTCAATCTCGACTCCAACATCGCCACAGACTACGACCCGACCAACCATGGCATCGGCGTCGACGCACAGAGCGACAAACTCAAAATCGATGAGAGCACCTACGGCCTCAACGATCTTGGCTTTGGCCTTGGCGCTGGTTGGCGTGGCATCGAAGGCTTTCGTGCCGACCTCGGTTTCAACGTCAATCTGCTCGGTGTGAGCTGGGAGCCCAACGCCCTTGATAGCTACGCCGACATCGGCGGCGCTGGCTTTGGCCTCAACCTTCGTTCGCACTTCGATCTTTCCGACGAGTGGACCGTGGGTGGTTTCATCCGCTTCGTCAGCGCTTCAATGTCCCTGACACCACAACGCCAGCGTGACGGCGGAACCCTCGAAGAGCCGTACATCCCCTCCGACACCGACTTGTTGTCGAGCCTGCCGAATCCCAGCTCTGCGTTGCCGAATGAGTTCACCAACCCCGACTACGCCGGCAATGAGGCTTTCCCCGTCAATGGCACCATGTACGAAGAATCAAACAGCCAAATCCAAATTGCTGGTTTGGTCCGCTACACGCCAATGTCGCGCGCCAAGCTGTACGGTGCCGTTGGCTTCCGTCGCAACTCAGTTACGGCCAAGACCTCTGTAGGCAGCATATGGTACGCCGAGGAGAACACCGCTTGGACCACCCTACCGTTCTTCCACATCGGTGCCGAAGGCAAAATCTTCGACTGGCTCGACATGTTCATCGGCGCCAGCAAGCAATGGCGCGGCGAAACCCAAACCTCCACCTATTTCGACAGCCGCATCCCCGACAACACCAATCCTCCAGGCCCCGCCGGCACTCTGGTGACTCCGGGACAAGAGGACAATCAAAACACCTTGCGACGTGAGTTCACCGACGAGAGCAGCCTCAATAACGCCACAACCAGCACCACGTCTCTGATGCTCGGTGCTCGGGTGCATCACAAGGCCTTCCAGTTGATGGCCCACGTCGATCCGAACTGGGTTCTCGCAGGGCCGAATTTCCTCTCCGGTCAAGCCAACAACATGTTTGCTTGGATCGCTATCATCTACGACTGGGACTATGACTTCGATGCGAAGTATGGCAATGGCACGCAAGACTACATCGTGCCCTCGCCGCACGATGCCGCTCCTGCGGTCGCCCCGGCAGCTCCGGTCCACCTGCCGCCCCGTGACGCAGAGCCCAAAACGGAGACCTATGAGGAATTCGACGGCTGATTAGCCAAACGAGTCTCAACTAAAACTGGGCGTCATCTTCACGGGTGACGCCCAGTTTTTTTTGCGCAGTCGAAGGAACAACGATGAACGACAACAGAGACAACAGAGACAACAGAGACAACAGCAACTCGCAGCACAACAAGGAAAAGACTTGGAGCGAGGTACTGGAAATCAAAGGTTCAGAGCTCGTCGACCGCATCAAGGAGCTGATGGGTGACGCCAATGTTCGCCGTGTGATCATCCGCAAGCCCAACGGTGAAACCATGATGGAGGTCCCCATCGTCGCAGGTGCAGCGGTGGCAGGCATATTGGCGATGTTCTCACCCGTCATTGCTGCAGTGGGAGCAATGGCGGCTTTGATTGCAGAAGTCAAAGTCGAAATTGTTCGTGACAAAAAAGACGATGAGGGAACGGCGCTGCAAACGAAACGGCGAGAGGATTAGAACACACCACATGTGTTTCCCGCCATGTCTTCGAGGTCCGAGCTCAGGTGCGGGTGCGGGTGCACACTGTGATCACGCAGGCTAGACCGCTTTCGTCTTTATGGGATCGGATCTTTGGGACGGTAAGAATGACGCAGGCGCGGCGCCAGCGCTCCAACTGCTCCAACTGGCTCCAACTGGCGCGCGCCGCGCTGCGTCATCGATGAGTCAGCTCAGTTCAAGTTGAAACCGGGCTAGCGCTTGCCCTTCTGGGGACGCGACTTCTCTTTCTCGAGTTGTTTCTTGACTTCGTCGAGCTTGCCTTTGGCCTGACGCACCAAGGGTGACTTTTTGTGCTCAGAGACAATCGCTGAGAAGAACGTCACGGCATCTTCCAGGTTGCCCAATTCAACCAGGCAAATGCCGCCCTTGTAGAGCGCATCATCTACGTAATGCCCCTTGGGAAACTTTTCGGCAACCTTGATGTACTCTTGGAGCGCGCTACGGCACTTCTTCTCTTCGTAGTAAAGGTCGCCGAGCCGATAGTACGCCTCGTCGGTGACACCAGCCTCTGCGGGCCACCGGTTGATGGCGTCGCGGTAAACACCGCGAGCCTGGGCGATCTTGCCATTCCTTGCGAGATCGCGGGCCTGGAGCATGAGATCTTTTTGGTTTTTGGGAACGGGTTCGCTCTGTGCGGTTGGCGTCAACGGCTCCTTCGTCGTTTTTTCGAGAGCCTCAACACGGACTCCCAGAGAGCCCTCGCCCGCAAGCGCACTCTCGAGCTTGCCCAAGCGGTATTCCGCTAGCTCGAATGCTCCCCGCAGCTCTTGCATCTCTTGAATGAGACGCTCCATCTGCACACCAAAATCAGCGTCGGTGTTGTGAGCCGCCCGACGTAGATCCGCAAGGGCTTGCGCAACCTCATCAATCTGCTTGTCAGCGCGCTGCATCTGTTCCTCGAGACGCGCCCGCTGTTCATCCATCCCCTTTGTAAGATCGCCCAGGCCGCCCTGCAGCTGTAGAAGATCGGCTTGCATCTTCCTGCCCGTTTCTGCTGGCACGAAGCACGCGGAGATCGCAACGCTGAAGACAACTGCAAACAGTTTCACCGCTCGGTGACGGCGTGGCCATTCAGAGCAAGTGGGCCACCGCAGTGCGAGCCAACGACATCGATTGAGGCCTGAGGCTTGAGGCATTTGGGGAAAAGTCTTCTCGAACACTCGGGGTCCGCTCTGTGAGCGGATGAGCATCGGGAAGGTTAGAAGCTACCGGTCGTTTGGACGAATTCGACACGGCGGTTTTGTGACCAGCAGCTATCTGTTTGCTGGCGACATACTGGTTCGTTCTCGCCTTTGGAGCGCATCTGCATCCGCGAGGTATCGATGCCGAGATTCTTGAGATAACTGCGGACTGTCGCCGCGCGTTTCTCGCCGAGAGCCAAGTTATACTCCTGGGTGCCCCGCTCGTCACAATGGCCTTCCATGGTGATCTTGACGCCAGCGGCTTCACGCAGACACTCTGCGTTTTGGTCCAGTGCACCGCGGGCACTGACGGTCAGGTCGTACTCATTGAAATCAAAGTTGACCGTGGCCAACGCAACCACATCACCCGAGCTCGCGTCCATGGGACGGCAACTGCCTGAAACTTTGGTTCCGCCACTCGGATCTTGGCAAGCGCCATCAACGCATGCGCGACCGGGACCACAGTCGACGTCGACCGAACACTCGGCGACACATTTCTGCCCTTCGCATTTCCTGCCCGATGGGCAGTCCTCGGTAACGCTGCACTCTTGCACACACTTATTGCTGCGACAGACGAGGTTTTCGCCAACCGCTGCGCAGTCATCATCCAAACGACACTCGGGTTTCACGTCGCAACGGCCGCTCACACACTCCCGCTTCTCCTCGGGGTACTTGGCGAGACATTGTGTGTCGTCGCGACACTCCTGGCATTGCTTGTTGACGCAAACTTCACCCTTGTCCTTGCAATGGTCGTCATTCTCGCAATTCGGGTACTTAGGTTTGCATCCCGCAAACGTGAAAAGAGCTACAACAGACGCAATGGCCAGCACGTTGTCCAGGCGAAGTCGCATGGTTTCCATCTCCCAATTCGACGATAACATACCGAAACCGCATCGGAATTTCCGAGTGTCCCGGTAATTATTGAGTTGGGGGTATCCTAAGGTCGCACCTGGGGGAAGTCAACGGTTTATTCACGCTATCAGGCGCAGATCTGTAAACCCGGTTGTGTTTTGTCCGGGCGTCAGTTAGCGTGCCGCTCCTCTTTGCTCTGAGGTGCACCAAAGAAATGGGCCAGGCGGTACGGATGTTGGACACGCACTCGGGGGGAGAAACACCATCGAACGACGAAAGTCGCCTCGCAAAACGTGGCCAGCTGGAGGCGTTTCTGTTGGTCCCCGACCCGCCGCCGCGCCACGGCCTGCGACGCTTGTGGTTTGACCCGATACTCGCCAGACACATTCTTCGGATGGCGCTGCCAGTTGTCCTCGGCATGTTGACGCAGACCGCAATCAACATCCTCGACACCGTCATGGTGGGAAGGCTCCCCAGAGAAATCGCCAACCCCGGCCAGGCCGCTATCCAGAACTCTCTGCCGCTCATGTGGTTGGTTGGCGGTTTCCTCTCGGCGGTGTGGGTAGGTACCCAGGCCATCACCTCACGCCGCGCCGGCGAGGGCAACGACGCACTTGCAGGAAGGGCGCTGACCAACTCTCTGTTGATCTCGATCTCATCCGGAGTCGTTTTTTCAATTGCGGCCGTGTTGCTCGTGCCCCACGTCCTTGGGGCGTTGTACCACGATGCCAAGATCGTCGAGCTCGGAACCGACTACCTGCAGGTCCGCTTGGTCGGCGTACTGGCGATGGCAGCCACGTTCTCATACAAGAGTTTCTTCGACGGCATCGGCAAAACCAGGGTCTTCATGGTGGTCGCCGTCGTCATGAACATTCTCAATGTGGCGCTCAACTTCCTGCTCATATTCGGCAACGACAGCTTGGGTGTTCCCATGCTCGGCGTCAAAGGCGCAGCTATCGCGTCTGTCGCCGCTGCCTATGTTGGACTTGTGCTGCTCGTCGTCATTAGCTTTGCGCCACGCTATTTGATGCGCTACCGCTACTATGATCCGCGCAAGATCAATGTTGGCGTTCTTCGCGAGATCATCCGCCTTTCGTTGCCAAATGGTGCCGCAACAATCGTCGTCATGACTGGATTTGTCGGTTTCTACTGGGTGGTTGATCAGGTCAATGGCCTCTATGCGACCCCAGGAAACCCCGTCTATTCCACCGCCAACGCAGTGCTCATCTCGATTTTCATGGTGGCATTTATGTCGGCGCTGGCGTTCGGCACGGCGACTGCCGCACTGGTGAGCCAATCGTTGGGCGCGGGACGCCCGTATCTTGCTGAGCGATACGTGTTCGATGCCGCGCGCATCTGGGCGTACGCGATGTGGATCTTCGGCGCATTTATGATCTTTACTCCCGATGCCATCATCGCCCTGGTCAATCCCGACCCAGAAGTCATAGAGATTGCCCGCACTCCCCTGCGGGTCCTGGGCGTCCTGCAGGGAGTCGTCGCCGTTGCGATGATCATGGCCCAGACCCTGTACGGCGTTGGGTTGGCAAAGTATGTGCTGATTGTCGAGCTTTGCCTCCACCTGTTGGTGGTGAGCCCCGTGGCGTATCTGTTTGGGGTGGTGTTGGACTTCGGTTTGCTGGGTGTATACGTCGGACCCATGTTGTATGTTTGCCTTCTCGCTGCGGCGATGTACTGGAAACTCAGACGCAGCGACTGGAAAGAAATCCTTATCTAGGCGGGGGAACATCGCGTGGACGCACCTCCCAGAGGCATAGGCTGGATCGAGGTTGTATGTGGCCCGATGTTCTCGGGTAAGACGGAAGAACTCATCCGCCGCGTCCGCCGCGCGTTGTATGCCCGGCAACGCGTCGAGTTGTTCAAACCCAAGATCGATACCCGCTTCGCCGAAATCGAGATCGTCAGCCACAGTCGCCAGAGTGTTTCGGCGAAACCCATTGGTAGCGCCAAAGACATTCTGGAGTTGGCCGACCCTAAAACCCAGGTCATTGGCATCGACGAAGCGCAGTTTTTTGACAATGAGCTGGTCGAGGTCGTTCAGACCCTGGCCGACCGCGGTTTGCGCGTCATTGTTGCTGGACTCGATCAGGATTTTCGCGGCATGCCATTTGAGCCCATGCCAGAGCTCCTCGCAATCGCCGAGTACGTCACCAAGACCCTGGCCATTTGTATGGTGTGCGGCAACCCAGCCGGTCGCTCCCAACGCCTCAGCCGCGACAAAGAGCAGGTCGTCATCGGAGCCACCGAGGCCTACGAGGCCCGCTGTCGTCGATGCCACACCCTTGAAGAGGTTATGCCCGAGCAACCGCGATTGTTCCGATGACGTCTCAGCCACAACGGTGGTTGTGAATCGTTAGGGAAGGCGAAGAATGAACGACAGCCCAACCGCAGCCGCGAAGCGCACACGCGGATTCATGCTCGTGGCTATGGCGATCACCGTGGTGTTGTATGGGGTGCCCTATGGGCAAACCATTGGTTATCCGTTGCTCCTGTTGTCCACCCTTGCACACGAAATGGGGCATGGCCTCACCGCAGTCATCACCGGTGGCACTTTTTACTCGTTGGAAATCTATGCCGACGCCTCTGGAATGGCGACCCACGGCACCAGCGGCCGGCTGGCCCAAGGGGCTGTCGCAGCGGGAGGCCTGCTCGGTCCCGCTGTTGCCGCGGCTGTTTTGTTCGTATTGAGCCCCCGCCCCAAGGTCGCACGTTTCGCTCTGTTTGGGGTGGGCCTCCTGCTCGTTGCGTCTTGTGTCGTTGTTGTTCGCAATTTCTTTGGCTTCCTGTTCGTCCTCCTGGTCGCCGCCGTCGCCCTTGCCATCGCAGCAAAAGCTCCGCCACGAATCGCACAGATCACCCTCGTCTTTGTCGGGATGCAGCTCGCGTTGGCGGTCTTCTCCCGCGGCGATTATCTTTTCACCGACGTCGCCATGACTGCCGATGGTCCAAGGCCGTCAGACGTGGCGCAAATGGCCGACCTCTTGCTGCTGCCCTATTGGTTTTGGGGCGGCGTGTGCGGCCTTTTCTCCGTGGCCGTCCTTGGAATGGGGTTGTGGATATTCTGGCGTGCCACCAGCACCAATGCGAGCCGAGCCTAACCTCAATCAGTCCGCGTAATCGCTTGCCGTAACACATGTGGCCGAGATTGCCCAATTCTTGGTGCCAAAATGCGCAAGGCGCGCCATAGAACCTCAAATAGTAACAACATGGCGCTGGAATGTGGTCACGATTGCCCAATTCTGTGTGGAGGTCTATCTAACCCCTTGAAATCGTGCATCCCCAGCAACGGCCCAATTGTTGCACAGTCAAATGGTAACGCGAGGAGTTTCAAATGTTGGGCAATCACAAGAAAGACTCATCAGTTTCGGACCTTTCTTGGGACGATCGACCAAAACACATGCCCATGGACAAATGGGCGGGAGAGCTGTGCACGGACTTACTCCGCCAGTCTAGCGATTGGATTGAGGCCGAACAGGTCTCAATCATGCTCCTGGCGGGTGAGGAACTGGTTGTGGTTGCAGGTGATGGTCACGCGGTCAACGTCGTCGGTCAGCGCGTGCCGCGGGGCGAGGGGATAGCCTGGAAAGCAATAAAGAATTGCTCCTTTGTCGCCATTACTGGCGTTTTTCAACACTATGGCCACGGCACCACGCCGCGTTTCTCTTTGGTGATGCCGATTTGGTTCGACGACAAGCCCTTGGGCACACTGAATTTTGCCAAAAATGAGGGCTTCTCCGTGCGGGAACACGCCTGGGCTCGCCTATTTGCTTGGCTGATCGGTCATTTGGTCGAGACACGTCTGCGCCTGTTATTGGCCGAATCATTTGGCACCGACGCGCGAGAAGTCTGTTGGTGGTCACGGGATAGACTTGAGGACTGTCTGAACAACGCCGATTCGGACTTGCGCCAGGGCATGGCCATGACTGCCTACGCGTGTAGCAACACTGCCAAGACAAACCTCGACGTCATGCATGAAGCCGTCGAGTCCTATATTCGACGCTCGGTGCACATGAATGAGCTGCAATGTCGCGCACTCTTGAGAACAAAGAAACGTCAGGGTCGCGTAGGCCCATGAACGACGCAACACACCAAGGCACCTACCTGTTGCTCTTTGTGCTTTTCTTCGTCGAGATCGCGGTCTTCTTTTTTGATGGAGTTGGCTTTGCCGTTTCCTTCTTCGCCGCGTTCACCCCACTTGCCCCACTTGCCGCCGGTTTCTTGGCCGAGCTCGTGACCCGTGTCGCCGAATTGGCAGGCACACTCGAAGTAGGAGCCACGGTCCGTCGCCACCATGGTTCTGCACTTGGCTTCACAGCCGTCCCGGCGACGCTGGCCGACGGCATGGCTCTGCTTCCGACCGGCTTGGCTCTGTTCTCGACCAACTTGGTTCTGCTCTCGATCGGCTTGGCTCGGTTCTCGACCAGCTTGGTTCTGCTCTCGACCGGCTTGGCTTTGTTCTCGACCGACTGGGGGGAACGGATCCCCGCAGCCTGAACCTGACGGCGAATCCGCCCGGTGCTATCCACCTGTATCGTCTCGCGCAGGAGGTCAACCTCAGTGGGCGCCATATCGATCTTGTCGACCTCCCAAGCAACGATCGCCTCTCGCAGAAGTTCGCGATCTGAAGTTGGTTGCCGAGTGCGACGCCTCAGATAATCGTCGATGAATTCGTCCAGCTCGACGATCAAGAAGGACGACGCCAATACAGTCTTCGCATCGTCATAGTATTCGGTGAATTTCAACGCAAAACCGGACACACCCTCCACACCGCGACCGCTCTCCTCCAATCGCACCTCACGAACGATGATGCCCCGCGCGCGCACGGTCCGCGACTCGTTGGGCATGTCGAACTCGAGGTCGAGCACCATTCCCGGTTTGAGAAAGAACTCTGACTCCAGAAAGACACCGCTGACACTGATGTCGTAGGTGTGAACGATGGCCTCCAAATGCCGTTCGCCGTCGTCGAAAATGAGTCTTACGGCGACTCGCTCGCGGGCGCGGGCAAACCTTCGTTGCATCGTTTCGGGCATCACAGTCCTCCATCAGAAATTCGCCCATCCGTCCGTTCGACCATCGAACCTTCAAGTGCACCGACGGACCGGATGGCAAAACACAGATGCGACTTTTGCACGAGATGCGCCAGAGGGGAAGAGCCAGCCACGTTTCCCCAGGTCCCCCAGCTCCTCCCTGCCCTTGCTCCCTGCCCCAGCTCCCTACTCCCTGCCCCAGCTCCCTACTCCCTGCCTGCTCCCTGCCCGTGCAGGATTGGCTTCTTGCCTCACCGATTCTCGTGGCGGCACGGAAACGGGAAGCACTCGAGTTTTTCCTTTATAGACGCGAAGGACGCGGTAGGATTGGCGCATGAAAATCACACCCATACTGATCGCCGCAGCTATGACCGCGACCGGCAGCCTCGCTGTTGCCCGCCTCGGCGGCCTCGGTGCCAAGAACGCCGATCCCAAAGCCGTCAAGGTGGAGATGGAGATTCTCGCAGCCCTGAACAAGATGAGAAAAACGAAGAGCCTCGAACCTCTGCGCATGGATGAACAACTTCAGGCGATGCTCAGAGAGCAGTCCGAACGCGGAGCCCGTGGCGACCCTGCGGCAAAGACTTTTGAGCTGCGAATCAAGACACAGAAGCTCGCACCACATGGATACCGCCTGCAGTACTTGGCCGGCACCCACAGCAACGAGCTCCTCGGAGAAATCGGCAAAGATGCCGACACACAGAAAGCGCTGGCTCTGGAATATGCCGACATTGCCATTGGCGCGTTTTTCGTACCCGACGACCCGCCGTTTTTTCAAGTGGCGGTGATGGTAGTGCAGAAACCCGATCCCATGGCGGGAAAGACGGGTCTGTCACCGGAGCAGACGGATCCCGTCATGAAGGAGGCGGCGACCACCATCAAAAAACTCTGCTACGACACCGCCCTGCGCAACAACCCCAACTTGACGGGCAACCTCATCTTCCGAGTGGTCATCGGCGGCAAAGGTAACGTCGAAAAGGCCGAGCTCATCTCAAAAACGGGGATGGATGTCTTCGACGCTTGCGCCCTCAACGCAGTACGAGAGTTGCAGTTTCCTGCGCCCTACAAAGGCAAACCGGTCACACTCAATCACCCCATGCGGTTCGTGCCTCCCCAAGGGGGCAAAACAATCGGCCGCCTCTCCCCAGGTCAGGTCAGTCGTGTCTTCCACACAAAGGAACAGGAATTCAAAAACTGCTACGACGAACGGCAGAAAGTGAAGGCGAAACTCGGCGGAACCTTCCTGCTGGTTCTCACCGTACTCCCGAGCGGCAAGCTCAAGAGCGTCGATGTAACGACGGACGAGTTGGGCGATACGCTGCTACGAAAATGCCTGCTCGGTCACGTCAACGAACTGGTGTTCCCAGAACCCGAGTTCGGCGGCGAAGCAACAATTGAATTCCCCCTCAAGTTTGCTCCACCATAGAACATACGCCCGCAGAACATACGCCTGCAGCGTCGCCAACCCATGTCAGCGGCACAAAATCACACAATGTGGAATCACCGAGAATTCTCAGTCGCAGTATTTCGTCCGTCTTGTAAGCTAATAAGTCGGACGGGCTTGGCAAAACGACTATTTGCAGCCAAGTCTGGTTGCGGCTAGATTGACTTAGGGATTTTCATGGACGAAATGCGCGAACGGATCGTTGCTGCGGCAAAAAGGCATCGCAACCGGTGTGCAGAATTTCTACGCGAGCTCATTGCGACACCCTCGCCGAGCCGCCACGAAGACGCTGCGGCCGCTTTGGTGCGTCGAGAGATGTTACGCCTCGGCTACGAGAGTGCCGAGATCGACCGTTTTGGCAATGTTGTCGGCCGCATCGGGGATGGTCGCACCCGCATCATCTTTGATGGCCACCTCGACACTGGCACCATTGGTGACCGCAGCTCGTGGCGCTTCGACCCCTATGCGGGGGAGATGAAGGCCGGCAAGATTTACGGCCATGGTGCAGCCAACAACAAGGGCGGTCTCGCTGCGGTGGTGCATGCGGGCTCAATCATTCAAGAGCTCGATCTCGCTGCGGACGCAACCGTATTCGTAATCGGCTCTATCCAGGCGGAAGAGTGTGAGGGCCTCGCATACAAGGCGTTGTTCGACGTCGAAAAGCTCTATCCGCACTTTGTTGTGCTGTCGATGCCCACCGGCATGCGGTTGTGCCGTGGTCACCGTGGGCGTGCTGAGATCCAGGTCACCCTCCGCGGACAACCCGTTCACGCATCCGACCCAGACAAGGGCTTCAACTGCATCTATGGGATCAACAAGGTCATCGAGGGCGTTCAACAGCTCGCTGCCAAGCTACCAGAGGACAAATTCCTTGGTCGCGCGACCATCGCCGTCACCCATGTTGAGTGCAGTTACAACGGCCCCAACAGCTTGCCTGAGTCGTGCCATATCATCATTGATAGACGACTCGTTCCCAGCGAGTCACTCAAGAAGGCATTGTCGCAAATCAAGGAGTTGTGCAAAGGCACCCGCGCAAAAATAGAGGTGGTCGCCTACGATCGCCCCAGCTACCGCGGCTTGCGTCTGCCAATGGAGAAGTACTTCCCAACCTGGGTGATGCCCGAAGATCACCCGCTTCTCGGCGCGGCGGAAAATGCCTATCGCAGCATTTTCAAAAAGAAGGCGGTGATCGACCGGTGGACCATGTCCACCGCGGGCGTATACACCATGGGCTTGGCCAATATCCCGACCATCGGGTTTGGGCCCTCGGAAGAAAGCTTCTCGAGCCCCACCAACGATCATGTGCGCATTGACGACCTAGAGAAGACCATGGCGTTTTACGCCTCATTGCCAGGTTATTTGCCCGATACGGAGCCCATCAAGATCCCCAAACGGCGACGTTAGTGCCTGCAGCCTGGCAACCAACTCCATCATCGACCAGAATCATGTATCTTTTGCATCGCAAAAAGTCTGTCGTCATCTTGAGAGGTGAACAATGGCCCTGGCGGTAATAGCCATCGGTGGCAACTCGTTGGTTCAGTCAAACCAGGTTGGGACGATTGCCGAACAGTTCGAGAATACAGCGTTGACCTGCAAGCAACTGGCGTACTTGGTGCGCGAGGGATGGGACCTCCTGTTGACCCACGGCAACGGCCCCCAAGTTGGGAATGTCATGCTGCGCGTGGAACTAGCCGCCGACACCGTGTACACGCTACCGCTCGACGTGTGTGACGCTGATACCCAAGGCGGCATGGGCTACATGTTGCAACAGGTGTTTACCAATGAGCTGACCAAGCTCGGCCTGCAACGAACGGTCGTCACCTTTGTCACCCAGGTTCTGGTGACTCCCGAAGACCCAGCCTTTCACAACCCGACCAAACCCATCGGTCCATTCTTCACCGAAGAGGTCGCCCAGAAGAAGATGAGTAACCATGGTTGGCACATGACCGAAGACTCGGGACGAGGTTGGCGACGCACGGTTCCATCACCCATCCCCAAGAGGATACTCGAGGTCGACGCCATCAAGTGTTGCATTGGCAACGGTATCATTCCCATTGCGGTGGGTGGTGGCGGCGTTCCCGTCTACGAGAGAGATGGCATGTACTTTGGCATCGAAGCTGTCGTCGACAAGGACCGTGCTTCAGCACTTCTCGCCAACACCGTTGGCGCTCCGCTTCTGCTTATTTCGACTGGCGTGAGCCAAGTCCAGGTCGGCTTCAACACCAAAGCGGCTCGCCCCCTCGGCCGGGTCTCCCGTGAGGAGCTGCGCGGCTACCTTAAGGCAGGTGAATTCCCGCCTGGCAGCATGGGGCCCAAGATCGAAGCCGCTCTGCAGTTCCTCGACAATGGCGGTGAACGGGTAATCATCACCTCACCCGAGCTCATCGGCGATGCCATAGCAGGCAAAGCGGGCACTGAGGTCGTCTGACCCCCGATCCCAATCCGCGAAGGATCGTCAGAGTTACAATCCCGACAACAATCCCTGCGCTTGGCCCAACCACGGGGGAAAAAGGACAGACCCCTGGGGTAGCCTGGGGATGTTGCTGTTCAGTTGAATTGCCGGGAGGCTAGATGAGCCGCAAATTGGAGCTCGAACGTCCCTTGGTGGTTTTTGACCTCGAAACCACTGGCCTCGACGTCCGTCGTGACCGCGTCGTCGAAATGTCCTGTCTAAAAATTGGGGTCGATGGCTCCCAAGATCTGCGCACACGTCGACTCAATCCCACCGTGCCGATCTCGCCGGAAGCTACCGCTGTCCATGGCATCTCCAATGCCGACGTCGAAAATGAGCCAACATTTCAGCAAGTCGCCCGCAGCCTGTTCACCTACCTCGATGGCTGCGATCTCTCTGGTTTCAATGTTGAAGGGTTCGATCTGCCACTATTGATTCAAGAATTTGATCGGGCGGGCATCAAGTACCCGGCGAACCCCGTGAACGTGATCGACAGTTGGAGGATCTTCCTCGCCAAGGAGCCACGGGATCTCACGGCGGCCTATCGGATGTATTGCAACAAGGACCTCGCCAATGCCCATTCCGCCGAGGCGGACACTGTTGCCGCAGCAGAGGTATTGCTGGCCCAACTCGAGCGCTACGCCGATCTCCCCACTGCGATTGCAGATCTGCATGCCTTTTGTCATCCCGTGCGTCCCAACGCCATAGACCCCGCCGGCAAGCTGGTCTGGCACCGCGGTGAAGCCTGTCTGGGTTTTGGCAAGCACCGCGATCGCTCCTTGCGGTGGCTTGTTCAAGAAGAGCCTCAGTACCTCACGTGGATTGCCGAGTCCGACTTCACCGACGAGGTGAAGGGCATGATCCGCGGTGCCTTCCGCGGGGAATTCCCCACACCCCCGGACGGGTATGACGTCGAAAACAAGGAAGAGAATACGCCCTAGTTTTGGATCAGCGATGGCGGCGCATCGCCCGATCGATCTCCCGTTGCATTTCCCGTTCTTGCACCACATCACGGCGATCGGCATGCGACCGGCCTTTGCCGACTCCAATCTCGACCTTCACTCTGCCTTCCTTGAGGTACATAGAAGTGGGCACCGCTGTTTGCCCCTGTTGTCGCAGTCGCACGTCGAGCTTGTCGATCTCCTTGCGATGCAGCAGCAGCTTGCGCTGACGAGTCGGCTCATGGTTGAACTGGTTGGCCGGACCATACTCACCAATGTGGGCATTGACAAGGAACGCCTCACCGTTGGCGGTTCTCACGTAGGCGTCATCGAGGGAGACACGATGTGCGCGACAGGACTTCACCTCAGACCCTAACAACGACACCCCGGCCTCCAGCCGCTCTTCGATGTTGTAGTTGCGGGCGGCCTGACGGTTCTTGCAGATAAGCGCCTGACCCTTCGCTGTCTTATTGTTGTCGGCTTTTTTGGCCATTGCCCGATCTCTCTACCACATCTTTGACAACAATTGCTTTCCTTCCTGTCGTCTCACATCACCCTATGGTCTCACATCACCCTATGGTCTCACATCACTCTGGTTAGACGCGGCATTCCATGTTAGGAACGCCACCACTTCTGCGTCCTCATTAGGAACGCCTCCACTTTTGCGGAGAATACCTATGCACAAACGAGTTCCCATCAAACGTATATTGATCGCAATTGACTTCTCAGACGCCTCGCGGGAGGCCTTCTATGCTGGCATCAGTCTCGCCGCGACGCTCAATGCCGAAACGTGGGTGCTGCACGCATCGGAGCCCATTCGCGCTTTTGATTTCGCCAAGAAACGCTACGTCGAAACCGCAGAGACAATCGAGCGCGTCGAGGAGGGAGTGCACCGTCGACTCGACGAGCTTTACGCAGAAGGCGGGCTCGAGGCTGTTGACCGCCGCAAGGTTCATCTCGTGGTGCGCGGTGCCACCAGAGCGGCGCAAGAGATCCTCGACACCGCTAAGGCCAAGGATGTCGACCTCATTGTCATGGGCTCGAGTCAAGACGGCGGCTTCGATTCCCCGATGGGGAGCACCGCCGAACGCGTTGCCCGGCGGGCGCATTGCTCGGTATTCTGCGTGCGGGCTCGCGCTACGGCTTGAGCGAGGATTCGCTTCTGTCACTGCCTGAGGCCTCTCACGTCAAATGGCCGTGCCAAAGCTGAAATAGAACAATGGCGCGCGCAGAGCCTCGTACGCGTGGTACTTACCGCCTTCCATCAAGGGCAGACCCATCCCGCCACGGACGGACAAGGGAAACGCCCAACCGAGACTGACGTCAATGCGCAGCTCAACGCCAGCACCGAACCGACCACGTCGCAAGCGGGTCCACGCCTGTTCGGCGAGCTCTGTGACGTCTTCTTCGTCCCCCTTGCCAAAGGTATTTCCAGCTTCAGCAAAAATCGCCGCATGCAAACGTTCGACGTAAATGGGCACTGTCCACAACCCGCGTTCTATGTGCCACAAGGGAAAACGATACTCCGCATAGGCGGCCAACAGGCCTCGCCCTGGTCGATCGTCGTAGGCAGGAAATCCTCGTAGGGGATACACTTCTTCGGTTTGCACAGAGAACAGCGATACGCCCTGAGCGCCCCCGAGGTAGAAGACCTCCTCGAAGTCCGGGCCAATGGCCAACGCTGCAACGCCACGCAGGGCGAGCACATGATTGTCAAACAACGGATTGTTCACGTAGAAACGGCCGTCGAGGTTGATTAGAATCTCGTTGAAGTCACTGCCGAGCGCATCACTGTACCATCGGCCGGTGACCGCGAGGGAAGTGCCATCTTCGTCTCCTACTGAATATGGGTAGCGACGTGTGAAGTGGTAACGATAGCCAAGCTCGAGCCAACCAAACTCGCCAAGCCGGGACGATTCCTCGGCCTGCGCGGTCAAAGCGCGACGTTGCTCACGCACATACGCCAAGCCAAACAAATGTCGTTGATTGACGGGCAACCTCACCCCTGCTTCGCCGCGCATGCGACCTACACCCATGGCACCAGCACTGCTGGTTTCCGCTTGGTCGCCGGCTCCAACAAAGAAGGTGGGATACCAAACGTCATTGGAATAGGAGGCCGACCAATTGAGGCGCCTGGCATACCAACTCGATCCCGCTGAGGCCGACCAGCCATGATGCCCGAGTGAATCTTGACCCACAGTCGTCAATCTCAAGGTCGGATCGTCGTTGAGAAAATACACGGCGGGCAGCAATATCCAGTTGTCCTGAAATGGTAGCAATGTCCGCCAAGGAGAATAGGCAGCGTCTCGCTCGCCGCCCTCGAGCGTGAGCGGCTCTTCGTTCTGCCGTGGCATGGCGAGACCCCACGCACGATCATCAAAAACCTCCGCCGACGGAGCAACCACACCGTCTGTCCGAGCGACATATCCCACGGAGGGAAGGTACGTTTGGGGTTCCCATTGCTGTGGCGTGAAGGCCATCTCGTGAATGTCGAATCCATTCCCAGTTGCATTGCGAAACGCGATCCATTGCCCATCTGCTGATACGTCTGGTTGAAAGGCCCCCCCCACCACGCGGGTCACCCGGTGGTAGTCTTCCTCAATCAGGTCAAAGGCGAAGATGTTGGACATGCCATCGGCATCGGACTCATAGAGCAGATAACGCCCATCTGGGCTCCAAGCCGGATTGCCATCGAGCGCTGCATCAAAGGTTACGCGGCGCAACAACTCCCCAGAATCGGCATCGACAATCACGATGTCGCGCTTGCCGTCTTCAAACCAAGTCGACAAAGCAATCCGGGTGCCGTCGGGTGAGAACACGGGACTCGCGTGCTGCATGTCACCACGCGGCGGCACCAACACTCTGACATCGAAAACCTCAGCGCGGGTGATATCCAGAGACGCAATGCTCACCCAGCTCTGGTGCAGGTGGTTTTGCACGAAGGCTATGCGACGACCATCGGGCGACACCGCCGGATCGCGAGCCCGCAGGCTCTCGTCGGGCGCATCCCGCTCTGTCAGTTGTGTCGTCTCGTGGGTGGTGAAGTCGTAGCGGTAGAGGTCGTTGAAGTCGTTGAATCGCTCGTTGATTGCGTTTTGTGAAAAGAAAAGGCTGTTGCCATCTGGCGAGAATGAGAACCGCGGACTGAAGGTCTGCAGAACCAGGTAGCGGTCGTCGGTGCCATCCCTGAGGACCTGACGCACGGTGGAACCATCCACCGGGCTGGTACGCGAGTAGATGATCTCCCCAGTGCCCGGGCGATACCGCACACCGGTGATATCGCGCCCGTGAAAGGTGATCTGTCGCGACGGTGTCACCCCCGCTGACTCGATGGCCGCCTTGATCTCGAGAGCAAAGGCGAGCTCATCCTGTCGCCACATCTCCCAAAGATCAGGCAAGCTCTCGCCAAACACGGACTCGGCACCAAACCAATACATGTAGGGCAGCGGCATCGAGGCGTAATAGCGATGCAGATCTCGAACAGCATTCTGACCGTGGCGATTAGCCAACCACAGATGAAAGAAACCGCCGTAGAAGTAGGCGACGTTGCCGCCTGGCCAATCGGCAACCTGGAGGTGCGCCTGGTCGATAGCAAAGAACTCATTCTCCAACGCAGCCATGCGCAAGAGCATGGCCACATAGGACGAACGCCCTCGACCAGTGGGCGTGAGGACAGTTTCGGCATACACCGCCACCCCCTCAGACAAGAATTGCGGCGACAAACCATTGAATGAAATGTATTTGCCGAAGATGTGCCGCAAGAACCGCGCAAAACCCCAACTCTGGTCGATGTCACAGATGTGCGCGAGCTCGTGGACGACGAGAATTCGCAACCAGTCATCATAGGAGGTGAGCCCCGTCAGCTCCGTCGGGGCCGTGAGAAATAGACGAACGGTGTTCTTCGTCATCACCTGCGCTGAGCCGTTCGCCCGATCCGACGCGTCGCTGAGAACTATCTCGATTCGCCCCTCGGGGGAGAATCCGAGCAGCCCCGAAACATCATCAAGGCTCTCTTCGGCGATGCGACCTATGCGCACGGCGAGATTGTAGCCGTCGTCCGGGTAATGAACCGCAAAGCGCGGCGTGAAGATCGTTCGCCAGCTCAACTGGGGGTCGTAAGGTCCGGCGGCCTTTACCGTTGTGCTGCAGAACAGCCATGCCACAGCAAGTATGGAGAGTGGACATCTCACTTCAATGGCGAGCATAGCCCGACACTGCTGTTTCATCCAGTGGGGTGGTGGATAAGTGGATGGTGTGGTGGATGGATGGTCCGCAACGAAACGATGGGTGCAAAGCACCACCGACGCAGTTATATTCCCAGGGCCAAACCTGACGTGAGGGATTGCCCATGCGACTCATTGTCCCCACTGTATTCATCGTCATCACTGCTGGTTGTGGTGTCGACCTGCAAGTGCCCAACACCGCTCGGATTGAGTGCAAATCGAACAGTGAATGTCCTCCCGACTGGCGCTGTATCACCGAAATTGGCGAATGCGTTCTCAACAACGCCAGTGGTACCATCAAGTTCGAGAATGTCACACTCAGCGCAGATGTGCTCGGTCCACAGGACACTCTGACAGTCGAGTTTGACGTCACCGCGCGACTACGGCTTGACGCCGAGGTCGTGGTGGCCACCACCCCTGCTTCGCTTCTGTCCCGCATCAATGACGAAGACGACCTCCATTATGTCTACCGCATCAGTGCGGCTGATTTGTCAGAGGGGCTCTTTGATCTGGAGGCGTCTGCGATTGGATTGGATGGCAGCGTTGCCCAGAGTGTCGACATCGGTCGCATCGCCGTCGACTTCACCAACCCCGAGCTCGCCGGAGCCATCGTTGCTACGCCCGCAGTTGTTGGTCTCGGTCAAATCGTCAACTTTGCGATCGCCGTGAACGAACCCTTGCGCGATCCCCCAGAGCTTACGCTCGGGTGGCCCGATCTCGAACGAACCACCACCTTTGTAGAGGCATCTGGCACCACCGACTTCACCTTCAGTTATGTAGCCACCGGTGACGAACCCACAGCCTCAGCCAACGCTTTGGTCACCATGGTTGACCTCGCTGGCAACGAGAGCATCGATGCGCAGCCCGGCGTTGTTCGAGTCGATGCGCGCGGGCCGCAACCCATCCCAGACGTGGTGCAGGTGTCCATCTTTCCCGGTGAAAGTGCGAATCGCGGTGTCGTTGACTCCCTCACCCACGGCAATCGGCTCGAGGTTGTTGTCGCCTTTGACGAGCCGGTGGTTGATGACCCCGACGGCGAAGAATATCCACAGGCACTGTTGGTTGGCGGCCCTTCACTGATACTCCTGCGAGAGATCGGCACGACCTCCGTTTTTGAGTTGGTACCGCAAACCCTTCCCACAGATGGCACCTACGATATCGAGGTTACCGCCCGCGATGCCGTGGGCAACGTCAGCAGTGTCGTGTTGTCCGATGTGCTGCCGGACGCCGGACGTGATGCTTCAGATGGCCGAGTCGTCGTCGATGGAGAAGCACCGGCCCCAGCGGTCCTGTCGGGCATCGTCCACGTCCGCGAGCCTTGGGGTGTTGACGGCGGTATCCCCAACAATCGGCTTGAGGGCGCAGTCGGGTCGGCAGAAGCCTGCGCTGCAGGTTCCATGGTGTGCCCAGAGATCGTGTTTTACGATCAACCTAACCTGCTCGTTGAGGTCGGCCGCGCCTCAATCGGAGTTGATGGCGATTTCGTGGCAAGTCTTGGCGCACGAGACTACCCAGAGGTACACGCTGTGGTCATCGACACTGCCGGCAACAGCTCCAACGGCAGCCGCGTGCGCTTCGGCCGTTGGGCAGCCAGTCTGGCGGGCAAGAGCCCCAGGAATTTTGTCGGGAACCCCCACGCGGTCTATCAACGTCTCGAGTCTGACCTCGGCCCACAGGCCAATCCCATCTTCACGCGAGAGATCGAGGAGTATGCCTCCCTCGAACAAGTGGATGATTCCTACGCCTCAGTCTCGGGCTTATCTTTTTGGCGTGAGCTTGCGACTTCGAGCACAGGGCCCGAGGCACGCAGCAGCGCCGCCATGGCTTACGACTCCCGCCGAGGCGAGGTGGTGATGTTTGGTGGCATCAAGATCGTCAGTGGCGGTTACGCCTTCGACTTTTCTGATTTTTGGAAGTTCACTGAGACTGGTTGGCAAGAGATTGTCACCTTCGGTGGGCCACTCAAACGGCATGGTCATCTCATGGCGTACGACCCAAGACGCGGGGTTACCGTTGTGTTTGGTGGTGACACGGACAGTGAGACCGGACCTGGAATTGCCTACCAGGAGACCTGGGAGTGGAACGGCGAAGTTTGGAGCCGCCGCTGCGATGGTCAACCAGCCAACGACATCTGCGCACAGATCCCCGAAGGGGGCGACGATCTCGCGGCGATGGCCTACGACGAGAACCTCGGCAAGATATTGTTTGTCGACAGCCATACCGAGCCCTGTGGCACCTGGACCTTCGGCGAAGAAGGGTGGGAGAAACTCAACCTCAACCCTGCCACCGCTCCAACCCAGCGTGACGGTGCCGCCATGGCTTTTGATCATGCTAATGGCGTGATGATTCTGTATGGAGGAGGGAGTGGTGACGAACAGCAGGAGACCTGGAGTTGGAACGGCAGTTCCTGGATCAAACTGAACCCAAGTGCCAACGCCGGTGCCCAGCGGTCGCACGTGATGGGCTACGATGGTGATCGCGGTGTCATTGTTCTTGCTGGCAGCGGCGACACCTACGAGTGGAATGGCAGTACGTGGTCCAATCCCAACCAGGAATTGGCAAGCTACGATTCCATGGCCGGTGTCTACAGCGGGCTTCACCGGGAGATGATTCTGTTCGGGGGATTCCCGAACGGTGTCGGTAATTACACTGACATCACCGAAAGCTGGAACGGGTCCCGCTGGCAACAAAGGTATCCCGTGCTCACCACTGCCCCCGGAGCCAGCACTGTCATCTATGACCAGATGGGCGATCAACTATTGGCGCTGTCTGCGGGCGTTACCAAAGTCTTTGACGGCTTTGGCTGGACCGCACCGACAGGTAGTCACCCTGCTGGCGACACAACCCAGGTACGTGCGACGTATGACGAAGGTCGACAACAGGCGTGGGCCTACGACTCCAACGCCAGGCAATTGTGGTACTGGCGCACCGACCCTGCCTGTGGCGGCAGCGGTCGCTGTTGGACGACGACCTCCAGCAGCACGGCAGCTCCCAGTGCCCGCAGCAACGGTGCCCTCGCATACGACAGCGATCGCGATGCGTTGATCTTCTTCGGCGGTGGCACCAACTCGGCACCCTTGGGGGATACGTGGGAATACCGAGCCTGGGGAACGCGCACGTGCGGAGGAGCTGGCCGCTGCTGGGCGGACACTGGACAGAATGGCCCTGTGGCCCGCCGATCGACGGCCATGGCCTACGACCCCAATCTCGCTGTCACCGTCTTGTTTGGCGGTCGCCGCGCGGGAGGCGGAACCGCCGACTATGGGCTCAACGACACGTGGTATTGGAATGGAAGCTCGTGGACGGGGCCAATCCCATCAGCCCACAGCCCCGTGGCACGCTATCAGCACGCCATGACCTATGATACCGCACGGGGTCGTGTCGCCGTGTTTGGTGGCACCAACGCCGCAGGTTTCGGCATTACAGTGGAGGACGCAGGCTTGTGGGAATGGACGGGCGCCACTTGGGTCGAGTTGGTTGCCGCCGCCGATCGCACAGCGCCATCCACCTTGAGCATGACCTACGACAACAATGCTGGACGCCTCATCTCGTCTCCTGCGGGTGGCCTGAGCATTGCCGAGTGGAAGAGCGCAGGTGGCCGCGCCACCGCATGGGTGCAATGGAATTGGTTTGCGGCCAACGTTCCCCCAACATCGATCACCCAAGCCACAATAGCCATAGCGGGGACCTCCGATGCTGGACCACCAGGCGCTGACGAGCCCGCGGGCGGTTTTGACCTATTCCTCTGGAACGCAACAACTGGTGGATGGGATGCGCTTGGCTCGGGTGCAGGCTCCGCCACTTCAATGGTCGCTATCCCCCTCAACGCAGACGACATGGCCGGGTATCTCGGGGACCAGGGAAGCATCGATCTGCGCACAACCACCGAATACCGCAGCGGCCCCTTCAGTGGTGCCATGTTGCTCGACTACGCACAGATCGATCTCGAGTACGATCTCGGCCCCTAGTTAGTTAACCTCACACCAACCCAAGGTTGTTCCCGAAAAACTGGTTCTTCTCTCTGCACAGCAAGAGCCCCATCGTTGGCTTGTCATCGGAGTGCCTCAGGAGATCATCGACCGCCGAGAGGTACACCACTTCCGCGAGAGTGCCGTTACTGCAGTTTCTCCACAACCTTGACTGTTTCGTTGGCGCGAACGTTGATTCTTTTCTTCCGCTCAATGCCGAGCTGGGGGTTGACTAGCTTGAGTTCGTGTACGCCCTCCCATACGGAAAACGGCGGCATCGGCGTCGTACCCAGGTGGGTTCCTGACAGATAGACTTCGGCCCACGGAGAGACACTCACGTAGACCTTTCCTTTGCCGAATTGGACATCCCGTTTGATTGTGTCGCCACCGCGAACTGAGACTTTGAGGGTCTTTTGCATCCCCTGCCCGCGAAGTTGCAGGGTGTGCGACCCCGTAGGCAATTTGTAACCCTTGAGCGGCGTCGTTCCGATTGTTTGGCCGTTGAGAATAACATCGGCATTCGGTTTGCACGAAAGGTTGAGAAAGCCGTGTCGTGGACGGCTCGCTTTGCCGTCGTCGGAACGCTTGTTTGTGGGTGGACTGTCCCCACCGGCCTTTTTGATCTGCGGCTCAGGCACCCGGGGTGGCGGAGCAATCGGTTCGTTGACGTCTTCGTCTTCGTCTTCGTCGCTGCCTTTGCCTTCCCCTTCACCTTCAACTTCGCCTTCCCCTTCACCTTCAACTCCGCCTTCATCCACCGCCGCGGATTCCAGTGCATTGCGAATTTTCGCAGTTGCTCCGGCTTGGCTCAGGGAGATCGTCATGACCGCACTGCTCATGGCGTCACTGATGGTCACGTTCTCCGTTGCCGGGGGATATCCCTCCAACGCAGCCGTCACGCGGTGGCTGCCCGCGGGCAACTCTTCAACGGTCAACGGGGTCTCACCGCGCACGAGACCGTCGACATAGACCGTCGCCCCCGGGGGACTGCTCTCCACTTTGAGGGAGCCCATCACATGTTGGACGATGTCCGGCTTGACCGGCTGACTGTCGGACATGAAGATCCAACCTGCCAGCGCACCCATCGCGACGAGGGCAACAACACCGCCAATCACGGCAAACAATTTCTGCCGCAGCAGGAAACGGCCTTTGGACGACGGCCGGGGTAAGCGAGCCCCGTCGGCCAAAGTTCTGTACCCAATGTCCTCGATACCGACAGCGCCGCCGGTGTCGGCCCTCCTCCGTCCGGCGTCATCTGCGGTGATCGCCATAATCGGAATGCTCTCGGAGCTCACCTCGAACGGCAGGCTGGTGGCACTTAACTCAAAAGGATCAGTGGCGCTCGGTCCGCTGAAGGGGTCGTCAATCTCACCAAATGGCGATTCCTTTGTTATCGGCAATGGACCCACTGATTTTTCCCGCGCCACGCCGCCTGTGGAGCTGCGGACGATCGGCAGCTGGTGCGAGACGTCCTGTTGCACCGTCTTGTCGCCCCATAGCTCTTGTGGATTGGTGTTATCACCCCAAAGCGCATCTTCGGCGCGGGTCTTGTCGCCCCAAAGCTCATCGTCGCTGCTGAGCTCGAGGAAAGGGGACCCCCCTTGTGTCGTGGGGGCGTCCCAACCTTCCGCTGGCGGTTTCATCATCGTGAAGTTGGGGCTCGCAGTGGTTACGGTCTGATCGTCCCAGGTTTCCTGCGGCTCTTCCTGCCCCAAGTTCACGGTCGCAAGGGCGAGGTCACCTAAGTTCACGGTCTCTGCCGCAGGATCATACACGGCAGGCACGGTCGGCGTCGCTCGAGATGTGGAATTCTCAACCGCGCCTCCACCCGCCGTGGTCGCACGGTCTGATGACTCCCGCGTCGGAACTTGCCCCTTGGCCTTTGGCAAATCAACAGATGCCCTATTCGAGTTGACCTCGGACAATTGGGACAGCAATTGTTCGCGTACCGCTTCCGGCACACCAACCGCCGGGTTCGAAAACTCTTGCGTGACTGGAACCTCAGGGCCACTCGACAAAGGATTATAGCTCCGCTCGGCGGGGGGGTTGGTCCGGCCAAAGAGTTGCTCCAAAAATTCCTGCACATCACTCGCCACTGGCACGCCCGCCTGGCCCATGAAATGGCGCAAATTACGCGACAGCTCGACGGCATTGGGTTGTCGCTTTGTTGGCTCCTTCTGCAACATCGTCCTGAGGATCGTCTCCAGCTCTTCTGGAACGTCATTGCGAAACTCATGGACCGGCCTGTAGCGTACCAGAGCCACCGCATCCAAAGTCTCGAACGGACTCGCTTGGGTGAAACATGGAGCCAAGGTCAAGAGCTCATAAAGAACCGTCCCCAATGAAAATATGTCGCTGCGTCGATCGATCGGCCTGCCGCTTGCTTGTTCTGGCGACAGGTAGGAGAACTTACCCTTGATGACTCCAGCCTCCGTCTGGGCTTGAGACTCATTGTGCTTGGCAATGCCAAAATCGACGACCTTCACCCCGCCAATCCACGTCATGATGATGTTGGCCGGGGATACATCGCGGTGAACGACCGACAACGGCTCGCCGTCCTCGGTGCGCAGCTCATGGGCGTAGTGGAGCCCTTCCGCAGCCTCCGCAATGATAAAAGCGGCAATCGGCAGTGGCATGAAGCGACGCTGCACGGAGCAAAGATCTCTCACGTTTTCGAGGTCTTTGCCCTCAATGTATTCCATCACCATACAGAACTGACCCTGAATCTTGGCCAGCTCGTGAATCTGCACCAGATTGGGATGGTTGAATCTCGCAGCAATGCGAGCCTCGTCGAGAAACATGTCGACGTATCTCTTGTCGTTGCAATGGTGCGGCAGGATCCGCTTGATAACGACCTTCTTTTCGAATCCCGCCGGACCCTCGACGCGGCCAAGGAACACCTCGGCCATGCCACCTATCGCCAGACGTCGATCGAGCAGATATCGTCCGTACCGTGTCCCCATGCTCCTCCCAAACTATCCTCAATCGCCAAGGGACGCCATCCCTGTTGTTTTTGACGTGCGGCGCGTAACTTCTGCAGATAACCCACGATAATCTCATCGTTGGTTGCGAAATGATTTGAGCTATGGATCTTAGGATGTGTCGACGGAGAAACCATGAAGGCGCAAAAAATCTCGCTCTTCCCAAAACTCATCGACCTGCAGACGTTGCACCTCGATCTTGAACGACTCGACAAGATAAAGACGTATGCGCACAGACCCAACGTTGTCATTGATGCCAGTGATCGTTTCAGCCTCAATACAAAGAGCGAGACAACCACGACTGTCCAAGGTGAAACGGCGCTTGACGACCAGAACGGACAATCGCCATCGCAGTTTCAGGTCGCCGAGTTCATCGCCCGCAATCAAATAGGCAACGCAGTCGACGTCGAACAACCGTTTCCGGTGAAGTTGAATTCTGCAGACGAAAGGGAATTTCTCACATACGACGAATATGCGACCCTCGATCGCAAGTCCTCGGCGGCCGCCAGAGACATGGGCTACAGCAAGGATGGTACCTGGGGCAACCAAGGTGCTGGCGTATTGATCGTCTCCTCAGACCACACCAAGGTTCTGCTGCTGCGCCGCTCCGGTTATGTCGACGATCCTGGTCTTTGGGGAATTGCTGGCGGTGCCAGTCAGGAGACCCAAAAGGGCTGCGAACCGGCCCTGGTGACCGCAATCTCCGAAGCGAACGAGGAAATGGGCTCACTCCCCAACGGCAAGCTCTACGAACAGGCCTTCGAATACAAGAAGCCGGGCACGAGTTTCACTTACCGGACTTTCGTGCTGGAGGTGGATACACAGGACTTCCAGCCCAAATTGAATCTCGAACACATCGATTGGCAGTGGTTTGACATTGCCGGGCTCGACGATGCAATGGTGCATCCTGGCGTCAAGGTTGTCCTCGACGGTTACATGGTCAAACCCGAGGTCTCTTTGGGCCAGGACGGCAAGAACCGTCAGGTCGAAACCCCCACACCCGTCGCAGCAGCGGTTGAGGTTGTCACCTCGCCACCGCAGTCAATGGCTAAGCGTTGCGACATCGCGACGCAACTCGACGGCGCGAAACTGCGAAAAGACATCGTCAGAGGCTACAGATTGCCTGACGAATACCGCGAAAGTTATTACATGCGCCGAATCGAGCCCTATCTCGACCGGCCGACCTTCCGACATCTTCGCAACCCTGAGAGGTTTTTCCGCGGTGTACACCTCACGATCCCTGAGCTTCAAAAGACGATGAGACACGGGTTTGAGCTTTCGAAGGTTCGTTGGCACACGGGTGGCCCCCCTGGAATCTCTTTCTCCTCCAGTCTGTATGAAGCACAGAATTATATCTTTCAAAACGGCCGATCGGACATTGACGGCGTCGGAGTCCTGTTCGAGGTGAAGGCCTCCCCAGCCATTGGCCCACTCGAAATTGGCAGCTTCAACCCGACCGGGACGATCTACCGGGCACCACACGATGTCGCGGCGGAAGAGATCGTCAACGTTTTTCTCTGGGGACAATGGGGTTGGGAATCACTCAGCTCGATCCTCGAGAAGGCAGCGGCTGGCAAAATCACCCCCCACACCGATTGGACCGGACAGTTCGGCTCTAGCTTCTCCCGTTGAGTCGCCGACAAAATCGAGCGAAGTCGCACCGTCAAATGCCAGTCTCGTACATGTGGATGCGAGCTACGAGGCGGGACGTGCCCAGGATCTCGGCCTGATAGGGAACGCGATTGTTTATGCCCACCCACAAGGTTGCGTCGTAAGGCCGCTTTGACTTTTCCGAAGCGAAGCGAATGCGATAGCGATGGGCAGCCCGTGGCCCCGCCGGAGTACTCACCTCCTCCTCACCATCGGGTTCTACCCATATGGTATAGGCACGCTGATTGCCGAAGAGGATGGAGCAACCACGCATGTCAACGGGCATTGCGCGCATCGCATAAAAGCCACTGACAAAATCGAATACCGGTTGGGAGAAACGCCGTCGTCGTTCGTTGAGCTTACCGTTCTTCTTACGTTTCGACACCAAAGTTTTGCCGTCAGCCCCGAAGAGCATTTCCTCCTCGAAGACGTTGCCCTGGAGATTGTAGTCACTCATTGCCACAGTGGGCCAAAAACCAGAATCGGGCACCATGGACGCCGCACGCCCGCGAACCGGGACGAAAGCTGCAACCAACGCATCGAGCTCGAAGAGACTGCGGTAATCTGTGGCCGGTTCGCCCGCGTAGTTTCCCCGACGTTCTATTTTGAAATCGATGGTCCCCACTGACAATCCGTCGACATCGACGAGATAGCGCAGTGTCTCCCCTGAAGCGCGCGACAGTTGTCCAGTCGGAACGATGACATGATCGCACGCAGCGATTCCCGGTGGCACACGCGGTGGCCGCACCTGCCGCACACGCGCGGCAGGATTGGCAGGTGCCACTAAAGGGGTCGAGGCCGGCACCGCCCCTAGAAGCGTGAGCACCAGCATGAACGGCGTCTGATTCATTGGCTCCAGTCTAGCGCACCGGCGCTCGCAAACACATTTCCTCGTTGCACTCGCATGACGAAACGAACCCCTCAGGTGTTCTCCATCATTTCCGTCGCCACCGTCATCCTCGTCATCCTCATTTTCACTTAACTTCTTGGTCTTTTTGCCGATAACTGGTTATGAAGAACGGGCGGGAAGCCGAGGCTCGATGATGTCTGTACCAAAGTTACAAATTGCAAAGGCCACCGCACACCAATCGACGGGAACGGTGGAGCAAGAACACCAATCCGGCGCAATTGGAAAAAGCAAGTCGACCGCAACCGGAAAACGCAAGTCGACCGCAACCGGAAAACGCAAGTCGACTGCAACCTATCATTCCGGAAAACCGACCGACACCGTGTCGCAATACGGTTCGAACAGGGGCGTTGAGGTAGGGCATTGTGGAGCCCCACTGTCCGCCGTTTCGAACCAACGGAAGTTCTGGACGCCTCAAGATCTCAACAGTCTCATCGAGCGCAGCAAAGGTGGCAGCATCCATGACGTCGGTTGGACCGAAAACGGCAAATGGGGGGCGGCCGGCGCGGGTTTGTTGGTCATCACCACCGACCACCGTCGCATTCTACTGCTCAAGCGTTCCTCCTCGGTGAGTGAACCCTATTCTTGGGGAATTCCGGGAGGGGCCGTTGCCGCAGGAGAGAGCTCGAATCCGGCTGAGGCAACCGCGCGCACTGCCATAAAGGAAGCCCTCGAAGAAATGGGGCAAATCCCGGAAGGCCGACTCGGGCAAGATCCGCACATCGATCGAGACACAAAAAGTGACTTCTCCTACACGACCTATCTCCTGGAAGTAGAGCCCAAGGTCGCCGATAGTTTCCTGCCGCGGTTGAACGCGGAACACACCGACGCACAGTGGTTCGATGTGGACAAAATTCCACATTCCATGTTGCATCCCGGCGTCGCTCGGTTGCTCGAGAATTTTTTTGAAAAGAGGCCGCAGCCGTGCGAAACCCAGGAGCCGCTCGGTCGAGTCCATCCAAGAGATTGGGCGTCGTTGACAGACGAAGAGCTTGCCAACATCGAACGTTCTCGCACCTGGACAAAGAGCCTTCTCGAGAAGTTGGAGCTGGGTGAGGAGACTTTTCGATCGTACAAACGCGGCATGGACGAACAGGATCTGGAATTTCTGACAGGCTTACCGAACGGAGTCGACGTTATTCGTTCCGAGGATCTGGGATTGATGACCCATTACAGCCCAGCAGCAGTCGCCATCGCAGAAAGCGGAGCTCTCAAGACGGGTGACCGTCCCTACATCAACGCAACCGAGTATTTGCGCAAGGAATACGAGGACCTGACCGGTGTGTTTCTGACTCTGCCTGATTTCGACCCCTCCGAGCTTTGGATGAATGTCAACTTCGACACGCCACGGGTAAACGTCACACTTCCCCCCGGATTGTTGGTTCTCAAATTTAAGGCGGGCTTCTATTTGATTCCTGGACCGGCGGCACTGCGTGATTGGCTCAGAAATGCCTACGCAGCCTATTTGGAGACCGGAGAGGCCCCACAATACCTGATTGATAGATTGCAGCGTTTGCAGCATAGCGGGGGCCCACAGCAACCCGTGGAAATTCCGCTAAGCATCGAGAGCGTCGATCCGATTACCGCTGGTGAGTTGCAATACCGTAGAACCCGAGAACCCGAGAACCAACCGATTGACATCACGCTGTAACCAATCCTACGCTCGGGTCTCCTAACTGGGAGGAACGACATGCGACTGTTTCTTTGGCTCACCATGGCTGGTCTGTTCTCCTGCGCCAGCGCCATTGGACCCCATGACGCTGCGCACAGCCAAGCGACCGCTGAGACCAACGCCGGTGCGACGTCGAGGAGCTGCGCGGCGATGGATTTGGACTTCGACCGCGAGGACCTCAACGAAACCGTTGCCACTCTCTCCGCTGATTTCGGCAGCGCGGTGGGTATCGACACATGGGCAGAGGAACATGGTCGCAAGCCGCGGTTACGCTTCCGCAACTTTCGCAATCGAAGCATGGAACGAATCGACCTCAAACCTATCGCCTCCGACTTGCAAAAGGCCATGGTTGCCACCGGCAAGGTCGATGTTCTGGTCGAGCCCGGAGTTGGAATGGAAGCTATCCACGTCGGCGACGGCGATGATGGGCCCGACGACTCCGAGCTCGGCTCCGAGCTCGGTGCCGATCTCGTGGGTGCCATGGAGCTGGACTCTATGGAAGAGAACAACGGAAACGAGAGGATCCGTATCTACACCATCTCAGTCACCCTCTCTGAGGTCGAAACCCTAAGCAAGCTTTGGATCGGCGATCATCGTGTTTCCAAAATGTGTGAGCTGCCGAAACCCCGCCCCGTTGAATGACCGGTTCGACCCAGCTGGTTCGGCGGGTGCTGGCTCACCGACGAGGCGGCAGCGGCCCAGAAGGTGCCCGCGCTCGCGACAACGCTCGCGGCGTGGACGTCGGCACCATGAGCGCAATGCGGGTGGGCGGTGGGCGGCCTGATCATTTTCGATGCTCCTCCTTTTTTTTGGTCGTTACGATTCTTGAAGGGTAGAGATCAATGAAGCATGCATTACTGTCAGCTCTGGTTGTCGGTCTTTTGATCAGTTTGGTCGGGTGTGGCGAGGACAAGGAGGACAACGACGACAAGGGACTCGGCTGCGGAACAACGCAGAACCCAACGCCGCTTGTCGTGAAGAACATCAAACCCGACCTCGACGCGACGGTAGCGAACAAGGACATTCAGCACGAGTTTGTCGTGGTGAATCCTCCAGGCATTTTGTCGTCGCTGAACTTCACCTTTGGGGCCGATCACACGGCTGGAGGCCGGCAGCCAGCGGATCTGAGCTACCAACATTCGGCGAGTGGCAATGAATACACTTATACGTTGGAGAAATTCCGTTGGACCAACGCGCCTGCCGTCGTTTCGATGGCGCACACGGGTGTGTTTGTTGATGCCAACAGCTGCGTGTACTCAATGCCGGATTTGAGGTTCCACTACAACGTCATAGCAGACAACTCTCAGCTTCCAGATCTGGAATACGACACCAATAGTTGTTTGACCTTTGCCGGTGCATCAGAGCTTTGCGGTGCCGCTTCGGATGGCGACATCTGTCAGCTTGCGGCAACTTGCAGATATGATACCAACGCGAGTCAGTGCTCCATCGATTGCGAGATGAGCACCACTGTGGGATGCCTGGACTTGACGGATGTGGAGTGTGTTTGGACGGCATTTCAATCCCAGAACTGTGATGCAATGGGCGAGTGTGCTGGTTGGTACTTGGTCTATTAGCGCCCCTGATGTGCCCCTGCAAGACGCAACCCCGCTGAATTTTGGCCGATAATGGAGGTACCACGACGAGACAGGAATGGACCGCCAATGAGTTTGGGGA
>MGST01000114.1:3721-13992 GCA_001798605.1 Deltaproteobacteria bacterium RIFOXYA12_FULL_58_15 | reverse complement strand
CCAGGAATCGGGTGCGTGAGGCTGCACCAGTAGGAAACTCACGCTAGCTCGCGGCCTGACAATCGTCTTTCAGGCCACGGCGTTTCCAAAGGTAGTAGATCTCCGGGTAGACAAGCAGATTCGGGCAACCGTTGAGCTCGATCTCACTGAGCCTCGAGTCATCGCCTGGGGTATCGCAGCGGTCATGGCTGACCTGTCGCGTCTGCGGCGCAGCGGTTGGCCCAAGGCAATCGAGGAAGAAGAAGTGGAAATCGAGTCGATCGAAACGGCCTTGGGACCGCGCAAACATCGCAATCGCTGATCGCTGCAATCAGAATCTAAGTGTTCAAGCGAGTAGCTCCAATCAGTCTGCTTTCTACCGAATCCGGCAATTGTCCACCGTAGATGCGCTCGAACAGAAGTCGTCGGCGTTGCAGGCCCGATATGTCTTTAGGCAGTGATGCTAGGACCATACGCCTTGCTGCCTCGCACATGCGCACTCCCATCAGAAACCGTTGTGACCCGGATAACGCCATCATGCGATTGCGGACAATCTCGGCAACTTCCGGTGTGGTATCAATCATGAGCCACACTCCGTGAGCAGCGCTGTCACTCCAAGCTCAGCAGCCCACCTGTCGACATATGCTTGGTCACAACCGGTCGTCAGAAGATTCTTGACGTCCCGAAGCTGTAGCTCCGAGTGCGAATCCTTAGCCCAAACCAGTTTGGATAGGATCAGATCTTCTTTCCCTGTGATCCATGTTGAAAAATCTTCGATCACAATTCGCTTTCGGCGCTCGAATTCCACCCGGCGATAAGGACTGCTCTTGCGAACAATGAAGTCAACCTTGATGATGCTTTCCTGGTGAATCACATTGAACATCGATTCTGCAGCGATTGCGCTTCTAACAGCATCTAGAGGCACGTAGTAGTCAGATTCGAAAAGAGTGACAACAGTGTCGACATGACTCGGTTTCAATTCAACCACAACATCTATGTCTCGCGTCATGCGTGGTTGCGCGTAATAGTTCATGGCCATGGACCCGGTCAGCATGTACGCAATGCCGGCCCGTTCCAGCCGAGTCGATACATCACGAACAATGTCGATCTCATTTTGCACTGTGCAAACATCTACCGCCGCGCATGGAACATTGCAACGTTCAATCAATCCGTCGAGAGCCCACAGTTCAACGAGAATGCCGATTGTTCATCGACATCACGCCCGACGCGCAGTTCTTGAGCGCATGATGCTGGAGGCAGCGGATCTGGGCGACGAGACCTTTGCCGATGCGTTGCGGGACCTGATGGACCCCATTTGGTACGCGCTTAGTGACGAGGAGCACGAAACGTTGAACCGCCGCGGCGAGGTATTGCTAGCCGTTCTGTATCCTGTGACAATTTCCCTTTCGAAAGACATCGAGTGTTCCTTGCCGCGGCGCACAGGCGCGCTTTACCAGGAGCGTCGGGAGCCCGTCGACGTCACGGGTTGGCGGATGGGGGCAGCATTACCTGCGTAATCATGCGGGCGATGGTGTTCAGGTGGTCACCTCCGAATCTAGCGCGACGGTTTTGGTTGATAGTGGTAGAACTCAGTCGACTGAGAGCCTCGGCAAGAAACCGCTTACGGCACTCTTGTGGAAGAACCCGATACGGACGGTGACGGTATTGACGATGGCGAAGAGGTCAACAGCACAAAGACCTCGCCTGTTCTCGCCGACACCGACAGCGATTGCTTGAGCGACGACGAAGAGCTTCTCCTCAGCGACACCTCACCCCTTGAGGCCAACCCACACATCTGCACGCCGTCCAGCGACCCGACGAGCGTGGCCACTCTGACGCGAATCTCGGAATACAGCGGGATCGAGGTCAACGAGCAGAGCTCGACGCTCTACTATGCCTTGCCGGGTGAATCGATGACGTTGTCGGCGCAGTGGAACATAGAATCCCCATCTGACAATCTGCATTGCCCGGGTTGCGTCATTCAGTTCTATCTCGGCATTCGCGATGTCTTCTCGCGCTGCTTGACTTCCCGGACATTCCCACCGGGGAGTGATGTCAGCGGCACAATGGCACCTATCTCTTTTGAAGCGCCCGAGGAGCCAGGCGTTTACTACATCACGCAACACGAATCGCTGCAGTACGAGTGTGTCACCGTCAACCACTCAGCCGACCTAGGCAAAGCTATTGCGACCATCGTCGTCATGGGAGGATAGGAAACATTAACCGCCCGGCGTCTGGCAGATGGTGGGCGGGCCGTCACGAAGGCCACGGCGTTTCCAAAGGTAGTAGATCGCCGGATACACGAGCAGCTCCATCCCGAAGCTGGTGACCAGCCCCCCGACCATCGGTGCCGCGATGCGCTTCATGAGATCCGCGCCCGTGCCCAGGGACCACATGATTGGCAACAGGCCGAGCATAGCCGCAAAGACCGTCATGGCCTTGGGGCGGACCCGCTTGACCGCACCGTGGATGATGGCCTCGACCAGGTCCCCGCGAGTGTTGAGGTGCCCCGTCTTCTTGGCTTCGTCGTGCGACAGGTCGAGAAACAGCAGCATGAACACGCCCGTCTCTGCGTCGAGGCCCATGAGCGCGATCATCCCGACCCACACGGCTATCGACATGTTGTAGTCGAGCAGCCACAACAGCCAGACCGCGCCGACCGCGGAGAACGGCACCGCGAGCATGACGATGGAAGCTTTGATTGCCGATTTGGTGTTCATGTAGAGCAGCACGAAGATGAGGACGAGCGTGAGCGGCAGGATCAGCTTGAGCCGCTCCTTCACCCGCAGCATGTTCTCGTACTGCCCGCTCCAGGTCATGGAGTAGCCGGTCGGCACCTTCACGCTGGCAAGAACGGCCTCCTTGGCGCGCTCGACGTAGGTGCCCACGTCGACCTTGGCCGTGTCAAAGTCCACGTAGACGTAACCCGCCAGGAGCCCGTTCTCGTTGCGGATCATCGACGGGCCTTGGACGAGTACGACGTCGGCGATCTCCTCCATGGGGATCTGGCCCTCGCCGCTCGGGAGCGGCAGCAGAACGCGGCGCATCGCCTGCAAGTCGTCGCGGTAGTCCCGGGCGTAGCGAACGTTGATGCCGTAGCGCTCGCGACCCTCGACAGTCGTGCTCTGGTTGTCGCCGCCGACCGCCGTCATGACCATCATGTTGGCATCGTCGACGGTGAGCCCGTAGCGCGCCAGTTGGTCACGGTTGAGCACGAAGTCGAGGAAGTAGCCCCCTGCCACGCGCTCGGCGTAGGCGCTGCGAGTGCCGGGTACCATGGAGACCGCCGCCTCGGTCTCCTTGGCGATCCGCTCGATGGTGGCGAGATCCGCGCCCATGATCTTGATTCCGACCGGCGTGCGGATTCCAGTCGACAGCATGTCGAGCCGGCCTTTGATTGGCATGGTCCAGGCGTTCGAGATGCCCGGAAGCTGGAGCGCAAGATTCATCTCCTCCTCGAGCTCAGCGTGGGTGATGCGGTCGTTCCAGAATGGCCGCAGCAAGCCCTTGGCCCACTCGGGGGCCCACGACGAATACCAGCGAGGCTTCTCGCGCCACGCGCTCTCTGGCTTGAGGGTGATGGTTGTCTCCATCATCGTGAAGGGGGCCGGATCGGTGGATGAGTTGGCCCGGCCCGCTTTGCCGAAGACCCGCTCGACCTCCGGGAAGGTCATGAGAATCTTGTCCTGAAGCTGAAGCGCCTTCTGCGCCTCGGCGACGGACATGCCGGGTTCAACAGCGGACGGCATGTAGAGGATGGTCCCCTCTCGCAGAGGCGGCATGAACTCGGAGCCCAGCCGCAGGTAGATAGGCACGGTGCTCGCGACAATCAGGACCGCGACTAGGATCGTGGCCTTTGCGTGACGCACGACAAAGCGGCAAGGCCGCTCATACAACCAGTGGAGCAGCCGGCTGATGGGGTGACGCTCCTCCGAACGGTACTCGCCGACGAGAAGTGCGGTTGCGAGCCAGGCCAGAGCGCGCGGCCGGAAGCGGAACGGCTCGATACGAGCGAAAAGCATGCGCAGTGCCGGGTCGAGCGTGATCGCAAGCACGGCGGCAATGGCCATGGCGAAGTTCTTAGAGAAGGCGAGCGGGCGAAACAGCCGGCCCTCTTGGTCGACGAGGGTAAAGACCGGCAAGAACGCGACCGCGATGACCAAGAGCGAAAAGAAGACCCCTGGCCCGACCTCCATCAGAGCTTCGAGTCGCACTTGGTGGAAGTCGCCCTTCTTGCCGTCTTTCATCCAGTGGTAGATCTTGTTGTAGGCGTTTTCCACCTCGACAATCGCGCCATCAACCAAGACGCCGACGGATATGGCGATCCCCGCGAGTGACATGAGATTGGCGTTTAGCCCCATGAGCTTCATCGGGATGAAGGCGAGCGCCACGGATACGGGGATCGTGATGATGGGGATGATCGAGGAGGGGAAGTGCCACAGGAAGATGAGGATAATGATCGAAACGATGATGATCTCCTCGATCAGCTTGTGGGTGACCGTTTCGATGGCGCGGTCAATCAGGTCCGACCGATCGTAGGTGGTGACAACTTCCACGCCGGTTGGCAATGAGGGCTTGATCTCGTCGAGCTTCGCCTTGATGCGGTTGATGACGTTGAGCGCGTTCTCACCCTGGCGCATGATGACGATGCCACCGACAACGTCGCCCTCGCCATCGAAGTCGGCGATGCCGCGCCGCATCTCGGGGCCGATGGCGACCTGGGCGACATCCTTGACGAGGACGGGCGTACCACCATCCGCTCGCAGCACGAGCTTCTCGATGTCCTGGATGTCCTTTACGTACCCGCGGCCACGCACCATGTACTCGCGGCCCGAGAGCTCCACCAGCCGCCCGCCGACGTCGCTGTTGCCTGTGCGGACCGCCTCGATCACGGATTTGAGGGATAGCTTGTAGGCAGCGAGAGAGTTCGGATTGACCGTAACCTGATACTGCCGCACCTGTCCGCCAACCGTGGCGACCTCAGAGACGCCGGGTACGCTTTGCACGGCGTAGCGTAGAAACCAGTCCTGGTAGGAGCGCAGCTCATCGGTCGAGTGCGTCCCCGTCTTGTCGATCAAGGCGTACTGGAACACCCAACCGACGCTGGATGCATCGGGTCCCAACTCGGTCTTCACCCCGGCCGGAAGCTGCGACGTAATCTTCGACAGGTACTCGAGCACGCGGGTCCGAGCCCAATACATGTCGGTGCCGTCCTCGAAGATCACGTAGACGTAACTGAAGCCGAAGTCTGAGAAGCCGCGAATGGCCTTGACCTGTGGGGCGCCGAGCAGCGCCGTGGTGATCGGATAGGTGACCTGGTCCTCGATGATGTCCGGGCTCTGATCCCAGCGCGAGTAGACGATTACCTGCGTGTCCGAGAGGTCGGGCAGCGCATCGAGCGGGATCGTGCGCATCGACCACCAGGCGAAGACCAAGCCGACGATGGTGCCTGCGATCACCAGGAAGCGATTCTCGGCCGAGAAGCGGATGATGCGCTTGATCATGGCCGATGCCCCACCTCACTGGGCGCTCCGTCCTGACCAAGAGGAGCCTCCTGGCCAATATCCTGTGGGCCCGACGCTGGGAGCACTCGCGCGCTCTCCGGTTGCTTGGCTGCGGCGGGTGACATGGGATTGAGTGAGGCGCGCAGACGGGACTCCGAGTCGACGAGGAAGTTGGCCCTGGTGACCACGACCTCGCCCGCTTGGAGACCACGTGTGACCTCCACGACCGTGCCGTCGGACTGCCCGACCTCGACTTGCCGGGGCTGAAACTTCCCCTCCTCTTGCGCAACGAAGACGATCTTCGCCGTGCCCGAATCGATGATGGCGTCAGCGGGGACGATGAGGCCCTCGTGCGTGGCGGTCTTCAGCACGACCTCACCGAACATCTCGGGCCGCAGGTCACCGTCCGGATTCGGGAAAGTGAGTCGGACCTTGACGGTGCGGGTCTGCGGATCGAGAAACGGGTCGAGGAAGACGACCTTGCCCTCGAACGTGCGCTCAGGGAACGCCTTGAGCGTCAGGGTCGCGGGGGTCTTCTCCTTGACGAAGCGCAGCTCACTCTCGTAGACATCGGCGAGCACCCACACTGCGCTGAGATCGACAATCTCGTAGGGCATGGCACCGGCCTCGAGCCTCATCCCCTCTACGACATCCTTCTTGGTCACGACTCCCGCGGCGGGCGAATAGAACGTCAGGGTCTTGGTCGGTTGCCCCGTCTCTTCGAGCCGTTCAATCTCTGCCGCGGAAACGTCCCAGAGCGCCAGGCGTCGCCGCACGGCGTCGACCAGCGCTTGCCCGCTGTCGCCCGCCCCCGCCGTCGCCCCCAGGGTGGCGCGCGTCCTGAGAGCGAGCAGGAGCTCGTTCTGCGCTGCGAGCAGCTCGGGACTGAACAGGGTGAAGAGGGGATCGCCCCGCTTGACCCGCTTCCCGACGAAGTCGACGAAGATGCGCTCGACGAACCCGCCGTTCTTGACATTGACGCGACGAACACGGGTCTCGTCGATGGCGATGCGACCGACGGTCCGTACCTGACCGCCCACTGGCCCCCGTACCACCTCGGCCATCTTGAGACCGATGAGCTGCTGGCGCTCGGGGTCGATGTCGATGCCAGCGAGGCCCGGCACCGAGGAGCCCTCACCGCTCACCTCGTCCTTGACGAGCTTCATGCCGCAGATGGGACAGTCGCCCGGGTGGTCCTGGATGATGGTGGGGTGCATCGGGCAATGGTACTGCGCCTTGACGGAAGCGGCCCCCTCATGCCCCGGGTCCCCTGCTTGCGAAAGGAGAAGAGCCCCGCCGCCAGCCAGCACGGCGCTCACGATCGCGACCAGGACGATGGTTGGCCAACCGAATCGAGCACGTCCCGTGGGTGGTGCTGACGGCAATGCAGCCGCCTCGGGCGCGCGACTTGCCGAAGACTGGTCTTTGGGTGGTTGACCTTCGGTCGTCATGATGCGTGCTCTCCTCTCACATTTCCCCCGCCATGGGCACTGTCGTGCTCCCCATGGCGCTGCCGGCGGAAATCGCGACCGGGTTCGGGCTTAGCTCGTACCCGGCGATCCCGATTTGGTGAGCCTGTGCAAGGGCTTGGAGATAGCCGTCTTCGTCGGCCAACACCCCGGCGTTGGCGTCCAGCACGGAGACGAAGCTGACTTTGCCAACCTGGTACTGCGCCAGCGTGCTTTCGGCCGTGGCGCCTGATTCCACGAGCAGGCCGTCGTCATAAATGCGCAGGGTGTCCAACAATGCGGCGAGCGCGGTCAACCGCTCCCTGACCCGGAGTCGCAGGAGCTGCTCCACGCCATCGACATTGGCTCGCGCGGCAGCAGCGCGGGCCTCGCCTTCCCGAACGGCGCTGTTCTGTTTGCTCCCGGCAAAAATCGGAATGGTAGCACCGACGGACAAGAGCCACATCGGCGGGAAATCGCCCCCGCGAGGCATCACGCCGGCGCTCACGACGAGGTCGGGGAAGTAGCTTCGGTTCGCGAGGTCCACGGCCTTGCCAGCCGAGGTGATGTAGATTTGCGCCGCCGCGAGCTCGGGGCTGCGTGCCAGTGCGTCGTCGACGGCACGCTGTTCATCCAACAGCCGCGGCACTCCGAGGTCGACAAGGCGGACCTTCGTTTCGACCAGCTCGTCGAGGGGCCGACCGCGAAGCCGGTTGAGCCCCTGCACCACGGTGCGCACTTCGGCCGCGAGTGCGAGACGCCGCAGCCTCAGTCGGCCGAGCTCGAGGCGAGAGCGGAGCAGGTCCGACTGGGCACCGCCCCCGCTCTCATAGACGAAACGTGCGACCTCGGCGGACTTCTCCCACAGGCTCGTGAGTCGGTCGAGCAAGACCATTCGGTCGCGAACGAGGAGAAGCCCGACGTACAGGCGCCGCACCTCGGCCTCGGTGGACAGCCGCAGTCGCGAGACTCCCAGCTTGCTCTGTCCGACCAGGAGCTCCGCCACGTCAGATCGCAGGTCTGATTTTCCGGGCCACGGGAATGTTTGGGAAACCATGACGGAGAAGTAGCTGGTCTCCATCTTGCCTACCTCCCAGCTCATGAATCCGTCGTTCTGCACGCCGAGCTGCAGCATCGGATCAGGCCATGCCCCAGCCTGCGCCACTTTCGCTCGCTGCGCGCGAACGGTGGCCTCGACGGCGGCGATCTCGGGACGCGCCGACAGGCTCTCGGAGATCAGCCGCGCGAGGGTCGGGTCAGACGCAAGAGCGTACGGCGAGGATGTCTGTGCCTGAGCCGCGACCGGTGCAAACACGAGCACAACTGCCAAGAGCGAAGTGCGCAGCCGGCCGAGGACATTGGCGGTTGAGCTTCCCATGATCCCTCTTGCGATCACTCGACCACGATCTCGCCGGCGATCATGTCCATCGCACAGGCGAAACGGACCTTGCCGGGCTTGTCTAGCGTGAAATTGAGCTCGACCGCTTTGTGGAGCGGCAATGGCGCGGAAATCTTGAGTTCCTTGATGACGATATCCGTCGCGCAGGTGCGCTCCACCTTGCGGGTGACGATGAGCTTCACCGGCTGCCCGGCACGAACCTTGAACGACGCGGGGACGAACCCGTCCGCGGTGACCTCAAGCTTGACGACCTGCTCATTCCCGGTCATGGCTGAGGTCTGCCGCGAGCCCTCGGGCAGAGACTCGGTACGACTGTCTTTGGCGCAAGCCGACAAGCCCACAAAAGCCACACCGAGAACCGTAATGAGTGACAAGATCGTTGTTTTCATGGCTAGAAACCTCCTGATTGAACTGTCCTGCCGGCCTTACCAGCAATCCCCGCGCCAATTTTCATTTTCGCGAGTTTGATTAGCAATTTCGGACGGCTGCAGCGAGGAAGTGTCCTTGCGACCTACAAATTTGATTGAAAATCCAGATCCGACCAGTTACATTGTAACCCTCTGGGTTACTCAATAGCCGTGAGATCGAGTCCGTGAGATCGAGTTCATTGTGGGTGAAACGTTCAAGGCGTGGTGCCCGAAAGAAACCGCGTTGCCTCGAGGAGTTTGAAGTTGGCTCATCGCTTGCGTGGACTATCCAAGGGGGTTGGCATCGGTGCGGTAATGAAGAACCTCCTGTGGGTGGGTATCGGGCGTCGCCTCGTTGTTGCCTTTGCCGCGTTGATCGCCCTCTACGCGCTGACCGCCGGTGTTGCCATTTACGGCCTTGTGCAAATCCACGATGCCTTGAGGCAAACCAGCCACCGGGTCGAGGGGCTGCAACTGTCCCTGGAGCTCGCGAGCGCGGTACGAGACCAGTACGCCCACATTGCGCACACGATCATCATCGGCGACGACAGCCACCTGAAATACTATGAGGGAGCGGGCGACAAGGCGGTGGCTCTCGCCCGCGAGATGCGTGGGTTCGCAGTCAGACCCGACGAGCGGCAATGGGTGGCGCGGATCGAGCAAGCGCTTTTCGACATGGATGCATCCTTTAGGAACCAGATTTTACCCGGCGTGCTCGCGGGGCAGACCAAGGCGGTTCAGGACGAGCATCACCAGGTGCTGAGCTCCGCGGCGATAGCGCAGGACAACACGAGCTACTTGGCCAGCCGCTTCTCGGAGTCTGTCGTCGAGCTTCAGGCTGTTGTTCCCGAGATTCAACGACGGGCGCTCACGTGGGCGATTCTGTTTCTCTTGATTGCTCCCGCGCTCGCGGCGGTGGCCGGTATCGTCATTGGCCGTTCGGTGGCCCGCCCGATCGCGCGGCTCAAGGCGGGAGCGGAGAGGATCGGCGCTGGCGACCTCGACACGCGGATCGATGTCGAGTCGCCGGATGAGTTCGGCGCGCTGGCGCGCCAGTTCAACGCAATGGCCGCCTCGGTGAAGGAGCACCAAAGCCAGCGGCTGCTCAACGAGAAGATGGCGAGCATCGGCAGGCTCGCCGCAGGCGTTGCCCACGAGATCAACAACCCGCTCGGCGTCATCCTCGGATACGTACGAGTTCTCGGCAAGACGGCCGAGGCGGGTCTCGCCTTGGACCTCGAGGTCATCGAGGCCGAGACACTGCGTTGCAAGGAGATTGTCGACGGCCTGCTTGACCTGTCACGGCCGATCAAACGGGGCAGCCACCTCGTGGACTTGCGCGAGCTCGCCGATGATGTGGTGGCGAGGTTGGCGGATTCGGAGCAGGCCAAGGCTATCTCCATCAACGTCGAGGGAGAGTCCTCTGTGCCAGGCGACCCCCTCAAGCTACGTCAGGTTGTCTTCAATCTCGTGAAGAACGCGGTCGAGGCCGCCCATTCAGAGGGCCGCGTCGACATCCGGATCGTCGACCATG
>MGST01000114.1:2347-3594 GCA_001798605.1 Deltaproteobacteria bacterium RIFOXYA12_FULL_58_15 | reverse complement strand
CGCCATTGCACGGGCGCACGGTGGGGACCTTACGGCCGAAACGCCCGAGCGCGGAGCCCGGCTCGTCCTGTGTCTGCCGCATCCGCCCCGAGGAGGAACAACATGACTCGGGCGCGCATCCTTGTTGTGGACGACAAGGAGAACATGCTGAAGCTGTTCGCCAAGATCCTCGGCGACGACTGCGAGTTGACCACAGCCGCCGACGGTGGACGAGCGCTCTCCCTGGTGGAAGCTCAGGATTTCGACGTGGTGGTCACGGATCTCAAGATGCCCGGTGCGGATGGCCTTGAGGTGCTGAAGGCCGTGAAGCGGCGGCAACCGGACACCGAGGTCGTGATGATGACGGCGTACGCAACGGTCAACGACGCAGTCCTCGCGATGAAGCAGGGCGCGTACGACTATCTCCAGAAGCCATTCGATCCTGACGCTGCAGTGCTTACCGTGACCCGTGCGTTGGAGCGCAAGCGGCTGAAGGAGCAGGCCACCAATCTCCGCAAGGAGCTACAGTCCCTTCACTCCTTTCACAACATCGTCGGCAAGAGCCGGGCAATGCAGGACGTGTATCGGCTCCTCGAACAGGCCGCGGGGCTCGACATTACCGTACTCATCACCGGTGAGACTGGCACGGGCAAGGAGCTTGCGGCGCGTGCCATCCACTACCAGAGCGCGAGAAGAGATCGACGCTTCGTTCCGATCAATTGTGGAGCCCTGCCCGCGGAGCTGGTCGAGAGCGAGCTGTTCGGCCACGCACGAGGCGCGTTCACCGGAGCGGTAGGAGCGAAGCAGGGTCTCTTCGAGGAGGCTGCCGGCGGCACCCTCTTCCTCGACGAGGTGGGTGAGCTGCCCCTCGCGGTTCAAGTCAAGCTCAACCGCGCGCTGCAGGAAGGTGAGATCCGCCGCGTGGGTGACAACACCCCCACAAAAGTCGATGTCCGCGTCGTCGCCGCGACCCACAGGGACCTCAAGGCCGAGCTCCAGACCGGGCGCTTCCGGGAAGACCTCTATTACCGCCTGCACGTCTTTCCAGTGCGGATGCCGTCGCTCAACGAACGTCGGGAGGATATCCCGCTGCTGGCAGCACATTTCCTCGACAAGTATGCTCGGTCCTTCAAGCGCACCCTGATGGGAGTGACCCCCGAGGCCTTGCGCGTGCTCAGCGGCTACCGTTGGCCCGGAAATGTTCGCGAGCTCGAGAACGCCGTCGAGCGGGCGGTCGCTGTTGCCGCGGGGCCCGAGATCGACGCCCG
>MGST01000114.1:1540-2341 GCA_001798605.1 Deltaproteobacteria bacterium RIFOXYA12_FULL_58_15 | reverse complement strand
GCCGGCCGAGCTGCGCGAGACCCAGGCGAGCAGCGTGCCGATAGAGGCGCTGGTCAAGCTGGCCTACAAGGATGCGCTGGAGATGGCGCGCGATCGTTTCTCTCGCGACTACCTACTTGCACTGATGCGGGAGTTCGAGGGCAACGTAACCCGTGCAGCGGAACGCGCCGGCGTCGAGAGGGAGAGCCTCCATCGTCTGCTCAAGCGCTTCGGGGTACGGTCGGATGACTTCAAGGCGGAGCGGTGATCTCCTTCTCGTGGCGAGGCCATGACGACTTGATTGACATGTCGTGATTTACGACGATTGGCGTTGGAACTTCCTAATAGTCGTTACATTCGTCGTAACCTAAAGGGCTGCCTGTAACAACTACCAAGGAGAGACCCAATGAAACGAATGCCATTCACCCTTGCGGCTCTTACGACCGCACTCATCAGTTCGGCGCTCTGGTCGTGCAACACAGACGCGACTCCGTCAGAGTTAGCTGCGACATCTACTGCACAGGAGCAACAGATGGCCCCAACCATGCCGAGCAGCATGGCTGGCAACGGCGGCAACATGATGGACCAGCTTCGTGCGGGCTGCCCCATGGGAGCGGAAGGGGCGGACGTCACGGTTGACGACACGGAAAAGGGGGTTGCGCTCACCTTCACAACGGATGCAGGTGACGTTGTCGATCTCCGCACGCGCGTGAGGAAAATGGCCAAGATGTATGACATGCACCGCGGCCGTACGGGCATGATGTGGCATCGCATGCGCGGCGAGGACATGATGGGCGGCCAAGGCGGCCGCGGTATGGGTGG
>MGST01000114.1:0-1508 GCA_001798605.1 Deltaproteobacteria bacterium RIFOXYA12_FULL_58_15 | reverse complement strand
CGCAGCTCGACGCTCTTCGCGAACATGTGCGTCGGCATCAGGAGAGGATGCAATCAGGTGAGTGCTGGATGGCGCAGAATCAGCCGACGAAGACGCCACAGGGGGAACAGGAGCAGGGGGAACAAGAGTAGGCAAAACAGGAGCAGGCAAAACAGGAGCAGGCAAAACAAAAGTAGCCGTGCACTGGAGGGGCGACTGACATATGGGCTGGATGGGCTTTGGGTGGATTGAAAGCCCAAAGAAAGGAGCCAATGAATGATGCTTGCCCCGAACAAGACCAAGATCGTGTGCACGATCGGACCGAAGTGCGACTCGCCAGAGATCATGCTGCAAATGCTGCGTGCCGGAATGAACATCGCCCGCCTGAATTTTTCGCACGGCGATTTTCACTGGCACGGGACGGCTATCGCCAACCTTCGCAGGGCAGCTCGCACGGCGGGCAAGCGCGTGTCGATCATGGCCGACCTACCCGGTCCCAAGATGAGGATTGGGCAATTGGCGGACGAGCCGATCGAATTGGAGCAAGGAAAAACATTCACGCTAACGACGAACGAGGTCATCGGCAATCGGCAACGCGCCTTCATGACCTTCCCGCGCCTGCCCGCGGTCGTGAAGGCAGGTGATACCCTTTTTCTGAATGACGGTATCATTCAATTGAAGGTGGTCAGCATCGACGGCAAAGACGTCCATTGCAGCGTGCTCGTCGGGGGCGAGCTGCGCTCGCGCAAGGGGTTGAACCTGCCGGGGATCGACCTGGGCGTGAGCGCCTTCACCGAACACGATAGAGACTGTCTGAAGTTTGCGATGGAAAACGGTGTGGATGCCGTCAGCCAGTCCTTTGTCGAGACAGCGACCGATGTTGCCTTGGTGCGAAAGGCAGCAGCAGAGCTTGGGTGTCATCCGTTCATTATCGCCAAGATTGAACGAGCCGGAGCATTGGCCAACATCGACGAGATCCTACAAGCGGCCGACGGGATTATGATCGCTCGCGGCGACCTGGGAGTCGAAACCCCCATCGAGAGACTGGCAGTGGTCCAGAAGCAGTTGACCAGCAAGGCCAACCTGTTCGGCAAGCCGGTGATCACGGCCACGCAAATGCTTGAATCAATGGTGAGCCGCAAACGCCCTACCCGAGCTGAATCCACCGATGTGGCCAACGCCGTCTTGGATGGCACCGATGGCGTCATGCTGTCCGAAGAATCGGCAATAGGACAATTTCCCGTCGAGGCAGTCACTATGCTTGCCAAGATCGCGGCCGCGACCGAGCCCATTCGCCCGGCAATCGACGCTCAAGATCTCTTCGCTGGTTACAAACGCGATGGCAACACTGATCTCGTGGATCTTATCTCGCGCAGTGTTCACGACATTGTGGCTCGCCTCGCCCCATCGGCGGTCATCGTTCCCACCACAACAGGATACACTGCGCGGTTGGTCGCGCGTTTCATGCTGCCTGTGTGGATCGCCGCCGTCAGTGCGGACGAAGCAACGTGTCAGGGGTTGCAGTTCTC
>MGST01000113.1 GCA_001798605.1 Deltaproteobacteria bacterium RIFOXYA12_FULL_58_15 | reverse complement strand
GTAAAGACCTCGCCGCAACTGAACGAGCTTGCCAGATTGTACCCAACGGGAAAGCTGCACGGAAAACGCTGACGAGTCCCCACCGAAAGCCCTTAGCATGGCCGTCTCCATCAACGGCTGACGACGAGCGAGTGGCAGAAGTGACTCGAATTTCATTTTACCATACTAGCATTTATGATAACTTATCGCAACAGATAGCGCCTTAAACTAGATGTGGCGTACCGAATGTCTGATGGACCCATCACAGCGACTGCAGCCGTCCTTGTGAGCACCAATTCAGGGCCAGCCAAGACCCCTCGGAAGGCTGTGAGATTGCATGTTTGGAACTGTTACTGGACTAACTTGAAGGCCTGTCCCAGCACGCCAAGTATCCTTGGATCGTTTCGAAGATCGTCTTCTTGTCCGGCGTCGCTACCTGGATATGAGCCCTCAATGGTCAGCCCGTCGGAGTTGATTTCTTCGACAAAGATCGATGGCATTGGGATCAAAAATGAAGACAACAATGTCGCGAAGGCCCCCAGGTAGACCCGCTCTCCGTCCGCAATGGCAACGAACGGCAGACCTTGAACCCCAACCGTCGGCAAGAAGGCCTTGAAATAGTCGGCGGTGTACCATGGCTCAGCCCACCCAAGTGAGTGCGAGCCCGCATCATAATAAGCAACGCCGAGCAAATCCATGACAGGTTGGGTGGCAAGCTCAAGTGATTCGAGCGGAATCTCCGAAGCATCCCGAGCTGTGATATTTGGGTCTTTGAGTAGCCACAATCCGAACCGCTGGCTCCAATCCAAAGCCATGATTCCGACTCTGTTCACAAATACACGAGTGCCCGCAAGGGGATGTTCTGGCTGATCCACCTCAATACAGAAGGTCAGCATAGTAGGCAGTGAATAATCGCCACCTTCAATGACATCAAGACTTCCTCGCGCTGATGCCCATTCCCATTCGGGAGAATCATCGTTGTCTATGGCCAAGTGTATTTGTGCCATGCCGTTGCTCTCTCCAAGCGCATACTGGCCCGGTTCGAAGCGGTTTGGTGCCATTGTCAGCGTCGCCAGAATGTCAAATCCCATTTGAGCTTTCGTGTGAAAACGAAATACTGCTGCCTCACAACAATTCATGAACTGTAGGGCTGAGGTGATCGCCGCTGGTTCCACAGTGCTTCCGTCGGATTCGACCTTGTTTGAACCAGAGCAGAACTCACTGGGCGGGTTTGTCAATGTATCATGATGCGCATCGTTGGTGGTCTGGTTTCCACAGGCAAAACAACCAATGGCGACCGCAACCTTAGCTATCTCAAGAATGGGTTTCATAGCGTTCTCCACGTTCGGGACGTTCAACTGCCACCATCCGACCCTAATCGCACTCGTCATGTTGTGCCTGGCAATCAGCGAGCGAGGTGGTGAGCCTGTCGCAATCGTCGCCAGCACAAGAGCAACCGGAGAGCCCTACGCAGCTTGAACCATTCCAAGAGAACCCGATGAAGCAATTGCACTCACCACTCCCGACGGCGTCCATGGCCGAGCACATGTTGTGCGCGTCTTGGTGAAGCGCTGCGCTTCCACACTGGTACGGATTAGGGGTTGAGGCACACGATGCGTGTTGATTCTGACATTCCTCGAGAGTCTCTGTGAGCTTGTCGCAATCAGATCCAAAGCACGTGCAGAAATCATCACTGAGTTGAACACACGCCGACCCGTTCCACATCCATCCCATAGAAGTACAATTGCAGATGCCCTGACCGGTAATGTCCATTGGTTCACAGACATCGTGTGTGTTCTGGTGGAGTGCCGGGCTTCCACAGGTCAGCGTGGTCGGTGTCAACGTACAAACCGAATGCTGGCTTTGGCATTCTTCAGCACTGCTTGTCAATTTGTCACAGTCAGAGCCTTCGCACGCGCAGTCCGCCAAAGTCATGCATTCGGATCCGTTCCAGGCAAAACCAAGGATGCAGTTGCAGTGACCGTCTTCTGTGCCCACCGCGACCGCGTCCATAGCATCGCAAACGTCGTCGCTGGACGAGAATAGCAGCATGTTGCCGCAGGCCATCCTTGGCAACGGCAAACCGCAACTACCATTCTGGCAGTCCCCACAGCTTACGGTTCCGCGTTCACTTTGAATGATGGGCACGCCAGAACCGTAGATCGTTAGCTCAGCTTCGAATCTATCTCCGGAGGTCCAGACAACGAAACGTCCACCAGCAAAGGTGCCATCCTGAAGGTCGAACAATTTGCGCTCGTCCGTTGTCGTCTGGAGTACACCGACCAACGGTGTCTGCCCAACGGTGACACCAGTGCCATCCTGCGAGAAGTTCACGGCGTACACCGTGCCGTTTGACGTGGGGGCATAGGCTGTGTCCGGCAATTCATCATAGGGATACTGCGGCGCGGTGCCCGTCGATCGGTCCCACGCCCGATTGACCTGGAGCGTACAACCACGACCGGAGATCGACGAAAGCTGCGCCGACAATTCCGAGCCTGGAAGGTTTTGCACATCTTCGTTACCGCAGGCGCTTAAGACGGCGATCGCACCAGCCAGAAGCGGGATGTTTGAGAATCTCATGTCATTCCTCACAAGTAGGTCCTTGGGGACGCAGTGGTTCAATTGCGCACGCGAGGAAGAGCCTGCCACTGGGAAAAGGTTGCGCCTGCAGACGGCACAGATGCATAGATGCTGGAACCTTCGGCTTTCCAGGTGGTTTGGGCCTGTTTACTGTCTAGGGTTCGCAGTGCGCCCCAGTTCCTTCCACACAGACCGAACCTTCAGGGCAGCCAAGGGTGAGGACCTGACAAATCCTATCGCACGTCTCACCGGCGAATTGTGCCACAACGCATCCCTTAATCTGCGTGGTGTCGACGCAGGAAAACTGCTCAGGGGACGTGGGATTTGGGCACGCAGAGCAAGGGAAATCGTTACATGGATTGCCATTCGGATTCGAATTACAGGCACCAGTGCCACTGTCCATGCACCCGGCCGGTCCACAGTCTTGGATCATCTGTGAGGCGCAGATGACTCCACAGATTGGGTGGAGACTCAGGAAACATGCATGGGTTGCTTTGTCCTCGCAGTACGTCGTGCCAAGTCGGCTCGGATCACAACCTTGGCACCCGGCCTGTTCACAACCCACGACAGGATTTGAATCCGTGCAGGCGCGTATCACGTCCACATTCTGCAGAGCCACACCGTCATGTGGGACCAGACTGCAAATCTCCGGCGATGCGCAGGCAAAACTCGCGGTGCAATCTCGTTGGCAGCTTTGGGGTCCTGAGAGGCCCGTTCCCTCAACGCTCCATGCATAGCAGATTTCTCCTATCGCACAGTCCTGGTCCCGAGCACAGGGCGCGTTGCTCGACGGCGGATAGGATTCCGGACAAATGTCACCTGCACGGATGCAAATGCTCAATGTTTCACAACACGCATATGCGGTCGGGCAAGGACAAGGTGCTCCTTCGATCTTTACGGTCGGCCAACAAGAGGTTGTCGGCAAAACGAGCGCACATGCTGCGCACATAAGGACTTTCTCACAACTTGCCCGCGGACTCATGTTCAAAAGCCCACCGAGATCCGAACCTGCGTCTCCCGGTTCGGCATCACTTGAATCTCAACGGGCTTCTCCGGCCACAAGGTCCAGACAAGATAGGTGGCCAAACCGACACCCGCTAAAGCGTAGGACGTGACTGCAACGATATTGTAGCGGTCGATACGGTCGTTGACCTCCTTCCGCTTTGTTCCGGCCGTCCGGGGTTTCACAGATGACGATTCCCTAGCCGAGAGGCCTGTCATTGTGCCACCGAGCAGGGCTGCGCCGAGCCCCAGGATCCCAGTACCACGACGGAGCCACGTTAGGTCTCGGTGTGTCTCAATGATCTCTACGGCCTCTGGCGGACAATTGCGATAGTCAATCACAGTTTGTTGACCAAACGGCCTTGAAAACAAGCTTCGAAAAGCTACGTGCTCAGCACCTCGCCGGGCAACTGTCGTGACTCGCTTGGGCAATGCAGCCAGAACAAGTCTGTTTCCTTGTGGCAGCTCAACCTCTTCGTCACTGCCGCTCTGTCGAACAAACAACGGGCGCTCTTTTGGCAAGAGTAGCGAAACCGTCTGTTCCGGAGCAGGCCTCAAATCAGCAAGACGGCGTCCAGCTTGGTCCTCGATGTAGAGATGCTCTGTCACTCCTGGACCCACGACCAGGTTGTCGACTCTAGTTGCTCGCATATCGGCCAAAACCGCCTCGTCGGCCCTTTTTTCTCCTGGTGCGTGGACAAAGACGTTGGGCCGAAACTTGGGATTCGGCACCGAGACGTTTGCACCCCACACGAATGCCGCAGCCTCCTCATAGGTTACCTGGCCATCCAGGTTTTGGTCTGCGGCACCGCGTAAGGCAGATCGGACTTCATGACTGAAAACACCTGCCTGGAACGCCTCCCATTCATGACTGTCAGCGGCCGAGGATGTTGAAAGGACAACGCCCGTATTCGTTGGCAGGCTAGACTTGTCACCGATGAGAGAGCCCGACAACGGAGCGCGCTCTCCACCTTTCCCGCGATCGAACACCAGGAAATACGACTTGCAGGCATCGATGACGACATGATTCTCATTTGCAGCAGACTGTGCAAGCAGGGCCATCAGGTCCTCGCGCCAGAAGCGTCCATCTTTGAGATTCACATAGCCCCGGTTGTTGTCGACGTCGCCATGGCCACTGTAGAAGAAGTAGAAGATCGGCCTTTGCCCTTGCGATCGCGCTTTCTCCATCATTTGATTGAGCCGAGCCATTGCCTGTTCGATGGCGTTTCTGGTGGGTGGTGTCTCCTGAATCTCCGGAAACATCTTCTTGGATTCGTAATCGAGACCGACGAGGAGAACGACCTGCGCCCCAAGCTCGCCCATGAGCTTGGCATTGTTCACAGCATCATCGTCTGCATAGCGCAGCGGTTTGACGTCGGGGTCGTTTGAGATGTTGGTGCCGACCACGAGACCAAAAGACCTTGTCTCCTGTTCCTCTGCGTGCGCAAGAAAGGCCCACAACAGGCACGTGGCTGCCACGAAAAGGAGAAGGCCCAAACGGCGCATGATACGACCACACCTCATCAATTGGGCTCCCTGTCCATCTCATTCTCGACACGCAGCAGAAGCGAGTATTGGCCGACATCTGGAAGGCTCACACGTGTCATTCGCTCGACCGTTTGTGAGGTCACGAAATCACGACCTGCCTGTGCTTCTATGAACTGCACAGACAACGGGTCTTTCGAAAACACACCGAAAATCCGCAAAAGACCTATCCGCAGATGATGGGCAACCTGTTCAGGAAGCTCTATTGGCTGGGCTCCACTTTGAACAGAAACACTACCTGGGCTGTTGCCAGCATCAACGTTCGGCGGGTAATACCAAAAGACCTCGCCTTGGTTGTCGACGGCAAACACTGCCAAGTAACGCAATTGACTGTCAGACCGGTTGAGATACGAAAAGGCCAGTGCATCATCTGCGGCAATGACATCGCGAACAGGTTCGTAGCCGTTTTTGCCTGCTCGGAATACTTGAAGAGAAACCCAAGCGTTCAAGTTGATTGTCTCTGCACCCCGCGCCTGGAATCCGTCGGTGGCATCCTGCTTTGTCGGTGACCACAAGACCATCATCAAGACAGCGGTTGCGGCTGCCGTGGCTGGAACCAGGAGCCACGTCTGCCAAGATTTCCAGAACAAGAACCTGCTCGGCACCACCTCCGGCTTCTCTGCCTTTCCCATGCGGATGAGCGTCATCACTTCGAGAGCAGCGGCCTCGTCCTTGAACTCGTCCGGGTCGTGCTGCAATCGAGAGGTCATTGCCCCAATCTCGTCACGTAGTACCGCACACTGGTCGCAATGATCGAAATGCGTGTTGACGAGTTCAGCGCGCTCGACAGAAAGCTTGCCTGCGAAAAGGCGCATGACTTCGCTAGAGTCGACACACTTCATGACGACGACTCCTTCTGCACGACCTTTCTGAGCGTCTTCAGGCCCCGGAAGAGGTGCGACTTCACGGTGCCGAGAGGAAGACTTGTAGCCTCTGCGATTTCCTCCAGGCCAAGATCCTCAGCAAAGCGGAGAATGAGGACTTGCCGGTGGTGCTCTGGCACCCCAAGGAGCATTCTTCGAAGCCCACGCGATCGCTCCTGTTCAACAACAACATCGATGGGCAGACGCTCGTTGTGCGGCGTCTCCTCTTGCGCCCTCGCCAGTGCCGAAACGCGGCGATCTTGGCTCTTCCTGTTTCGGGATACCATGTGGCAGCGGTGGAGGGTCATTGAGACAAGGTAGCTTCGGAAACGCCCACTGGCCTTGTACCGTCCACGCTCTCTCCAGAGAGACAGAAACACATCTTGCATCACGTCACGGCCAAGAGCTCGGTCACCGAGAAACCGTGTGGCTATGCCGAAAACGAGCGGTTGATGCCTGCGCATGAGGGCTTCGAAGGCATCCCGCCGGTCGGCTTTCACGAGCAGCATCAGGTCATCGTCGCTGAGGTCACCGAGGGTCTTGGGCGCTCGGGTTTCAACGAGATGTATGGATACGCTCTCCGTCAAGTTGACTCCTTCTCCTCTCGGTAGAGCGGCAACTTATCAAAAGGTTGCACCGAAATCTTCACGATCGCGACGAGCGGAAGCCACTCCCGCGATTTCACATGCGATGTGGTGTTGCTGCGCTGGCTCTGTCACGAGCCGGTGCTCGCTGGTCTTCTGGCGTGCCGTCAGCAGCATTCAGACGAGGGATTGCCATACCCATCTTTCGCGCCCTGCCAGCGCCCACCCGTGGTGAGATGAATCAAATAGCGTGGACCACCTGCCAAGATACACTGGCGATACTGCGCAGGCGCTGCTTGTGGCTCGACATCGACCCCTTTGCCTTGCAGGAGCCTGTCCTTGCCCAATGCGCCGCAGGATAGCCGTTGTGCACACGGGGCACCGTCAAAACATCTGGGACGTTCAAGACGCCTGGGATGCCGGAACCGACGCTCACGAGGCCGCATCCAGAATTCGGTTATTTCCGGTCGTCGCAGCACTCCGGTGGCGGCAGGTCCCCATAGTCGCAATCACAGCAGACGTTGTCGCAATTGACTGGTGGTGGCTCGCAACATGCCTGCGCAACTTCCGGCGGCAGAATGCCGTAGTCGCAATCGCAACAGACGGTCTCGCAGTCTATGGGTTGAGGTTCGCAACACGCCTGTGCGACCTCTGGTGGTAGAATGCCGTAGTCGCAATCGCAACAGACTGTCTCGCAGTCTATGGGTTGAGGTTCGCAACACGCCTGTGCGACCTCTGGTGGCAAGACCCCATATTCGCATGCACAGCACACATTCTGGCAGTCGATTGGTGGACATGGCTCGACACCATACTCCGCACAGATCGCCGCTTCACAACAGGCTGCTGCAACATCCTCCGGGATCGGATTGCATTGATCGCAGCAGTTCACGTCCTCGCAGTTCACCGGACAGATGGGAGGCTCCGAACCGTAGTCAGCCGATACACACGTCGCCATCGTTTCTGGGGGACAGCATTGGGTGGCAATGTCTTCGGGAATTTGGGCACAGGGATCACAGCAGTCTACGGAGTTGCAGTCCACCGGTGTACACGGCTCAACACCATACTCCGCACAGATCGCCGCTTCACAACAGGCTGCTGCAACATCCTCCGGGAGCGGATTGCATTGATCGCAGCAGTCCACGTTGCTGCAATCCACAGGTTCCACTCCATATTCCAGGCATGCGGCGGGTTCACAACATGCAGCCAACGTTTCGTCAGAAGGTGCCCCACAGAAGGTGCTACAGTCGACAACCTCACAATTCACGATAGGCTGTTTGTTCTGTTCGTTTTGACGCTCCACCGGCACGTTGCACCCGTGAAGCAGAAGCGACACCATCGTTGCTGTGGTTGCCGTTTGAATTTTGGACACAACACCCGTAGGACCCGTAGGCCACCTGGTGGCCATAGCGGCAACTCGATGATAGCAGTAGGGGTCCTCCCCAACTCCCCCGCACGCGGCCGCTGCCATGCACTTGGCTCCACCACGGCATGAAATGCGATGCTGGCAACGCCCACAATAGCCGGACAGCTGCTCCGGCGAGAATCGACGATTGTAGGCGAAGGCATTGGGATCAGACCAGATTGCCTCCAAAGGCCGCTCTCGGATGTTGCCCTCTAAGAATGGATCGGATTCACCGCCAAACGCCTGCATTGACAGGCAGCCTTTGATTCCGCCATTGGATTCCACGCCGATGGCGCGAAGTCCGGCCTGACATCCAGCCCAGCATTGGGGCGTACCTTTCCAACTCCAGTAGCGCAACTGACTGTCATAGGGACCAAAATATCCAATTGAGTCCCCAATACCGACATTGATAGGTCCACGCTCGTTGAGGTCGCACAGGATTGGCAGGAGTTTCAGCAGATCCTTGGGTTTGATGACCCAATCGTCATGATCCTTGAGGTTGCCCATTGGTTTTCCGAGCTGTGTTCGGAAACGATCGGCACCTAGTTTCACCGCCACATCATAAGTCTCCTGTAGCACCGGAAGATTCAGCCTGTTGATGGTGGTCATCACCGTAACGGGCATCCCGACTTCTTTCAAAGTCTGCACTGCCTGCGTTGTCTTTTTGAATGTTCCCTTCCCGCGAATCCGATCGTGGACTTGTTCCGGCCCATCGATGCTCACAGCAATATTCGCGAGGTGCGCATCTCTCATGCGTTGGGCGAGCACGCGATCGAGAGCATAGGCATTGGTGACCATGTTTGCGAGGATTCCGTGGTCATGGATGGCGCTTGCTATCGTGTGCCAATCCTGACGAAGGGTGGGTTCACCCCCAGAAAGCGTGATGACCTCGCAGCCTAAACCAGCGAGGGATTTCACAACCGCCAGACACTCGTCCGTGGTCATCTCGTCCGAACGAGCCTTGCCCGCCCTGGAGCCACAATGGCCACACCGAAGGTTACAGGCCAATGTCAGTTCCCAAACACAGTAGCTCGGACGCAACGCTTCCACATCAACGCTTTCTTTCTTGTTTTCCATCGACGTTCACCTCGCGGATTCCATATTGATCACACAGAGAAGCCACCGGAACCCTCAGCAAAACAGATGCCACAGGCGACATTGAGCATATGGTTTGATTTTGTTGCACTTTATCAAACAAGAACGATGTCGCGCGTAAACGGTCGGATACATGATGTCTTAATGTTTACATCTCCAATGCGGCTGAATGTCTGGAAGTTGTTGGATCTCGGCGAATCACGCACTATGGCGACGTGGTCACTTCCCGCAAAAAGACAAAGCGGTGCTTGGCCGCTCACAGGAGCTCTCCGGCCCAAAGCATCGCGCAGAAGTCCTGCCACGGGAGGACTTCGATGTCCGGCTTCAGTCGCCGCCGGCTCTTGTCGAGACTCACGATCAGGGCACGCTTCACCTTCTGGTCCTCCATGAGCGCCATGAGCCCCTTGATATGACGCTCGTTGACCTGCGCGGTCGCCTTGAACTCGATGGCGAGGTCGAGCGCGCCGACGATGAGGTCCACTTCCTGGCCCGTGCTGGTGCGCCAATAGGCCATCGGCAAGTGCTTTTCTTCGTACGCGAGGTAGGCCCGCACCTCCTCGATGAGGAAGTGCTCGAACGCCCTGCCGTGCTCGTCGCTCCGCGGTTCGATACGGCGCATCCCGGTGAGGGCGCGGACGGTGCCGGGATCGAACAGGTAGAACTTCGCCGTCTCGATGAGTCGCCTCTTCTTGGCCTTGCGCCACGGCGGCAACGTGTGACCGAGCAGCGTGTCCTCCAAGATCTGGTAGTACTCCCGAACCGTCTTGGGAGAGACTCCACAATCGCGGGCCACGGTCGCGTAGTTCAGGAGCTGACCGTGGGCGAGGGCGACAGCATCGAGGAAGAGCGCGAAGGTCGGGAGGTGGCGGACGAGCGCCTCGGCATGGATCTCCTGCTCGAGGTAGTCGAGCACATAGCCCCGAAGGCTTCGCTCCGGCTTAGCCTCGAGGAAGTGCCGCGGCACGAGCCCGTGGTTCAGGATGCGGTCGAGGTCGGTCGTACCGATCTCAGCGGTCGTGAGCCCAAAGAGTTCGAAGCGCCACGCCCGCCCGCCGAGCAGGTTCGCCGCCTCACGGCGCAGCTTGCGGGCGCTGGAGCCGCACATGACGAACTTGGTGCGTGTGTTCTCCAGGCACCAGTGCACTTCGTCGAGGAGCGCAGGGACCTTCTGCACCTCGTCAATGACGACGAGCGACGGCTTCTGGGCCAGCACTTCCTCCTTGAGGAGAGCGGGGCGGAGCAACAGGCGCGTGCGGAGATCGGAGTCCAAGAGGTCGTAGGTGTGGGCCTCCTTGAACTGCTGGCGCAGGAGGGTCGTCTTGCCGACCTTGCGAGGACCCCAGAGGAACGCGGCACGTGCATCCGCGAGGTCTAGCTTGAGCCGTCTGGGGATCTCATTTGTGTGTACCATTGGTTCCGATTATCTAGATAAACGGGAGTGCATGTCAACATTAGCATCGGCGTACACCACTCGAAACGGCCGGGATGGAAGATCGGCGTGTAGCAGCCGAAGGGCCACGTGCCTCTTGGCCAGTCGGCCCATCACGTCGACGATGGGGACAAAGCCGCCGTCCTGCTCGACCATCATGGCCTTGAGGTTGGCGGTTGCGATCCACACCGACTCTCGAGCGTGGACGAGCTTGTCGAGGACGACCTCTCGGTAGAGCTCGTCGTTGATGAGGAGCCTGGCATCAAGAGCCGTGCGAGGTCTTCTCCAGAACCACGGCGCGGCTCTTGCTGATGATGGGCCGATCAACAACTCTGAGCCCCGCCTTCTCGGCTGCCGCCAACTCTTCAGCAAACTCGTGGTCCGGCACCCGACCTGCCGGCTCGCCCACCAACACCTTGCCGCCAGGATGAAGAGCGCGGTGGAGCTGGCCCATCAAGATCGAAACGTCTGGAACCTCGTGGACCACGGCAAAGGCCAGGATGAAATCGACCCGGCCGGTGAGGTCGTCGATGGCAAGGCGGTCGCCTGGGCAGAGCCTGGTCTCCACCCTGTCCCCGACCCCTGCCTTCGTAACCCGACGCTGCAAGCTCGACAGCATCTTGTCCTGTACGTCGAGGGCGATGACCTTGCCGGCGGGTCCAACCAACCGCGCCATCGGGATCGTCCAGAACCCCATGCCTGAGCCGACGTCGACCACGGTCATGCCGGGCTTGATGTGGTCCGTCAGGATCTTGTCTGGGTTCTGCAGCAACCGGCGCAAGGGGCTTGCGAGCCAATAGCCGGCCCACCAGGGGCAGACGTGGTGTTGGTGCATGATTGGCTCCGTTCGGTCTATCGCCAGGGCCGACCTTTGCCGGACAGCTCATGGAGTAGCACGACATCCCCTTGGCCGCCATCGACCCGTGGTCGGTCCAGAGAATTGGCATCGGTGGTCCGGGAGAGAAACGACGGTGCCACCCTCCAGTTGTGCCCATCCTTCGTCACGACCGTCACGGTCTTCTGGTTGAGCCTGACGACCGTGCCCACGACAATTTTGCCAGCCTCGGGGGTGAACGACACCGTGTCCCCGATGTTGAACGCGGCCATCGCTTGGTAGGACCGGGTCTGGCGGAGGAACCGTAGGCGCTCGACAACCTGGCGGTTGAGCGCAATGAGCTCGTCTTCGGTCAGGCGGGTGAGGTCAATGTCTTGTTTCATGGCAGCACCTCGTTGACTTATTGTGCTCTGGTATCACCAACGCCGAGCCGGGTCGATGGACAGTCCCAAGTCTAACCGTTATAGCTTCTCCGCCATGGCAACCTGCAAACACTGTGGGGGTGGCGGTGCCAAACGGCCGTGCCCCGCCCTCAAAGGCACTGTGTGCCCGCGCTGTTGCGGCCAACACCAGAAGAAGGAAATCAAGTGCCCGGTTGGTTGCTCGTTCCTGCGGACGTCAGCAGGGCCGGATGCGTATCAAATGGCGGTCAAGAAGCTGATCGACTTCTCGTTTCAGGACAAGCTCCGATTTGGGCAAGCGTTCTTGAAGTTGTCCGGGCCCAAACGCCAAGTTGGTGAATGGGAAGAGGCACTCAATATTGCCTACATCGCCTACGGTCATCCCAACGCTGACGGCGACCGTGCCATCGACATCTTTCTACGAGAGAAGGGCTCGAGTCTTCGAGGCGATGAGGCCGAAGCTCTTCAGGCGCTCAGGGACACGGCCTGGTTCTCTCTTTTTGAGGTGCAGACTGTTGAGGTCGATGCGGGCCTCGATCTTCTCGACCTCGCGACCAATGAGCGTTTGTTCGTACGAGAAAAATCGGCAACGCACTCGCTCGAGAAATTCGACCTGATGTTGGCTTGGGTGGTCTGGTTGGGCGACCACTTCGAGATGACCGGGCCAAACTGCGGAGTGCCTCGGGTCCACCGGGAGTTGACTCTCAAGGCGATCAGCAAGGAGCTTCGTCGTCTCCGGAAAGCACGACCTGGTGTCGCAGACAAGCTCCTGCTTCGGGAAACCGCTCCGGCGGCACAGATGGCACTCCGCGAAGCGTTCGCCAGCTGGCGGCCACCCAAGATGGTCACGATGGACGGCAAGGATATTGTCTTTTGCCAGGCCATCTTCGATGTCAGCGACGCGGCAGCAGTCGAGGCCAAGCTCGCGGCCCATCCGAATATCAACGACGACAACGACGGATTCACCTGGGTCGACCGCAAGGGTCGCAAACAACTCGGGGCTGGACCGTTAAGCCTCGGTACCATCCGCGTTGATGGCCGGCGGCTCGTCCTGGAGACGAAGTCACGGGAGCGGCTCGAACGGGGACGGGAGATGCTCAAAGAGTATCTTGAGGGCATTGCCCGACATCGCGTGGACTCCATTAAGGATCTGGATGTCGCTCTGGCCGAGGCGGCCAAGAACCCCAAGCGGCACGAGCCACGAGATGAGATTCCAGCCGATGTGCAGGCTCAGCTTCTCGGACCGTTCATGCAGCAGCACATCGAATCCTGGATCGACAAACGTCTGCCGGCGTTGAAAGGCAAGACGCCACGCGAGGCCGTCAAGACCAAGGCGGGCCGTACCAAGGTTGTCGATATGCTCAGGGACCAGGAACACGCGATGCAGGGGCAGCCGGGCGTCGAAGCTGTGGACTTCGCAGTCGTTTATCGAAAGCTTGGGCTTCATCGCGATTAGGACTGAGGAAGACGAAGGTGGCG
>MGST01000112.1:11826-12837 GCA_001798605.1 Deltaproteobacteria bacterium RIFOXYA12_FULL_58_15 | reverse complement strand
CTCATGACCCGCTCCAACTATCTGCGGCTGTGGGAGAGCCTGCGTGCCCGAGGGGTGCTGTTGGTGGCCATGCAGTACCCCCGACGGCCCCTCTCCTCCCTCCAGTTGCTCTTCGATGACCCCAGCGGCATCGTCTTCGTGGACAACGAGGCGCGCTTCGAGGACGCGCTGCGCCGCATGCCCTACGAGCAGGTGTTCATGGATCGCTGCTATGGCGACTTCGGACATGCCACGGAGTTCGGGCGCCGGATGCTGGCCCAGAGCGTGGCGGAGGCGATGCTGGGGTGGTTGGGGGGGAGGGGTGGCTCTGAGGCACTCTAAAGAGGTGTCTGCACGACCCCACCGCCCGATATCCCTTTTGACCCCTCCTCTATCCGGACTGGGACCTTGGCCACTGGCAGCACGACAGTGAATGTGGTGCCCTTCCCGGTCTGGCTAAGTACGCGGATGTCTCCGCCGTGTTCGCGCAGGATGCCCAGGGAGACCGACAGCCCGAGGCCCGTGCCCTTGCCCGTGTGCTTGGTGGTGAAGAACGGGTCGAAGACCCGTGGTAGGATGTGTTCGGGGATTCCGAAGCCCGTATCGGTGAACTCCACTTCCAGGAAGTCGGGTTCGGTCGCGGCAAAGGTCGACACGGTCATGCTCCCCCCCTTGGGCATGGCGTCGATCGCGTTCAGTACGAGGTTCAGGAAAACCTGGCTGATCTGCTGGCGATCCCCACGAATGCTTGGCAGGTTGGTTGCATAGCTTTTCTTCACCGTCACTTTCGCCAGCTTCAGTTGGTTCGAGGCGAGCCTCAAGGTCTCTTCGAGGAGACCATCGATCTGGAGCAGCCCGGTCTTGATCTCGCTTTCGCGAGCGAAGTCCAGGAGGTTGCGTACGATGCGTTGGGCGCGTTCGGCCTGGTCCACCAGGTCGTTGGTCATGTCGAGTCGCTCCTCGCTTGGTAGGCTCTCGTAGTCCTCCGCCAGCATGCAGGCCGTGAGCATGATGTTGTTGATGGGGTTGTTC
>MGST01000112.1:11312-11761 GCA_001798605.1 Deltaproteobacteria bacterium RIFOXYA12_FULL_58_15 | reverse complement strand
CGCCTGCCGGTGGGTGAGCTGTGACATCATGTGGTTCATGGCCAGGCCCAGGTCGGTGAACTCATCGCGATAGCGCCGTCTCGGCGTGATGGGCGTGAAATCGCCATCAGCGATCCGGCGCGTTGCTTGCATCATACGGTTCAGTGGCTGGAGGATCTGGCGGGTCAGGAAGTTCGTCATGTAGATGATGAGAAAGAACAGCACCACGAGGAAGGCGATCGGCACACGCTGGGACATCAGGAGCATCGTATTCACGGAATGGCGCTCTTCGTTCACCAGGTCCTGGGCGACCTTGACCATCTGCGCCCCGTGCCCGCGAAGCTCGGCCTCGATCTCGGGGTGGTGGGGTGGCGCTTCTGTAGAAGGTTGGTCCTTGAACTCCGATAGTTGGACCAGCAGACCCTCGTATCGCTTGAGATGGCGCTCCATGGTGTCGAAATTAGCCTTGC
>MGST01000112.1:0-11232 GCA_001798605.1 Deltaproteobacteria bacterium RIFOXYA12_FULL_58_15 | reverse complement strand
TTCGTGCATCGACTCATGCTCTCCTTTGTTGCCGATCGTCACCCGCCCGCGGCCGCATGCACCGTTTCAAGGACACCCAGATTTCCAAACTCATATCCAACGATGCCCCCTGCGCGACTCGACAGCGACCTGGGAAAGCACGAATTCGATGAATTACCCCCTTCAGTTCAGCATGGTGCCTCAGAGAGAAAATCTGTTACAAGCATTGACCAGAAATGACCAATGTCGATCAAAGGTTTTCAACAAACCCTGTGGAGAATGAATTGTGGAGTTGACGGATGACCGCTTCTCAACAATCTCGGGCCGCAGCATTTCTGATCCCGGCAGTTGCGTGCGCTTTCTCGGCGTGCGCATCGAAGCCAGTTGGGCCAAGGCCGCAGCCGCCGAACGACGCGAATGTACAATCCGCCCCGATCGTGCAACATAGTCCCGAGTCGGCAATACCACCCGCCAGTGAAGCGCCTGTTTCTGCGGCGTTCAAACGACCCGAATGTGAAAAGCCGTCGCGACTCCGGCTCGATGTCGAGATGAAGCCCATGTTCCATTTTCGAGTGGGGCAGGATACCGAGAGCGTTGTCCACATTGTCGTGTCTGCTCCCGCGCCCGAGAAAGAGGGTGCCACCCGCCTGATTGCCCAGACCACCAAGCTGGCGATGAGGGTTCCCCGCTTCGTCGAAAGTCTGGAAGTCAAAGGCGAGGGAGCCATCAAGGATCGAGCGGGATTCAGAGCGGACCTCGGCTCGATGCGCGAAGGCGATCGGCGCGAGTTCGAGCTGCGCATTCGGGTTCTATCTCCCGACTCCCCGGGTTCCGTCCACATCCATCGGGTCGGTTTGTCTTACCACGATCCGGCGAACGGGTGCGTGATGAGCAGTGGCGCGAACCAAAACGTTCTGTTCGGACCAGCTCGGCCGGGAAGGTAGAGGCCATGATGGCATCTACGGTCCAACACACCCATGTATCTCATCGTCGCATCCCACAGGCACACGGTCGATGCCCAACGCCGACGTCGGTGTGGTGGTCATCACATCTTGATTGCCCCCACAATTGCGGCGATGATTGCCATCATGGCCGCCATTGTAACAGCGCAAGTCGGCATGCCGGCGCCAGATTTCGAAATCCAGGCGATCGGCCCCTCACCGACGGAGCTGCAGACAACGAGCCTCGGCACCCACGGTGGGCGCTGGTTACTCTTGATGTTCTATCCCCGCGACTTCTCCTTCGTGTGTCCCGCAGAGCTCGCGGCCTTTTCCACCCGTTTCGATGATTTCACCGATCGCGAATGCGATGTCCTCGCGGTGAGCGTTGACTCCGTCGAAAGCCATCAGGCCTGGCTCGCCGCCCCCGCCATTGAAGGTGGCGTCGCCGGATTGCGCTTTCCCTTAGGCTCCGACCCCAACGGCGATGTCGCCTCGCGGTACGGGGTCTTCGTCGACTCCGCAAAGGTTGCAGGCCGCGGCCTCTTCCTCATCGACCCAAACAGAGTTTTGCAGTACGCCGTTGTCCACAACCTCAACATCGGACGCAACGCTGACGAAATTCTACGGGTCATTGATGCCCTGCGTGCCGGCGGATTGTGTGGGCCCGGCTGGACCCGCGCCGATGGGACGATTGACCCTCGCCTCGACTTGCGCAAGGGACGCGTTCTCGACCATTACCGCGTCGAGGAGCTTCTCGGTGAAGGTGGCTTCGGCTGGGTTTACTCCGCCTACGACCTGCTCCTCGATCGCACAGTAGCCATCAAGATCGGCCGCACCACCTCCCGCGATACTCGTCGTGCTGCGCTGCGGGAGGCCAAATCTGTGGCAAAGCTCTCCCATCCGAACATCTGCACCATCTTTGCCGTGGCTGATGCCGCAGGTGTTCCACTCATCGTCATGGAGTATCTGCCGGGCAAATCCCTCACGGAACAACTCGCGGGTCAACCGCCACGCAGCACGACCCTTCGCATTGCCCGGGAGATTGTCGCTGGCCTGGCTGCATCTCACGCCGCTGGCGTCGTCCATGGGGACGTAAAACCAGCGAACATCATGTTCGACAACGAAGGGGTCGCCAAAGTTGCGGATTTTGGTATGGCGCGTCGCGTCTCCTACGACGATGGAACACAGCCCGTGCCGACCGGAATCATCGGCGGCACCCCTGCCTACATGGCACCGGAGCAAACGACCGGCTCACCTCCCTCCACTGCCACCGACGTCTTTGGCACCGGCCTACTTCTGTATGAGGTCTTTACTGGCAAGCGCGCCATCGTCACATCGAGTCCCACCGAGGCGCTCAACCGCGTTCGTCAACTAGACGCGAATGGACTCGCGAATGACGTTCCCGAGCCATTCCGCAACGTCTTCGCGCGAATGTTGGCCCAAGACCCAAGCGAACGGCCGACCATGAGTGCGGTTCAATCGGCCATTGCTTCTCTGCAGCCATAGGAACGGTGATATTCCACAGCAAAAACTGGAGATCGTCACCATCCCACCTTGAAAGGGGCGGCCAGGCGAGACTACAGTGGTGCCCCAGACAACCTATCTGGAGTAACCTGCATGAGCGAAATGATCGCCGTTGGCAACGGAGTCGTCTTCACCCTCGGCAACCCCGGTCAGGTCATCGACGATGGCGCTGTCCTGTTCTGTGGTGACAAGATCGTCGAAGTGGGCAAAACCGCTGAGATAAAGAGGAAAGCGAATTCCTTCATTGACGCTGGGGGGCGGGTGATCATGCCTGGCCTCATCTGCGCGCATCACCACCTTTATAGTACCTTCGCCTGCGGTATCTCCGCCGAGCCGGCCAAGAACTTTGTCGAGGTCTTGGAGAAACTCTGGTGGAAGCTCGATCGCGCCCTCGACCTCGATGACGTCGAGTACAGTGCCTTGATTCCCCTGGCCCGCTGCATCCGCTCGGGCACGACGACCATCCTCGACCACCACGCAAGCCCCAATGCCATCCTTGGCAGTCTCGGCCGCATCGGCGACACCATTACCCGTGCGGGCATTCGCGCTTCGTTGTGTTACGAGGTGACCGATCGCAATGGTGCCAAAGGTGCCCAAGCGGGCATTGATGAGAATCGCCACTGGCTGGAACACTGCAAAGCGTCAAATGGGATGTTGCATGGCCTCGTCGGCATTCACGCGGCAATGACCGTGGGTCCACAGACCCTCGACGCCTGCATCCTCCTCGCTAAGCAGTACGGATCGGGGTTGCACATACATGTCGCCGAGGACAAGGCAGACCAGGATGATTCCCTGAGGAAGTACAAAAAGCGGGTCATCGCCCGACTCGCCGAGGCCGGCGGACTCGGCCCCAAGTCGATGGCCATTCACTGCATCCACATCGACGATGACGAGATCAAAATGCTCGCCGAGTCGAAAACGACCGTTGTCCACAATCCGCAGTCGAACATGAACAACGCGGTCGGGTGTGCCAACGTGCCCAAGCTCTTCGCGAAGAAGGTGCGGGTGGGACTCGGCACCGACGGCATGACGTCCAACATGCTCGAGGAGGCTCGCGCGTCCTTGTTCATCCGCCACCACGTCGTCACCGATCCCGCGACCGGTTGGGGCGAGACCGTGGGCATGTTGTTTGAGAACAATGCCGCCATTGCCAGCGATTACTTTGGCAAGACGCTCGGCGTCCTCAAAGAGGGGGCTGCGGCCGACATCATTATTGCCGACTACACGCCCTTCACCCCTGCGAGCGCCGACAACGTCTTTGGCCACATTCTCTTTGGCGTGGCGGCAGAAGGTGTTCACACCACCATCTGTGCCGGAAAGGTTCTGATGCAGGCGCGGGAGCTCAAGACCCTCAACCTGCACGACATCAGTAAGAGCGCCGCCAAGCTCACCCCGCAAACTTGGAAACGTTTTCAGAGCATCTGAGAGGAAGTCATGACCCTGCTGACCCAAGCCCAACTGTCCGCCGAAATCGAAAAGTGCGAGTTCTGCGAGCTCAAGCCCTGCAAGGAAGCGTGTCCGGCCCATTGTTCGCCCGCCGATTTCATCATGGCCGCGAAAACTGGTGAGCCTTCCGACATTCAGCGGGCTGCAGGCGAAATTCTCAGCCACAACCCCATGGGTGGCGTGTGTGGTGCGGTCTGCCCAGAGTTCCACTGCATGGCCGCGTGCTCAAGATTGAACTTTGACCGTGCGGTTCAGATCCCAGACGTCCAAGAGACGTTGGTACGCCGCGCCCGCGAGCTCGGATTACCCCCGGACATCAAAGAGCCCACAGCCGAGAGCGGCAAAAAGTTCGCGGTCATCGGTGCCGGCCCCGCCGGCCTCGCAGCGGCGTTCACCCTCTCCCGTCTCGGGCATACGGTGAAAATCTTCGAGCGTACCGACAAAGCCGGTGGTGCCTGCAACCTCATCCCTCCCCATCGCCTGCCCCCTGAGGTCCTCGAAGCCGATGTGAAGATGCTGCTCGACTCCAAGCGAATCACCCTGCACACACGGCGCGCCATAGACGACCCGAGCACTCTCAAAGGCTTCGATCGCGTCATTGTCACCGTGGGTGTCACGGAACCCATTCACCTGGGTATCGCTGGTGAACAAGCGGCGGTGTTCGGCTGGGACTTCCTCTCTCACCCGGAAAACTTCGACTTCAAGGGGGCCGTGGCCGTGGTCGGCGGCGGTGCAGTGGCCTGTGACTGCGCTGTCACCGCGAGAGTCCGCGGTGCCGAGCGGGTGGAGATGTTTGCCCTCGAGAAACTTGCAGAGATGCCGCTCGCGCAGCGAGAGCGGCATGACCTCATCGAGTATGGCATCCACGTCAATGGTCGGACCCGTCTCACCAAGATCGAAGCGTCAGACAAGGGCGTCACGGGAATCGACACCCTGCGCATCACCTATCCCAAGGAACGAACGTCTCTAGACAAGGCCACAGGCCCCGCCGAACCCTTTGATCTTGGTGCCTGCTCCGATATTCCGGGCAGCGAGCAAAAACGCAGCGACATCCGGCACGTGATCATCGCCATCGGCCACCGGCCGTCAATCAAAGCCAATGGCAAGACCTTGGTCGCTGGGGACTGCGACCTGGGTCCCTCCACTGTGGTTCAAGCTGTGGCTTCCGGCAAGAACGCCGCCTGGGCGGCCCATGCAGAGCTCCAAGGCGAATCTTTCAAGCCCAAAGCGAAGAACAAGAGCACCGTCACCGTGCCCGGGTTCCAACGCTTCCCAGTGTCACTAGACACCCATTTCTTTGGCAAAACTCTGCCTGGGCCGTTTCTGCTGTCAGCGGCACCACCGACCGATGGCTATGCGCAAATGCGCCGGGCCTTCGAGGCCGGTTGGGCTGGCGGCATCATGAAAACAGCATTCGACAATGTGCCGATTCATATCCCCAGCGAGTACATGTTCTCCTTTAGCCCCAGCACCTGGGCCAACTGCGACAATGTCTCGGGGCATCCCCTAGATCGGGTGTGCCACGAAATTGAAAAGCTCGCCGAGGAGTTCCCCGACCGCTTGGTTGCAGCATCCACCGGCGGCCCGGTCTCAGGTAACGACGAGGCAGACGCCAAAGTGTGGCAGAGCAACACCACGAAGCTCGAGAGCGCGGGCTCCATGTGCAACGAGTACAGTCTCTCTTGCCCCCAGGGGGGTGACGGCACTGAGGGCGACATCGTGTCGCAGAACGCCGCACTCACAGTGAAAATCATCGAGTGGGTGCTCAAGGCCGGCGACCCCAACATCCCCAAATTGTTCAAGCTCACGGCTGCGGTCACTTCAGTGGCCAGCATCGTCTTGGCCATCAAGGAGCTGTTGGATCGCTATCCCAAGCACAAGGCGGGCGTGACCTTGGCCAACACCTTCCCGTCTTTAGGATTTCGCCCCAAGAGTGGCAAGCAATGGGAAGAAGGGGTCATCGTTGGCATGAGCGGCGCAGGCGTCACCCCCATCAGCAACATGACCCTCGCCAAGGTCAGTGGACTCGGCGTCACTGTCTCCGGCAACGGTGGTCCCATGGACTACAAGGCTGCCGCCGACTTTCTCGCCCTTGGTGCCGAGACCGTACAGTTTTGTACCGTCTGCATGAAGTATGGCTACGGCATCATCGATGAGTTGAACAGCGGCCTCAGCCATCTAATGAAGGCGCGCAATATCGCCTCGGTCAAAGACCTCATTGGTATCGCTCTGCCAAACCCGGTCACCGATTTCATGGATCTGCCGGCAACCAAGAAGATCTCGGTGTCGAACCATGACCTATGTGTGAGCTGTGGCAATTGCACCCGCTGCTCGTACCTGGCGGTGTCCTTGGACAAGAACAACCACCCGACCACCAACCCCGAGCTTTGTGTCGGCTGCAGCATCTGCGTCAAAAAGTGTATCTCGGGCGCGTTGTCCATGCGTGAGCGAACCCCACAAGAGGCAGCCGCTCTGCGTGAGGACTAGGACGAGAGGCCCGGCCGGAAACCGCCTTTTTCAAGACGGGGCAGTTGGGGTGCAAACCCTCGATGCGCTCGATCCTACGCACCCGCTTCGAGCACCAACAGTGGGCAGTCCAGGTTGCTGCCTTTCATCCGCAGAACGAGCGGCGAAGACGCGTATTGCTGACACAACTGCGGACGACGGCAAGGAGTACCTTGCCGATCGAACTGTTCGAGACGCACGCCAATGGCTCTACAACTCCCGCATCCTCATTCCCGCAGAGCGCACGCTCTTGGACATTGCGTGCCGATCCCAGACGGATTGTCAGCAAGAAATATTTCGGTTGGCGGAGGACAGCATCCCGAGGACGTTCGACCGAACAGGTTGGCGAAATTGCTCGATGAGCACCCATCGCACGGCACGATCCATGGCTGGCTGCAGCGACCGCCGCGCCGATGTCTTCACCTGCCGGCCAATGTTGCCAGAGAGCCACCCGGCGTCGGCAATACGACAGTGAACGTTGCACCACCTCCCGGCGGTGACCCGACGTGCATTTCGCCACCGTGGTTGCGAATAATCTCGTGGCTAATCCACAGCCCAAGGCCAGTTCCAGCAGTTGGATCTTTGGTCGTGAAGAAGGCCTCGAAGATGCGGGGAAGATTCTCGGGCAGAATCCCCGGGCCCGTGTCGCTCACACTGGCGATCACTCGGTCGCCCTCTCGGCCGGTCGTTACCACGATATCGCGCTTCCCACCTGATTGGCTGCCCACCGCCTGGCTTGCATTCACCAACAGGTTGATGAACACCTGGGACAAGCAGCCTGCGCTACCAATCACCTGAACGCCATCGCCAAGCCTCGTTACAACATTTGATCGCGACCGGAGCTCGGCACCCGCGATACGGAGCGCAGAACGAACCGCCTCGTTCAAATCAACAGGCACATGCTTGTCGTCATTGCGTCGCCCAAGTGCCCGGAGATCGCGCACGATATCTCGGATCCTTGTAGCTCCGTCTTCGGCTTCACCGAGGACCTGACGAAAGTCGGCGAGAAACGTCTGACCTCCCGCACGCTCCCAATTCTCGCGCAACATCGTAATGTCTGCGCCTTGGTCAATGAGCGCCCCCATTCGCAACAGTGTGTCTACCTTCTCACCAAGATAGTCGTGGTTGGCAAGAACATAGGTCACCGGGTTGTTGATCTCGTGGGCCACACCGGCCGCGAGCTGTCCAACGGAAGCCAGTCTTTCCGACGCCACCATTTGGCCGATGAGACGCCCGTTTTCCAGCGCGAGTAGGGCCTGAGAAGCGACTGTCGCCGCACGCTCCAGATCCTGTTGCCGGAACGGACGCAGGTTCACTGTTCGGTTGATGTTGAGAACCCCCACCAAGCGGTCACCAGCCACCAGTGGATACACAATGCTGGAACGAACTCGTCTGTAGCTGGGGACGTCATGGAAGGTCGAGTCGCTGTCCAAACCGTTGGGAATCAACACTGGTTTGCGGTCGACCGCGACTCGACCCGCCACTCGCTCCCCCAATGGGATCTGCACTTCCGCGCGAACCGAGGACGACAAGCCGTTGGAGTACGCCACATGCAACCGATTACTCGCATCAGGAATCATGAGCGAGACATCGTCGGCAACCATAACCTTCATTGCCATGTCGACCACGAGTTGCGGCAATCGTTGAGGTTCTTGGTTTGCAAGAATCGCCTGACTGGTTTCGTATAGCACATGGGTTGCGCGCAGGTGCCGGTGCTCCAGTGCTCGTGAAATGATGGAGAGCAGGCCGTTCACATCGAAGGGCTTCTGGACTAGATCAAATGCCCCTCCGCGCACACACTCTACCGCAGCATCCAAATCCGCGAAGCCCGTGACGATGATGACCTCGGTATCGGGCGCAACCTCCTTTGTCGCTTTGAGCACGTCGATGCCACCGAGACCAGGCATGCGAACGTCGGAGATGACAACATCGAATTCGGACTTCTGAACTCGAGCCACTGCGGCCGAACCATCACAGACGAGCACGACCTCATGCCCCAGGCTTTCGAGCTCCCACTTGAGTATGTCTCGAATGCCCGGCTCGTCGTCTGCGACTAGGAAAGAGGCGCCCATGAGTCACTCCAACCGTTCTTCCGCAGGAAAACGGATCCGGAAATGGACACCCTCGTCGTTTTGCGTATCGACAGAGATCTCAGCGCCACTGCAGGCGAGCATCTGTTGGGCGAGTGCCAGACTGATATTCATGCGCATGGTCCGACCGCGCCGCGTATCTATCTCAACGTGGGGATCAAAGATCCTTCTCCGTTCGTCAATGGGTATCACGAGAGACTCGTCTGAGATCAGAACGCAGGGCCGTCCCTCTTGGACGCTCACACAAAGGGAAATGCCTGCTGCCGGTGTGCCACGGCCTGGCCCGACCGTGCGCAGGTAGTCCAATACATTGAGCAATGCATTCTTGACATCCTCTCGGCACGCAACCGTGCGGCACTGTTGAGGGTTGGCACAAAACGTTGTGCGGATAGGGTGCTCCGATTCAGTCGGGGGGGCTCGAAGGCACTCTTTGACGAGGTCGTTGACATCGATTACCTCAGACGGGGCGACCCCACTCGTCTTGGCCAAGCGAGAAAAGCCAGAAACCAGATCTGCGATTCGTTCCACGCCGTCCAGAGTGTCATCAATAACCTCTGCGATATCGTGAACCATGCCTTCCGTGTGCCCACGGGTTCCGACAATGGAGAGAAGACCTCGTGCGTGCTCACCGGCGATGGGACACGATTGCTCTTGCAGGTAGAGGGCAGCCGATTTGGTTGCGAGCCACAAAGCACCGACGGTCGTGGAGTAGTCGCGCAGCGCCTCCAGGCTCCCGCGGACCGCCGCGAGCGGGTTGTTGATCTCGTGCGACACCACTTCGGCCAGCCGTCCGGCCAGTCCCATCTTCTCGGCTTGCACGAGTTGCTCACGGGTGGCGACAAGCTCACCGATCTTCGCCTCCAACTCGTCGTACAAACGGGCGTTGTCGAGAGAGAGAGCGATCTGATGCGCAAACACCATTCCCTTCTGGAGCTCTGATAGAACAAAAGCGACAGACCCTGTCCGGCGGAAAACAACGAGGGAGCCCAATGCCCGACGACGGGCCGTAAGCGGATAGATCAAGGCAGAAACATATCCTCTCTCGACCAACGCCGCCGGGATTTCAGGCATGGCCGAAGAAGGCACACAAAGGGGGGTACCTCCATGCAAAGTGTCCCGAGTCAAATCTGAAACCCAGGCCTCCACGTCGGCCGTATCGCCGGTCAGTCCATGCACCACACAACGGGTCGTATCCGATTCCGACAAGAGCAGGGCCGTGTCGTCAGCTCGAAGGACCTTCTGGGCCAGGCTGAGCACCAGTTGCACGAGATTGGGATGGTTCAGGGTCGCGAGCAGTACCCTGCTGGCTTCGTAGAGTGCCACGACGCCTTGAAGATGACTCTTCTCCATAGCGCGTTCCAACAGGAGTCTCAATTCATTCAGGTCATACGGCTTTTGAATGTAGTCGTAGGCTCCTCCCTTCATGCAGGCGATTGCAGTCTCCACGGACGCATAGCCCGTCCCGACAATGACTTCGATGTCAGGATCGAGAGCCCGCAATGCCTCGATGGTTGCCACACCGTCCATGCCGGGCATCTTGAGGTCCGTCACTGCGAGATCGAACTTGCGTTTCTTCATGGCCTCGACGGCAGCCATCCCGCTTTCGGCGGTCGCAACATCAAAGCCTTCCTGGGTCAGCTCCCACGCGAGCATGTCCCGCATTCCAGGTTCGTCGTCGATGACCAGCACGGTCGCTTTTGTGTCCATGGCGCACCCTCTATTGACGGAGAGCCTTCTCGACGGCCGCGATGAGTTCATCGATCTCCATCGGTTTGAACAAACAGTCCGAAACCCCTGTCCGCACTGCCTCGATCTCGAAGCTCGCCGTTGGGTCAAAGCGGCTGCTCACAATGATGATTCGCTGGTCCGGGCGGATCTCACGCAAGGCAGAAAGAGCTTCGGGTCCGCCCATCCGTGGCATGTGGACGTCAAGAATGACCAGATCAAAGTGCCTTCCACGAACAGCATCCAAAGCTTCTTGGCCATCCCTCACAGTAACGACCTCGTATCCGAGTGGCTCAAAGATGAAATGGAATAGATCGCGGAAGCCCTGCTCGTCGTCCGCGAGCAGAATGCTCTTGATGCCTGTACTTGCCTGCTCGGTCATGGTTGGCCCACTGCGGCAGCGAGAAACCGGACACACATCGTCGTCCCCTTGCCGACCTCGCTCTGAACATCAATGGAGCCCCCGTGCTGGAAAACGATTTCGTGTATGAGACTCAGGCCGAGGCCCGTGCCTTTTCCGACCTCTTTTGTTGTGAAGAAGGGGTCAAAAACCCGCGAACGGATCTCCTCGGGGATCCCGGTGCCCGTATCGACGACCTCCATGATCACGGCCCTATGACCGTCCTGATGTGTGCGCAGCGTGAGCAGTCCCTCGGCAGGCATAGCATCCATGGCGTTATTGGCGAGATTCACGAGTACCTGTTGCACTTGGGTGTTGTTCGCGATGATCACGGGCAGGCCGTCAGCCAACTCTTGAAGCACACGAATGCCTTGCGTTTTCGCGCGGCTTTCCAAAAGCCCTGCGACCGAACGAACCACGGTGTTGAGATCCACGGGCTCGGTGGCCTTCTTCGTCGTGCGCGAGAAGGTCAGCAGTTCCTGAACGAGGTTCTTGCAACGGATCGCTTCGCGCGCGATGGACGAAACGGGAAGACGTAGCGGATCGCCTTCGGGGACGCGGCGCTCCATTCCTTGGGCGAAGCCGAGGATCACACCAAGCGGGTTATTGATCTCGTGTGCCA
>MGST01000111.1 GCA_001798605.1 Deltaproteobacteria bacterium RIFOXYA12_FULL_58_15 | reverse complement strand
GTCTTTTTGCCAGCGTCTGGTCTGATTTTCGATATCCTTCTGAAGGCGCATGGCCGTCTTCGCGAGTTCCGTCTCGCGCACGCGTTTCTCTATGTCACGGCTTTGGTTTTCGAGGCGCTCGACAACACCTCTGATTTGTCCATCAATGTCGTCGATCTTGGTTTTGATCCAGTTGCCGTTGGTTTTTTCTGTGGTCATGGTTTCCCTCCAATGTTTTGATGTGGCTATCGCCCGCCAGTAAATGACGCAACGCGTAAAGTAATACATTGCGTTACGATGTCAAGGCGGTTTTGCCAACGAAAGTGTTTTTCGCAGGGGCGAAGCTCGCGTGAGCTGGCGATACTCGGCAATTCTCCTTAAACTAGAGAGGTGTCACGGCGAATCGAAGGTGGTCTATCCACCCAGCTCAATCCCTTCGGGCCCCAATGGCCGAGCACCAAATCGGGGGAGGCAGCACCGGTCGGCCAGCAGGTGCAGCAAACCCTGTTCGGCAAGTCCAAGCCGTTGGTCCTCGATGCGGCGGAATACCCAGAGCTCGCTGACTTGCTTGAGGTGCTGAGAAAGTACGTAAACAAATTGGCGCGCATGGCAGGCGACGCCGAGGGCGACTACGCACTGGCGCTCGCCAATGGAACGATTGCGATGATCGATTCCAGCGGCGTCATCTACATTGGTGCGGGTTTTCTCTCGGCGTTCAAGAATGTGCTCGACGTTCTCGTGGGTGTGGTGGCACACGAGGTTGGTCACCGGCCCAAACGTTGGACTGAGTATCAGGTGCGCAAACAACTCACGCACAAAGAGATCGAATACATCTGTCGGCACGAAGAGACCCGCGCAGACATATTTGCTGGCAAAGGTCTCGCCGAGCTCGGTTTTGATTGCGAGCCGCTCTGCAATTTTCTCGCCCGCGTCGCAGACAAGCCCCACCCAGAGTATTTTCCGGCGGATGTGCGCGCCGAGGTGATCCGCGATGCTTTCGCCGGACGAGCCTATCGCGCCGTCAATCGAAAAAAGATTTTCCCGGGCTTTGACCGGATGACTGCTCCCAAGGGAGATCTCGGCGAGTTTTGACGCGCCAGGGGAGTTGTTGTGCGCGAGAGCTAGGCCCAGGTTGGCCTAGGCTCCGGGAGCCCGCCACCACAAGGTGCTGTATTCGTCGAGCATCGTGTTCTTGACCAGCTCACAACCGAGGCTTTCGTATTTCTTTCGCACAGGAAAGTTGTCTTGCCATAGGATTCCCGACAGGATCAGATGGCCCCCCGGTGAGACTCTGCCCACGAGGTCCACTGCCACGTCGAGAAGAATGTCTCCATAGATGTTGGCCATCACCAATTCAAACTGGCGGGGTGGGACATCTCCCATGCTGCCGACAACGTGAGTGGCGCTTTCTGTGACTGAGTTGAGTTCGCAGTTTCTTATGCCTGTGGTGATGGCGTCGGCGTTGATATCGACCAACACTGCCGATCGGGCGTGTCGGAGCAGCGCGGCGACGGCCAGCACACCGGTGCCGCTGCCAAAATCGAGAACATCCAAACCATGGAGGTCTCCGAGACGACCGAGGGTTTCGAGGCAGCTCGCGGTGGTCTCGTGTTCCCCGGAACCGAAGGCCCCGCGCTCGAGTACCAGATCGATTCGGCCATCGAACGAACGTGGTGCACCTTCGGGAATGATGCGAAATCGACTGCCAATAGCGAATGCCGACCAGCTCATGGCTGCCACTATAGCAGAGGCGAACAGGTCGGGCAGGCCGGTCCGCTCTTGACATGGTCGAGTGTGCGTGGTTCACCCATCGACCTCAACTGTTGCCAAGAGGTGGAAGATGGCCGAGCCATACAAAGTTAAGGACACAGGACTCGCCGAGCAGGGCATGCTCAAAATCGAATGGGCAGAGAGTCGGATGCCGGTGTTGATGGCGCTGCGCGGCAGGTTTGAAAAAGAGAAGCCCCTCAAAGGCCAAAGAATTGCTGGTTGCCTCCATGTTACCAAAGAGACAGCCGTCTTGATTCGCACCTTGCGGGCTGCCGGTGCTGAAGTCTTCTGGTCGGGATGCAACCCGCTGTCGACTCAGGATGACGTGGCCGCGGCACTCGCGGTCGACGGTATTGCCATGTACGCGTGGCATGGCATGAACACCGAGGAGTTTTATTGGGCTATCGATCGCACCCTCGATCCCAAACCGACATTGACTTTGGATGATGGCGCTGACCTCATCATCCGGGTTCACACGAAGCGACAAGATCTCGCCAAAGGTGTCCTCGGCGGCACCGAGGAGACGACCACGGGCGTGCATCGACTGCGCGCCATGGGCGCGGCCGGCAAGCTGCTTTACCCGGTGCTCGCCATCAATGATGCCGTCACCAAGTGGGAATTCGACAATGTGTACGGCACCGGCCAGTCGTCTCTCGACGGCATCATACGAGCGACCAGCATCTTGCTCGCCGGCAAGATCTTCGTCACTGCCGGTTATGGTCACTGCGGCAGAGGTTGTGCTACGCGCGCCAAAGGTATGGGTGCCAACACCGTCTGCACCGAGGTTGATCCGCTGGAAGCTTTGAAGGCGACCCTCGATGGCCATCGGGTGATGACCATGGACGAGGCCGCAGCCATTGGTGATGTTTTCGTCACTGCTACTGGCATGAAAGACATCATCACCGGCAAACACTTTGCCAAGATGCGCGATGGTGCGGTGGTCTGCAACACCGGCCACTACGACTGCGAGATCGCCATTCCTGATCTAGAGGAGCAGTCGAAGTCGAAGAGGACCATCAGGCCAAACTGCGAAGAGTACACCATGAAGGACGGCCGCCGCATTTATCTGTTGGCGCAAGGACGTCTGGTCAATCTCGCCGCCGCCGAAGGTCACCCATCGGAAGTCATGGACATGTCGTTTGCCAATCAGTTCATGGGCATGATGCGCATGGCCAAGGAAGGCAAAGACCTCGCGCCGGGCGTCTATGACATCACCACGGAGCAGGACGCCGAGATCGCCAGGATCAAGCTCGACACCATGGGCATCAAGATTGACGCCCTTACCCCAGAGCAGATCGCCTACAGCAGCAATTACTTGGCCGGCACCTGATCACCATTCTCGCTCTATCATCGGTCAGTGCAACACCATCGTGGTGGATTCTCCGGGCTTCACCATCACGGTCTGTAGCGTGCCGCTGGATGGGCCGGAGAGGATCTCTACCGCCAGCTCACCTGCCTCGACGGGAACTCGCCAGGCTGGAGTGGCAATGGGCGTAGCGCCGTTGATGCGAACCTGCCCCCAATTGGGGCTTAGCAGTGATACGAAAGCATTTCCCGCAGGGGGGGATGGTAACTCGTAATCTTTAGAGGGTCTCGGTTTTCTCGCGAGCTCCAGAAAATGAGTGGCCTTGGCTGCGGCCTCCTTGTCCCCAGCTTGTTCGTAGAGCTTGGCGAGGGCTGCATGGACCTCGGGGTTGAATGGATTCTGCCGCCGCACAGCTTCAAAATGGGCGCGGGCTTTCGCGGGTTGGTTTTGGGCCAGCCGAATGCGACCTGCCAAAAGGTGAGCATCGCCGTCGTTCGGGTGGGCGGCAAGCGCTTTGTCAACCAGTCGCACCGCATCGTCGAGGCGGTCGGTTTCGATAAAGGCGCGGGCCAGTCGATTGAGAAGGGTTGCATGTGCTGCCCCTGCGCGTGCGTAAGCCTTCTCGTATTCAACAACAGCAGCCCGGTGTTTACCGCGAAGTTGCAGAAGCTCACCGAGGCGGGCAAACTTGTGCACCGCTGGGTCGTCAATGGTCTCGAGGGGATTCTCCTTAATGGCTTCGTCTTCATTGCCAATCAAACGGATCTTGCGAGGGGCAGCGCCGGCGATCTCTCGAAAGGGCCGTTTCTTCAAGTATCGTTTCCAGCTCGTCTCTATTTTGCCGAGACCCATGCCAAACACATCATGCAGGGCCTGCTCTAGCGGGACCCTCTCGGCGCTCTTCACGAGAAGCTCGGGGATGGTTTCATTGCCAAACTGTTTGCGCAAATACTCAATGGTTGTGAAGACCTCGGCAAAAGCGAGCGCCGCTGCCTCCTGTGAGGGTAGAAGCGCCATCGACGGGTGCATCTGTTGATAAGTAATGAAATCGTTTTTGCGCACGGCGTCGGCCAAAAGCTTCTCCGAATAGGGATTCAGCGCCTCGCCGGCTTTGCCCTTCCAGCGGGATTCGTAAAACTTGGCAATGCCCTCGTGCAGCCAGATGGGGATGGTGTCGTGAGACTTTTTGGAAATGAGCAGGTGCACGAACTCGTGGGCCAAAGTGTCACCCCAATCATAGCCGTTGAGTGTCGCCAAAGGTGACGTGATCATCAAGCGATGAAACTTGCACACGGCAATGGTACCGCTGGTTTCGATCTCTTTGACGGTCAAACCAGTCGCCCCGGCGAGACCCCGTGCGTCGGGATAGATCTCTACGAGGATTCTCTCGCCGCGCTCTGCTGCCAACAGGTCGAGGTCGCCGCCGATATTGCTGTAGGCCGCCTCGAGTATGGGACCTGCATAGTAGGCGACGATTTCATCTTTGTTGAGGTAGCGGATTTCAAAGTGTGGCGTCATGACGCTCTGTGCATTGGCCTGCAGTCGGGCTGAGGTCTCCACCAACGAACGGTAGCCAGCATTGATGGTCTCACCGGCGCGGGCTGCGGCATCGAGGAGGGACAAGGCCGACAGATGCTCGCCGCGTTGATGCTGCACGTGTGCCGCCATGATCCACACCTCGGGGTCGTCGGGCGCTTGCGCAAACAGAGCTTGAGCTTCGGCGAGGGCGTCTTCGAGCTGCCAGTCATTGAGAAGCTCGTAGACCGCTCTGACATCGGTGGCGGCGCGAGCAGGCGCCGCGATCACAATGGCACCGGCGACGGATCCCACGAGCAGCCACGGGGACCAACCCGTGGGCCCGCCCTTTTTGCCTTTGTGCAGAGGCATCATCGGATGAGCTCCTCGTAGTATTTGCGCACGGCACCTTCGTAGCGGTCGGGTGCCTTTTGCTTGGCTGCCTCGAGCAGGTCCTTGCGAAATTGCGGATCGGCGCGATTCTTGTCTGCCTGGGGAATCTCGACGGGTTCGGAGTGTTGACCGTCGTTGCCGCGACCGGGCCGACCCTGGCCACCGCCCATCCCCAGTGGCAGTGGCATTCCGCCTTGCTGGCCTTGCGATGCCTTTTCCAGAGCCTCGCGCAACTTCCCCAGTTCATCGGCGGCGCGGCGTTTGTGCTGGGACGCCCCAGGCAATTCCCCGGCTTGCATTGCGTTTGCGCCTTGGCCCATCTCCGATTGCGCCGAGTCGAGGCTCGCCCTCGGTTCACCACCAAAGAGTGGAAGTTGCTCCGAGAGCCCGTCCATCTTTTTGCCGAGCTGTTCGGCTTGCCGCTCAAGGCTGCGCTGCTTTTTCGCCATGCGTTGCATCTGTTCGCGTTGGTTCTGCGACATGACTTCGTTGGCCGGGGGGAAGAGCTTCTTGAGCATGTCGTTGAGTTCGCGGGTGTGCTTTTTTGCTTCCCGGCTGGCACGATTGGCCTTGCTTAGGTTTCGTCGGATGTTGTCGGAGTTGTATTGCATTTGCCGATCGATCAGGCTCTCGACGGTCTCCGCTCGGGCCTGTGCCTGCTCCGCCATCGACTGTGCCTGTGCGAAGTCGCGGTTCTCCAGGAGGGCGTCGGTGTCTAGAAGCCTTTCCCGTGCGTGTGCCATTTCTTCTTGTGTGTGGGGAAAGATCTCCGGAGCGTTGGCCACCTCGTCAAGCGCTTCGAGGGCGCGAGCAGCCTTTTTGCGAGCGCGGCTGACGAAGGCATCGAGATTCTTGCCAGCACGATCAACTGCAGCTTGGCGGTACTCCTGAGCGAGTTTTTCAGCTCGATCTGCCAAAGCCTTTTGTTGCCCCTCGAGCTCGCGGAACTCCTTGCCGAACTCCGCGAGCTCTGCACGCAGCTCAGCATACCGCTCTGTGCCGAGCTCTTGCTGCGCACGGTCAATGGAGTTCATCATGTTCTCGACCATGTTGGCGAGCTGCTCGAGTTCGGCCGCGGCTGCCTCGAGATTCCCCTCGCGCAACATATCCTCGAGACGGTCGAGTTGGTCGCCGAGCTCATTCATCGCAGCGGCTTCGAGATTACGGTACTCGCCCGGCAACGACTGCTTGATGCTCGCCATCTTTTGCAAAAGCTCCATCATCCGCGAGCGAAGGTCGCGAATCTGCTGGTCTAGAGCAGCTCGCAATGCTGGGTCTTGGGTGTCTTTGTACTGCTGCAACAGCTCGGCCAGATTCCGTTGTGCGCTCAGTAGCTCCTTGGCTGTTCGTTTGAGCTCGTCGATGCGCTGCAACGCCAACAGATCGTCGAGGTAGATGATGTCATTTTCGAGCAAGGCTATCTGCTCCATTTGGTGCGCGAACATACGATTAAAGTCTGCTGATTTCGCCAGAGGTGCTGACACACGTGTGAGGTCCCTGGAACGTTGGTTCCGGGTGGAGTCGACGTGATCGCCGACATTGGAGAAGGCAGCGATGATCTCGTCGCCGGTCAGCTTGTCTTCACGCAGGTCAATGATGAGGACAGCGAAGTCGGACGCAACTTGATCCATGGTCGCCACCAAAGATCGCTGGGTCGCGATGGCTTGGTCACCTCCTGTCTTGGAAAATGGCGCGACGAGCTCAGCGGCAAGCCAGTCGACCAGGCGCTCGAGGAGTTGCCGCTGCCGTTCCAGGAGCTCGAGGTGGTGCTTGCTGGCACTGAAGACGGACAGGGTGCGGGTGGCAGAGACGGCGCGCTTGGGGCCAGATATGGTGTCGTTGTCAAACGCCTCGAGAAAGAAACGGACATCGTTACCAGGTGCCAAGTTGATGTCGCTCAGGGACCAACGATAACGGTCTTCGCGGCGTTGGCCGGTTTGTTCGCTGGTTGCCAGTGGGATTTTTTGCGGGTTGGCTTGGCCAAGCCGTTCAACCACAAGATTCACTTCAGCAACACCGAAGTCATCTTTGGCGCGCCAGAGAATGTCGACGTTTTGATCGTCTTTCAGGATCAGATCGGAGGCCGGGGCATCAAGGTGCACCTCGGGATGCTCATCGAGTGCGGCCCGAATGGGTCGCGACATTTTCTCGACAATGCGATCGCCGTCCTGGACCAACTCAAAGTGATAACGGGAGTCGCGCAAGATAGACAAGCGGGTGGCGAGAACCTGGCCGTCGACGGTCATGGGCACGCTTTGCATGGGCTCGCCAGACATGTCGGTGACGCGCAAGAGCGCCTCCTCCACTTTGTGGTCGGCCGTGGCGGTGAGCAGAACCTCAGTGCCGGCGACGGCAGTCATGCTGCCATCGCCGCCCTCGACGACCCGGGGTGGCAACTGGGTGTATGCGGGATAACGGTAGGTGAGTCTGATGTCGCCTGCGAGTGGTATGTCGCTGGTCTGTGCGGCACCCGCATCGAGTACCAGGGCGGCGAGGCGGGCTCGCCCCGCATCGCAAATCAACAGCATGGCAATCGCCCACGTCATGCAGGCCGCAAGTAGCCAGCGCAGGTTCCGTCGCGCACGGTGATGTCGGTGCTCCAGGCGGCCTGGGAAGTCAACTCCATCGAGGGCGGCCCGGGTTTGTTTGAGGTGGAGGTCGATCAGGTCGGCTGAGAATCTTCCCCCATCAACAACATCATCCGACAAGGTGACCGCAGAGGTTGCGGCGGTGCCGAGCTCTGGTGCCAGGCTCTCCGCCAATCGCGCCTGTTCCAGCCTTCCGGCGTCAGCGGGAACCCGTTGGCGAATCAGCCAAATAGCGGCGATGGCCGCCGCGGACGCCATTGTTATGATCGCCCCGAGTCCTACACTTGCATACCCCCATTGGGCGAAGAGCACGCCGAGGCCGCAGGCAAAACCAAGCACGGCAACGTACGCCACTGTCAGGTTGACAAAGGTCATTCGCCAAAGGGCGCTGCGGAGCCACCCAAGGGCATTGGCAATGGCCTGGCCGTTAGCAACCATCGGTCAACGGACTCCTAGAAATAGTGGCAATACCCAACATCTTTGCAACACCCGGCGAATTGCATGCAGCCTAGCACTTGGCGAATGCCACGAACAGTTGGACCCATTGCAGGATTTTCATGTCTGTCCACGGATGAAACCATCTTGTTGATTTCGTTCAACTTTATTTTGAAGGTCACGCAAAAAGCGTTGAATTATTGCATTTCTGTCCACTATTTATAATAAGGAAATAACCAAAAATTTCGCACGTGCAGGCAAGACTCATGCCCGTCAACTTCCCCACCCCGCCCGCAGCCGTTGTTGGCAGGGAAGATTACATCAGCCGATTCAAAGCTCGTTTGGAGCATTTCCAGGTTTTTCTGTACGGCGGCATTGCCGGAATTGGGAAAACCACCCTGATACTGCGTTTGGCCAAGGAAACCAAGGTGTTGGGCCTGCGCGGTGCAATCTATCTGCCGCTTTGGCCAGCCGAGGGGATCACGTCGATACTGGCTCGAGTGTCCTCCCGAACAGGCACGGGACGTGCTTCGGGTATCGAACGACAGGGCGATCCCTACGCCAGATTAGCAGACTTCTTGGAAAACAAGCGGTTGGCGTTGATCCTTGATGACATTCATAACCTACGTCGCGAGGAACTGCTGTCACTGCTGCGTGCGGTGCGTACCCACGAGGGACGATATAGAGTGATCGGTGCGGGTCGCGGCGAGCCAGAGCTGTCGGCTATCGATCGATTGCGCCTGCATATCGAGAGGGTTGGACCGCTCACGGCGGATGACGTCCGCAAAGTTGCGAGCGCGTCTGGCGTCAAAGGCGAACCTGCGGAGTTCTTAGTCCAGGATGCCACCCGCGGTGGCTGCGCGGGTCATGCCTTGACACTTCGTTACATGCTCGCGCTGGGTCAAGATCGACTGCCCGAGCCCAAATTTTTTGAGAGGCTGTCTTCTCGGTCAGTGGCGGCGTTCAAGGCAGTTCTCGCTGTCGAGGGATTACTCGACAGCAAGAGCACGGAGATATTGGCTGGGCTGTCCGGGACGGGCTTGCCAGTGAGCGAGATCGTCGCCACCAAACTGTACGGTGTTCAGGTCGAAAATCTCTGCAAGAGTGGCTTGCTCAACCTCATTGACGGCGACGTCTATGCTACAGATTTGTTGGCGAGCTCGATGGTGGTCCCAGGTGACAAGCTATCCGAGAACGCCGCCAAAACGATTGCCAAACATTTGATCGAACGGGCCACCAAATTCAATGAGCCCCTTTTGGCTCTACGTGCCTCGGAGCTCTTGGCGAAATCGGGCGATGTGCAAAAAGCAGTCGACACACTTACCACTGTGTGGATGCAGGCCCGAGACCTCGGATTTCTGGAGGCCTATCTCAAGAGCGTGGCGGCTATTCCAGCCACCCAAGCCATGGACAAACGACTCAAGCTCCTCTCCGCGCGCGCGCGCATGCGTCAGGGCAATGTCTTTGCCGTCAGAAATGAACTGGAGCTGCTGGCCAAGGAAGATGATTCTTGGACGAAATCTCGGGCCTATGCGGCCCTCACCTATGTTTACAGCCGCATGGGTGAGCACAAATTGGTCGTTTCGGCCTATGATTGGGTCCGCAAAGCGACGGGTGTGAGCCCGGACCTCGCGATTCCTGCCGCGACCCTTGCGGCCGTATCGATGGCGCGCATCGGCAAGATCGTCGACGCTGAGAAGCTGGCCCGACAGGTCCTCAAGATGACCAAAGGGGAGTTCAAATTCCTCGAACGAGAGGGCGAGCTGCACCGGCTGTTGGCACGGGTTTACGCGCTCTCTGGTCGGTTGGACGAGGCTGTGGATGAAGCCAAAGCTGCCGCCAAGGCTTTCGAGGCCGCGGGCGATCTGTATCATGCGGCAACGGGTCACGGATATATTGGTGATCTCTATCGTGAAACAGGTGATTTCGAAGCAGCCAAGGCTGCGTTTGTGCGCTTTCACGAGCTCGCTGAGAAATGGGGCGATCGTGATCTTTTGCAGGTCGCTGAGCTCGCTGAGGCCTGGGTCTCCCTCGACGTGGGAGATCTCACCCACGCGGCCAAGCGGATTGCCGCTGTCGAAAGGGAGATGAGCGCAGCTCCAAGTCGACGTCTCAAACGTTACCTCGCTGCCGCCAAGGCGTTGCTGGAGGTTGGGCGGGGCCATCACGACACAGCCGCGGCGATGTTGGCACGGGTCATCGAAGTGTGGCAAACCAGTGGTGCCCGCAACATCACCGACATTCTTCGCGCCCAACGTATTCGTTCGTTGATTGCCTGCAATGAGCTCGACAAGGCGAGTGAGGCCGTCGATGAAGCACTTGCCCGCCTCGATCCCAAAGTCGAGGCACCCCGTGTCGCCTCGTTCCTGCGCGAGAGCGCTCTCATTCGATTGCGGCGCAAAGATGTCAAGAGGGCGATGGCCGAGCTCGGGCAGGCCCGAAGGCTTTTCGCCAAAGGTGGCAATCGCCGGGAGGAAGCGCTCACTCTCTATCGCATTGCCCACGCTGCTCTCGAGGAGGGTGACATCGAGCTCGCCACAGACAGCGTCAAAGAGGCGAGCGGTCTTGCTCGGAAGATCAAACACACTCGTGTCATCGCGCTGTGCCGTGAGCTCAAGGGAAGAATCGATCTCATCAACGGTGATTTCAAGGCCGCCGTCGTTGCCACCAAAGACGCGATGCAGTCGTTGCGCCGGCTTGGCGATGAGCTCGGTGCATTGCACTGTTCCGAGTCGCACCTGTGTACGTTGATTGCCGCAGGTGATCTTGCAGGTGCCATTCGACTCGGCCCCAAGGTGAGCGACCAGGCCGAGAAGCTCGAAATCCGCGAGGTGCGAATTCGCGCGATTGTGTTGACCGGTGTCGCCCTGCTCAGGCGCGGCCGTGCCGACCAGGCGGGACGTTGTTTCCGTGAGATCCCAGGGCAGGCCTTGGCACCTCTCACCACAGCTCTCATGTGGCGACTTGGCGAAGGCTTGGCCTCAGTCGCGGGGAACATTGATGATGTCATGGCGAGGCGCGCGAAATGGGTTACAGCATTGCAGCGACTGCCGGAGGCCAGGCAGAAGATTGCTTTGCATTTTCTCGAGCAACTCGACCTGCCACCTCGCGAACGCAACACCTTGCGCACCAAAGACGGTGACAAGTTGGTATCGACTGAAGAGATTGGCTGGTTGCAGATCGAGAGCAACTACGACCTCGTTGTCGACGTCGATAACCAGCGGCTGGTCGACGGTGGCGTGCTGATTCATGTCGATTCACCGCAGATGCGCAAGCTCATCAATCGGCTGGTCATTGCCGCTCCAGCGACGCTCACCAATGCCTGGGTGTATGAGGCAGCTTTCGGTACTCCGATGCCCGCCAAACCCGAGAAGAAGCTGAAGGCTGTTCTCAAGTCACTCGAGAAGGCAACCAACAGTCCGAGTCGTTTCAAGGTCGTGGTCAACAAGGAAGGGTTCAAGCTTACTCTTCCCAAGAATTTTGCGTTTCTGCTTCCCCGGGCAATTGAGTTTCCGCAACTCAGAGGGACTCACCGCACTGCATTACGTCTGTTGCGGCGTTACGGCACCTTGGGGGTGCAGACTATTCAAGAGCAGTGTGGTTTGACCCGAGCCGCTGCTCGACGAGAGCTAGGCGAGCTCGTCGCGCTCGGCCTCGTCGAAGCAGTTCGAGACGGCCGCGGTCAGGCATTTCGTTTGGCCTGACATCTGGTGCCGACCCCTACAACAACAGGCCAGCCACGCACGCTGTCAGGCAGGAGGCTGCGGCACCGGCAATCATAGCGCGCAGACCAAGGCGTGCGAGATCGGAGCGCCTGCTGGGGGCGATTGCGCTGATACCGCCGATCTGAATACCGATACTCGAGAAATTGGCAAAACCGCACAGGGCATAGGTTGCGATGGTGAAGGTACGCGGAGTGACCTCATTTCTGAGATGCCCCAAGTCGGCGAACGCCACAAATTCGTTGAGCGAAATCTTGGTGCCCAACAGATGCCCGAAGTTGAGCAAGTCTTGCGTATCCGCACCCATGGCCCACGACAGCGGGTACAAGACGACACCGAAGATTTCTTTGAGGGACAGTTGTGGATAGTCGAAAATGCCCCCAACTTTGCCGAGACCGAAGTTGATCATGGCAATGAACGCGATGAATGCGATGAGCATTGCCGCGACGTTGAGAGCGAGCTTCAAGCCATCGCTCGCGCCTGCGGCGGCGGCGTCAATGACATTGGCACTCTCGGAAGGCGGATCTTTCACGGAGCCACCCGCCGTCTCGGATTGCTCGGTCTCCGGGAACATCAGCTTGGCGAAGATGAACGCGGCAGGTGCGTTCATCACGCTCGCCGCCATGAGGTGTCCGGCGTCAATACCGAAGCGAACATAGGCCGCAAGGACCCCACCCGACACTGTGGCAAATCCTCCCGTCATGACCGCCATGAGCTCCGAGCGGGTCATGCGCTCGACGTAGGGCTTGACCACTAACGGTGCCTCTGTCTGTCCGACAAAGATGTTGCTCGCCACCGCGAGTGACTCCGAGCCGCTGGTACCCATGGTGCGGGTCATCAGCCAGGCGATGCCTCGGACCACCTTCTGGATGAGCCCCAGGTGGTATAGGATGGCCATCAGACCGCCAAAGAAGATGATGGTCGGCAACACATGAAATGCGAACACTGCACCGAACTGCATGGGATCGCCGGTGGTGCCATCCAAGTATTGCACCGGACCGCTGGTCGGTCCGGGACCGGTGCCATCGTAGAGTTTTCCGAACAAAAACCGCGCGCCAGCATCAGTGAAGCCTAAGACTATGTTGACGACGTCCCGCGCCAAATCGAACACCCACCGACCTGGGGTGGTCTTCAGCACAATCACGGCAAACACCGCTTGCATGCCGATGCCCCAAAAAACGATGCGCCAGCGGATTTGTTTACGATTGACCGACATGGCGTAGGCGATGCCAATAAGCAGCGCCATGCCAATGAGACTGCGCATCCGGGTGAGCATGTCGGTGCTTTCGCTCGTTTGCGCTGCGCGTTTGCGACCGAGAAGACTTTCGAGTTCAAGGCGCCGCGGGTGCGCGGGCGCCACGAGAATCAGCTCGTCGAGTCTCTCGCCTGCAATATCCAGGTTGCCCAGGCTCACGTATATTTGGCAAAGGCTGGCAGTGAGGTCTGCCACTTGGTCGGGGCGGTTCACCTCTTTGGCGGCATCGCGCAAGAGCTCGTGGGCCATGAGGTGATTGGGATCTTTCGCAATGATTCGCCTGAG
>MGST01000110.1 GCA_001798605.1 Deltaproteobacteria bacterium RIFOXYA12_FULL_58_15 | reverse complement strand
GTCAAGACACTCCTCATTCTAGATCTCTATCACGTCAAACATCGCATTTTCGAAGTGGCCCATGCCGTCTTTGGCGAGCATTCCCAGGACGCACGCGACTGGGCAGAAGCTCAAGGCGACCGGATCGAAGCTGGCAACGCGAGGCATGTCATCGAGGCCCTCTCATTTCCCAAACCCCGTGGCAAACAAACGCGCAAGCTCGTGGATGACCTCGCAGGCTACCTGACCATACGCAGGTGCTGGACAAAGAGCCCGCTGCACGACCGCCCTGGAAGTTTCGTCAACAAACATGTCGGCATATTGTTCTGCGAATTTGCGGAGTTCTTCGAGGAGGGCTTTACGCTTCGCACCCACAGGCGCTGCCTGAACGAGGTCGACCAATGTATTGGCCTCGGCCTCATCGAGCCTCCCGTCAGAGATGTATTCGGAGGAGCGTAGTCGAAAAAGAGCAACGGACATTTGAGTCTCCTGATGAAGATTGGCTCTTCATCTCAAGCGAATAGACAATGGCCTAGATTAACAATCGAGGACAAGACCAATTGCATCTTTGTTGGGCCTTCTGGCGTCATTCGTTGGCTCGAGTCATCACAGCAGCACACAGAGGTTGGTCGAAGTAGGGCCATCGCCCACGGTGCCTTTCTCGTGGCACGCCGTCTACGCACCGCCCGCGACGCACTTGCAGCGATCGTGTCTGAACTGAAAACCCCCTTTCCCGAGGGGCGGGGTTTGCGATGGCGAGGCGGTTTGTATTGCCGATCGATCTCCAAATACGTAGAGCAGAATCCGCAAAACGCTCTAGCCCTTATCAGGTATAGCTCAGCGCAACATTGACGTTCGAAACCGCCGCTTTTTCGAAATTGCTGCAGGGAGGCCAACACATAGGCGGCAATCGACGGAGATGTCTGGTCATCGCCGACCCGTCAAGAACGACGGCAGATCATATTGCTCTGCAGACTCACCGTTTGGCAGAGACAGTCTTATGCAGATGTTGCATGGCTGCCATGTGAAGCACCGTCCTTCTCACCTCGTCCAGGTCAAAGGGCTTGCGCAGGCAGATGTTTGTCACTCTCTCCACGAATCCTCGAGCCCGCGCAGTGAAGGCGCTTCCCGTCATGAAGACGAAGCGATTGGTCATGGCCGGATCATTCCGAGTGACCTTATCGAAAACATCCATACCGGTCACGTTAGGCATGAGAAGATCGCACACGACTACATCAAACGGCTCCTCGTCTGCTGAGAGAAGACGCAACGCCTCATCTCCGGATGTGGCGGCGACGACGTCATGGTCGGTCGAGAAAAGGCGACGCAAGGCATGCGTGATTCCAACCTCGTCATCCACAATGAGAATACGAAACCGCTGGGGTTCGTGAGCCACGGAAGCCAGCGGTGCCTTGGTCTCTTGAGGCACATCGGCGCTGGCAGCAGGAAGGACAACTCGAAAACAAGACCCTTGCCCCACGGTGCTTTCGGCCGTGATCTCTCCGCCCAAAGACGTAACGATGCCGTGGCAAATGGCCAACCCAAGCCCTGTACCCTCACCAACCTGTTTGGTCGAAAAAAAGGGCACGAAGATTCTGCTGAGGTTTTCTGGCTCGATACCCTGTCCCGAATCTCGGACCTCCACGACGACCCGGTCTCCAGATTCGGCTGATGTCGTGATGCGAATGGTGTTTTTCTGAGCAAAACCTTCGGGTATCGCATGGGCGGCGTTGATCAGTAAGTTGAGAAAGACCTGAGCAAGCTTGGTCTCGCTGGCCTTCACGGAAGGCACGTCGGCGAAATCCTTGATGAGCCGTGAGCGGTGCCGGATTTCGTTCCAGGCCATGTTGATGGTGCTTTCAATGATAGGGCGGAGTTCGACAATACTGTCGTCTTTGGACGAGGGGCGGGCAAAGGTCTTTAGGTCGCGCACGATGTTTTTGATTCGCCCCGTACCCTCATGCACCTCGTTCAAGACTGCCTGCACCTCGTCCAAATTCTTGAGCAGCTGAATCCGTCTCTCATCGTCGGCGACACCACATGAGGAGCACGGCTTCTTGACGCCTTGACCCACGGCCTCCAATTCTGCGGTGATAAAGCTCAGGTTGGCCATGACGAAGGTCAGCGGATTGTTGATCTCGTGCGACACGCCAGCCGCCAAGATGCCGAGCGAAGCCATCCGGTCAGTCAACATGATGTGCGCATGAGCCATTTGCACCTCACGCTTGAGGTCGGCCAGATTCATCTCCAACAAGCGATTGGCTTCGTTCAGCTGGCTGACGAGCTCCGAGTTGCGAACGACTAGATCGCTGAGCTGGACTGCTTTGGCGATGGCGCCGAGGAGCTGCTCGGTGGTAAATGGTTTTGTGACGTAACCCGAAATGCCCGCGACGTTGATCGCGTCTGTCGTGGATTGAAGGTCCGAGTACCCCGTCACAATCATCCGGACGGTGTTTGGGGCGCGGCGAAGGACTTGGGCAAGGAACTGTACGCCTGACATGCCCGGCATCTTCTCGTCAGAGAGAACAACGGCGTACGTCTTCTTCTCCAGGAGGTCGAGGGCCTCCTCGCCCGACGCGGCGGTATCGACCTGGTAGTCGCGGTGCAGCACGCGCTCCAAAAGCGCGAGATTGTTCGGCTCATCATCCACAACCAGTATGCTTGCCTTTTGGTTTTCGTTCACCGTGACCTCCATGCTCTCACATCAAATATGCAAATCTCAAGCCAGCTCATGTTGATGCGTTGGACGAAAAATTGAATGGATCCCTTCGATTCTTCGTAGCGGAGACCGCTATTGGGCTTGTGCGTAGGTGAATTGCGTCCCCCCGCAGGGCGAGTCTTCTCGACTCTGGGTCAATGCCTCACGTGGCGCTGCTCCAAAACAGTAAACAGTCTGCGTCGGACCTCCTTGACGGCCTCGTTCGACCAACGCCCCACGAATCGAGCTAAGGCTCCAGTCCGGACGGCTGCGGACTTGGATCCGCGTAGTGTCCGTTGGTTTGGTCGATCAGCTCCGAGGCAGGTCCCAGCTCGGTGTAGAACAAGGCGGACGCGTTGATGCCGCGCTCGACGTTGTTCGTCCAGACGCGGCCGAACGGACCGCCTGCGTGGTTGGTGCTGACGTGGATCAACGCCACCGCGAGCACAACCGCCGCCAAGCTGGCCGCCAGCCGCAGCCATCTCATAGCGGGCGAGATCACGAGGGGACACCGAACAGGATGCCGCCGAAGACGAGCCAGGCGACGAGCAGTGTCAGCAAGATATTGAAGCTCTGGCCGACGATGTAGAGGATGATCGGCTTACCGCCGACGAGCTGGTTTGCTAAATCCTTGAAGTTCGACTCGAGTCCGATCGCGACGAACGCAAGGCAGAACAGCCAGCCGCGCACGACCTTGCTCGCGTCGAGAATGTCGCCGGTCTGTGCCTCACCCACGCCGGGCACGACCACGAAGCTAAAGACCATGGAAGTCAGCACAAACCCAAGGATGAACTTCGGGAACCGGTACCAGACTTCCATCAGGCTCGGCCTCGGGGCCGTCGGGTCGCGGTCGACTCGGGTCACCCAGAACACGGCGACGAAGAAGGCGATCAGGCCGATCAAGATGTTCTGGATCATCTTGATCACCGCGGCGACCCGTTCGGCCTCTTCGCCGAGCAGCGCTCCGGCGGCCACCACCGCCCCGGTGGAGTCGATTGTGCCGCCCAACCATGCTCCGGCGACTGCCGCCTGCAAACCTAGGAGCTTCGCGATCACCGGCATGAAGACCATCATTAGCACGGTGAAGATCATCGACATGCCGACCGCGAGGGTCAGCTCCTGTTTCTTCGCCCGGCAGGCGGCCGCAGTCGCGATCGCCGCCGAGACGCCGCACACCGCGGTCGCCGCGGAGACGATGATGACGAATGATTTCGACGGCATTCGCAGCCATCGGGTGCCGAAGTACCACATCACGACAATCACGATCGGCGTCACCACCCACGCAACGATGAGGCCCGGGGCGCCGAGGCGCAGCATCTCGGAGAACAGGATCTCGGCACCGAGCAGCACCAGCCCCGTCTTGATGAACATCTCGGACTTGGCGCCGGCCAGAAGCCATCTGGGCGTGCCCACCGTGTTCGTGACGATCAGACCGAACGCGAGCGCCCAGAGCGGGTACTCAAGGCCGATGGCCTTGACCGACTGCTGGGCGGAGATGACGAAGGAGAGTATCGACAAGAGGAAGATCACGAGGTAGCCGGCGAAAAAGCGCCGCCAGTCCCCGCCCATGATCGAAACACCGGTCGTCAGCAGCAGGCCGAGGCCGAGTGCGAGCGCGGCGAGCGGCGCCGCCATGTCGGTGCGCAGTGCGATGAGCGGGTCGGAGACCCAGGTGCCCAGATGGGGAACGTCGTGGATGAGACCCGTGATCGCGGCGCCCAGAATGACGACCGAGAACCAGATCGCCCAGTAGTCCTCCGACCTCCACACCTTCTCGAGTTCATTCCTCATCGCGAGACGCCTCGCCGGTAGGCAAAACACAAGCGGCCTGATTTGTGAACAATGTTATTTTCCCCTCACTCTGAATACTGCAAACATCTGATATCGGCGTCTCAGAACGACCCCGAGTATGAGGAGCCACATCCATGACTGCGAAAGCGGAGTGTTGAGATGACAGCCGCACCCTGAAATCATTGAGGCATCAGACTTGTCCAATGGCGACACCGCAACAGTGAGGGTGGTTTCGTTCTCACCGTCCACGTTGTCCATGGCGTGCAGAGTAATCGTGTGGGTACCGACCGGCAGCGCGACGGTAAGGATGGAACCGGCGCCGAGGGGGACGTTTCCTTCCGACCAAGCGTAGCTCCTGACCCAGCCATCCGGATCGCTGGACGCGGTACCGTCGAGAACGACCACTTCACTCCCATCGCCGTCGGCATCAACTTCGTCGGACGAGGTAGCCGAAGCCACGGGTGAAACGTTCCTGTAGGCATCTCTGCCAAACTGGAGAGGGGGAGAGCCTACCTCGAACGCTCCCATGTCAGGGGCCGGCCCGACGAAGTCGTCATTGAGTCCCGGTAAAACCACGGCGTCATCGTGGCCGGGCGTTCCCGCGGTGAGATAAGCTTCGAGAGCCCCGTTGGTTGAAGCATATTGGGGGAGTGTGTTTTTGATGCCGTGCTGCTCGAATGGACCCGAGAGATTTCCGGCTGGGGCTTCTGGTATCGACTGAGCATTGGTGAGGTCACAGTCAATGTCGTTGCGGTCGTCCGCAGGCCACAGGGAGTCCGCGGGCGGATCGATACTATAAAAAAGGGCCAAGCCGGGCTTGCGAATCGCGAGAATATTGTTCCGGGACCAAATGTTGCGCAGGACAGCTTGGTGCGATGAAAAGGCATGGCTACCGCCAATGAGCACGTTGGGCACAGAGGGGGAAGAGGGCTGAAGCAGAGTGTTGTGGAAGATGCGGATTGGGCCCGCAGCGTCTTCATCTCCGTCGCGTGCGCAGACGTCACCGGAACAGTCATACTCTTGGTGGAGATCGTTTGTGCTTGGCCGGTAGTATCGTGGTGCCGTCTTGGCGAAGGCCCCATACCACAGATGACTGTCGTCGTCGGCTATTGGCGTACCATCGGGATAGTGGTCGGCTCCACGGGCATCCCCCCGTACGTTCCGAAATATGTACACCGGCCCGATGGAAACCGTGGCGATCCCTATACCCACCAACGAACGAGTGATGTGGTTTCCCCAGATTCTTACGTTCTGACCACCGCCTTCGGCTTCGATGGCATCGTCCCAGCAGTCGGAGATCTCGTTGGCGTAGATATCGGAGTTGGGGCCGGGGAATCCTTCGAAGGAGAAGTTGGCCCCCATACTCATCGCGTCATTGTAGCGATTGCCGTTGGAGGCATAGATGTGATTGTATCGAACCACCATTCCGCCGAGGCTGTTGCGAACGCCAATGGCGGTCGGGCCCTCGGGATGACAGCTCCAGCCTGTGATGAGCTCACCGTCGGCATCGTAGGGGGATGGGCACTTGGGCACTCCCGCCGAAGTCAAGTAGGTGCGCTGCTCGAACCATGAGTTGGTGTCGTAACGAGGATCGTGAATTACATTTCGTTGTACGATGAGACGCTCGACACTTCTAGGGTTGTCGACGTTGCCGTAGCAGGCGATGGCCGCTTCGCCGTTCTTGCCGTAATCGTCGCTTTCTTTTCGCCCCCAGCCGGAGATATCGTTATCTTCGATGACCACGTCGTGAACGTATGGAGCGTCGGGGCCGGCGAGCACAATTGCCGACGCGGACGGGTTTTTCAGGGTAAGTCCGCGGATGATGACATGCGACGCCTGCACCAAGATGCAAAACAATTCGAGATCCTGCACGTCGATGGTAGCGCCCGGCTCTCCCACATAGAGAACATAGCCCTCCGACTCGCTCCCTCCCTCGTTGATGACGAGTGTCTCGGTGCTCGAGGCGACCGCGACTATCTTCTTGATAGGAAAGACCTCGTTCCACGTGGCTGCCGTGACCACGGATTGCTGACCGTTTCGGTTGAGCTCAACCTCGTAGGTGGTACCGGAGAACAGCTGGAGCAAACTTCCGCGAAACTCGGGGGCACGAAACCTTTCCGCATCGGGAGCAGCTCGGGTGAAGAGAAGGGGATCGCCGTCGTGCCACTCAGTTGTACCTGAACGACGGTAGCGGACCGTCGGACGCTCAGAGGGCTGCGCGGGTGGATCCGTACGCCACTCGATGCTCAGGCTGTGGAACGTAGGAACGAGGACTGGCGCAGCCGCTTGCGTGGGAGTCGAGACAAGGGCAAGCACCGCGAAAATCCCCAAGGCAGCCGTTCGCATGTTCATCGAGTAAACACCAGCTTGTGGTTGGCGCTCCTTACAGAGGGACCACGGCGATATCTTGGACTTGAATGTGAAGGAGATACTCCCGCACGATCGGCCGCAGTGACGGATTGCTATCGAGGGCGGCCTGCGGAAAATTGGTGACCGTCATCCGCAGCGTCGCCCGGTCGGGTTCACTTACACTGATCCAGGTCAGAACCGGAATCTCCCCGACCACCCCGAGATGGAATACGCTCTGGCGGGGCTGTTCATCATACTCACTGACCGCGAGATAATAGTCATAGGCACAGGGAACCTGAGTTTCCGGAACGCAGGTTCCTGATATGGGAACACCATAGAGCTTCATTGCGAGATTACTTGAGTCGCCTCCTGCCAAACCGTTCAAATCCACGACGACCGAATTGCAAAGTGTCTTGGCGACCGCGGAATCTGCAATCCCTTTGACGACCTGGAGATCGGTGCTGCCGAGGGCGATGACGGGACTGCGCATCTGGGGATGGCAACCGGCCACGCTCAGGAGGCCCATGACAGCGAATAGGGCTGCCTTTTCACTCTCTCGTTTCATTCAGAACTAACCCTATGGGCAAACCATGACGCAGTTCGGTAGGGATTGTTGTCTGTCGCACTGGTTCTGAAATTTGATCAACTAGGGTACCCGCTCGCCCGTCCATTTCCGATCAATGGCATTATCGCAATAACCCCAGGTGCCGGCGAACACGTCCTTCGCGAAACTGAAACGGATTCGTCCCCAGTAGAATCGTCCGTTCTTTTCCACCGCGCATTTTTGACCCGAGGCGTCCTCGATCCAGTAGCCTTCTAGAACAGGTCCCTTCATCATTCCCGTGATTTCCCCGCGGTCTTGCGGATAGCTCCCTGAAACGGCGTCGCCTTGCTGCACGAGAGTCATCAGGCCTTCGCTCGTTTGCCAACGTCCGTTCACCGAAAAGACCGGTTTGGCTTCCCGCGTTCCAGTCCAATTCCCGCTCACGGGGTCGTCGCAGTATCCCCATCTTCCAGAAAACGTGTCGCCGGCGAAGGTGAATTGGATCTGTCCCCAATAACTGCGGCCGTTCTTCGACGTGGCGCACTTCTTGTCGGAGTGATCCTCGATCCAGTACCCCACCAACACCTGCCCCTGGACCTTCCCCAGCACCTCACCATGGTCGGATGTGTAACGACCGGAAATCTGATCTCCGGTTTGGGTGAGGGTCATTACGCCCTCACTTGTCTTCCAATCTCCGCTGACGTTGTCTTGGCCAAAGGCTAAGGACGAACCGAACGCCACCGTCACAAAGGCACCTACAAGACTCGCTATCCGGCAAAGATTCATAAACTCTCCGTTCGTCATTGGTGTTCCGTCAAACGGTTGGCATCATACGAAATTCTCCACCCTTTGAATACAGCTGCTCATTTGAGCATTTGAGCCATTTGAGCAACAGTCAGAACGAAACGTTATTGCAGGACACCAATTGCGCGACTTGGTTCCAACAGCGCAGTGGCAAATCGACGATCTGATCGTAGCTGATTTGGGTGTAAGGGTCACATCCGCGCAATACGAACCCCACAATTGTGGTATTGCCAGAGTTGATGACCATCGAAGCTTCGTAGCCGTTGTCGTGCCAAGTAAAAATTCCGCCGCCAAGCGCGGCGTGGGAGATTTTGGCGTTTCCATAGGCGTCACCCAGTTTGCTGTCAGCTGCCGCACAAGGTGAGCAGGAGGCAAACAGGTCGTAGGTGCTCTTGGTCTCGGTGCGATCAGTTTCCTTCAAGAGCAGTTGGTTGTGGCTGGGATCGACACCGTACGCCGTCGTCGGGATCGCCCACCAGTTATCGGTAGGGTTGGCGACTACCACCTGCGTCAGAACGCTGAGGTATTGCAGGTGCAAACTCAGCTCCGTTTGAACGACCGTCTGCTCTGCCGGCCAATTCATGGCCTGTTGTTGCTCCTGTGGCGAGCGGTCCGGCCCTTCGACATAACATCCCGGTGATAAGTCGAGTTGGTGCATGTGAGCTGGCGGGGGTTCCGGCGGTACACCTTCATCGCCGCAAGCGTTGAACCCAAGGGTGATCCCAAAAACCCAAAGCCACGGTTTGTTCGTCATTGGACTCCCCTGCGTGCGCGAAGGTGTGACCACCAACCTATCACGCAGATTGAGCCACGGGTTGACTATTTGTGAAGTTGGACGGTGCTTCCACCGCGGGGCGACAGCGCCTATGTTGGCCCTGTCTCGATGTTCGCAGAGGAGAGCGATGACGGAGGTTGCGGCGAAGATAATGTTTCTGCGGGACTGCCACGAGGCAGATTCTCGAGAGGCGGCGATCACGGATGTGTTCGGTGATCGTCTGACCCACCGTCATTTCCTGACCGGCCGCGATGTTCTGTTGGATCAGATCTGTGAGCGTCTGGCTATTGACCCGATCTGGGCTGAGGAAGCGCAAAAGACGGTGAGTATCTACCGACGCGAGCGCACGCTCTTCTATGCCGCGTTCTTGTTCACGGCGCCTGCGAATCCGGCGCGCGGTCGCGATAAGCCTTTGTGCGCACCTCTCATTCTGGTTCCTGCAGCCATCGAGCAGGAGGACGTAGCAAGGGAAACATTCTGGTACATCCGGCCCAAGCTCGACGAACTGCGGTTGAATTATCCTGTGATCGAGGCGTTGGCGACCGCAGGCGTTGCCGCGCCGACGGACCCAGTGGAGCTGTTCGAGGGGGCTCCTCGTTTGCCGTTTGACGTGGGCGCGTTGGCTGATTTGCTTACACGGTTGGAGCGCCTCTGCTCAAGCTTGGACGTCGGCAAACTTGGCCGTTTCCCGGAACTCATGGATGCTGCGAGCGTCGAGCTATTTCGGATTGGCAAGGCTTCCCCAGCAGATGGTAAGGAGGTGGCGTGTCTGCCGGCAGCGTTGTTGGCCGTGGTGGAAAATTCGCCGCAATCCCGAGGTGTGCTGTCCGAGCTCAAAGCGCTCAGCAACCGTCCCTCGACGCCCGTATTGAACGTGCTCCTCGGGACGCCGGCCGCCCAGCGCGTGAGACATCGGAAACAGAGGGATCGTGCGCCCGCTGTGCTTAACGACGCCCAGGGTCGTGCGCTCGAATCCTGCCGTTCGCAGTTGCTCACAGGCATCACCGGTCCGCCTGGCACTGGGAAGACCTTTACTGTCGCCGCCATCGCCCTGGACCACTTATTTCGTGGGGAATCAGTCCTGGTGGCGACGCGGACACCGGAAGCCCTGGACGTGGTGGCCGACAAGATCGAAGCCCTGACGGGGCATCGACACCTCGTGACACGTGGCGGTCGTGCCGACACGCTGCGCCGGCTCAAGGATCATCTCGAAGACCTCCTTCAGGGGAATGTCTCGTTGCCGAAAACGACCGCCGCCGACCTGGATCGAAGTGAGAAGCGACTGCGACACGTCGAAAGGCAGATCGACCGCCTTGAGGGCCAACTCACGCAGCGAGTTGCAAGGGAGCTTCTGCTTGGTCAGCTGACGACGCCTCCGCATGTGGCCACCTTTCTCGAACGCCGCCGCGCCGGCTTCCTTATGTGGCGGCTCCAACGCGCTGCGCCGATGACGGTCAGCGTTGCCGAATATGTCCGCCTGTTTGATGAGCGCGCGAGCTTGATGGTTGATGTTGCGAGCCAGCGATTGCGGCGACGGATCGACCGCGTCCTCGAGAACAAGCGCGACGCCCTCAAGCGGTTTGTGGCGGGCATTCGCGCCAATACCTCGGCACGACAGGCCCAGAGATTCGAGGCCACCGATTTCTCAGCTGTGCTCGCGGCGTGTCCAATTTGGCTGGTGTGCGTGGCTGACGTCCACCGCGTGTTACCCTTGGCCGAAAACCTGTTTGATCTCGCCCTGATCGACGAGGCCACTCAAATGGATATGGCCAGCGGTTTGCCGGTTTTGGCGCGTGCCAAGCGTGCCGCTGTGACCGGAGATCTCCGGCAGCTGCGCCACCTTTCCTTCTTGTCGCGTGCCAGACTCAATGCGATCGCCACCAATCATGGCGTGGACTCTGAGGCGGCGGCCGATCTCGATTATCGGGAGCACAGCTTGCTGGATCTCGTAACCGCACGTCTGGATGATCACCGTGCCGCCATCTTCTTGGATGAGCACTACCGAAGCCGCCCGCCCATCATCGAGTTCGCTAATCGCGTTTTCTATCGGGATGCACTCAAGATCATGACCGCGACACCGAGTCGGGACGACAGCGACTGCCTAGAGTTGCGCCCTGTCACTGGCGCGCGCTTGGCGTCTGGCGTCAATCCTGCTGAAGCCGACGCGGTTGTCGCAGCCCTCATGGAATTACTGGATGCCGAGCGCGGCAGTGCCGACGATACGGCATCTTCGCTGGGTGTTCTGTCGCCGTTCCGCGATCAAGTAGACGCCCTGGCAGAGCTCGTGCGGAAACGGCTCTCGGTGGCAGATTTGGCGCGACACAACATCAAGATTGGTACTCCCTACTCGTTTCAGGGCGACGAGCGGGACATCATGTTGATCTCGTGGGCGATCGACAACAGCGCTCACGGCATGACTCGCAGATACTTGGAGCGCGCCGACGTCTTCAACGTGAGTATTACCCGTGCCCGCAGACGACAGCTGGTCTTCAGCTCGATCACTCCGGAACAAGCAGGCGGGCACACGCTGTTGGGTCAGTATCTGGCGCACATCCAGAGCGGTCGTGCGGCTCAACGACCGCGAGTCCTCGTCGACCCCTTGGCACGAGAAGTGGCAGAGGCTGCGGAACGTCTGGGATGCACGGTGTGGCCAGACTATCCTTTGGCGGGCACAACGATGGACCTCGTGGTGACCAGAAACAACGCGGCCATGGCTCTCGATCTCATCGGTCCACCGGGTCCGCCAGGCCACGCTCTGCCCAGAGAGCGTTATCGCTCCCTGTATCGCGCAGGCATGCCGGTCGTGCCCATTGCGTGGTCGGAGTGGCGACACGATGCTCGACCCCTTCTCGAACTTATTGACGGGATGCTGTCCTAGGTTCGCGTTGTACCGTCGTCATGGCCTTCGTGGCCATTGAAGGCCATATTGTGCCATGAGGCGCGACGCTCTCCAAACCAGAAGCCTGCTACACCGACCGGACAAATGACGTGCTTACTACAGTGTCGTGCCGTCGTCCTTGCCATCGTGGCCATTTAAGGCCATATTATGGCCATGAAGCGGGCCAACATTTCCCAACTCAAGAACAAGCTGAGCTCATTCGTCGCGGAGGCGCGAGCAGGAGAGACAGTCTTAATCCTCGACCGTCAGACACCTGTGGCGCGTCTTGTACCTCTTGAGGGCGGTCAAACTCTGACCGTACAAGAAGCCAAGCGGCCGGTCTCGGCGCTGCGCAAGATTCGACGCATTTCTTTACGTAAGCCTGTCGACGTTATCGCCATGTTGCGCGAAGACCGGGATGGTAGATGATCGTCTATCTCGACACGAGCGTTGTCCTGAGTCGCTTGTTGGAGCAGGACCCACAGCTCGATGGGTGGGGCGAATGGGAGGGGGCCTTCGCGAGCGAATTGATGGGCGTCGAGGCGCGACGAACCTTCGATCGCCTTCGTCTGTGCGACGCACTGGACGACAGTGGAGTCGCGCACGCTCACCAGGAGCTTGCCGTCATGGAGGACTCAATTGGAATAGTTGGCCTGGGAAAGGCCGTCTTGAGGCGGGCTGCCCTGCCGATGCCCACTGTGGTGAAGACCTTGGATGCAATCCACCTCGCGACGGCCATGCTGTTTCGCGAGACCAGGGACGTTGCGCTGGTCTTTGCCACGCACGATGAGCGGCAGGCGCTTGCGGCACATGCGCTAGGCTTCGGTGTTATCGGCTTAGAAATCGACGACCATAGGTCCCGCAGTCGCTGAGAGCCCGCGCGCCGAGAACAGGGTTCTTACGACGGGATCTCAGTGCGAGATCTTGGTCTCGATCACCGAATCCGTCTGCCTGATGGACCCATGACTCATCACAGCGACCGTGCAGCTGTCCTTGTGAGCATCGATTTCGTTATAAGCGTGTCATGGTGTTCCGCTCTGGCGATTGGTTGGTTGTTTGGAAACAACAACCACCATCATCAGAACGGAACGCCGCTCTGATGACAACTTCGCCCCGATAGTAGCGCCTGTTTCAGCACCAATCCTCGTCGTGACTGCGACCGCCATACCCCTCTCATGCCTCCATACAGATTAGATGGAGTGGCCGATTCCCCTCGATACGCGGTAGCTTCGCTCCGCAACACTTCACGTGCTCAAGGCACAAGAAAGGGAACC
>MGST01000109.1 GCA_001798605.1 Deltaproteobacteria bacterium RIFOXYA12_FULL_58_15 | reverse complement strand
ACCGGCACATGCCGTGCCATTTGGGCAGTCCACGGTGTCGGCGCAGTCGGTGAGGGTGTCACCGTCGTTGTCGGTGCTGTCGTTGCAGATCGTTTCATGAACACAGGCACCAGCTTGGCAGGTTCCACCGGCACATGCCGTGCCATTTGGGCAGTCCACGGTGTCGGCGCAGTCGGTGAGGGTGTCACCATCATTGTCGGTGCTGTCGTTGCAGATTGTCTCGTGCACACAGGCACCGGCTTGGCAGGTTCCACCACCGGCACAGGCCGTACCATTCGGGCAGTCCAACACGTCGGCGCAGTCGGTGAGGGTGTCGCCGTCATTGTCGGCGCTGTCGTTGCAGATGGTCTCGTGTATGCACACACCGGCTTGGCAGGTTCCATTGCCAGCGCAGGTGGTGCCGTTGCCACAATCCACCGTATCGGCGCAGTCGATCAGTGTGTCGCCGTCGTTGTCGACGCCGTCCGTACAGTTGCTCTCCGTTGGACATGCTCCCCCAGCGCAGATCTCCCCCGAGCCGCCGCAGACTGTCCCATCCGGACAATCGAGAAGGTCGGCGCAATCGACGTCAGTGTCGCCATCGTTGTCGATGTTGTCCGCGCAGTTCGTTTCGTTGGTACAAATTCCGGCGAAACATGTATCGCCACCTGCGGCACAAAGTGTTCCCACTGGGCAATCCAGCGCATCGGCGCAGTCTGTCAGGGTGTCACCATCATTGTCGGTGCTGTCGTCGCAGATCGTTTCGTGGACGCACAGCGTGCTCTGGCACGTGCCATTGCCTGCACACGCAGTACCATCTGGGCAGTCGGTATCGAGGCAATCCTCGTTGCCATCGCAGTCGTTGTCCACCGAGTCATCACAGGTAGCTTCCGGGTCTTCTCCCCCCGGACAATCGCAACTCAACGTCGCGAACACACAGACGGCACCATTGGTTCCGCAGGGCAACCCGTCACAACTCGCGTCCAAACAGTCCGCCGCTCCGCTGCAGTCATTGTCCAACGTATCATCGCAGGTAATTTCAACAACCTCGCCGCCCGGACACTGGCACAGGGACCCCGAACAGAATCCGCCGCTCAGGTCACAGGCTCGACCATCGCACGCCGTATCCACACAGTCAGTGGCACCATTGCAGTCGTTGTCCAATGTATCGTGACAGGTCACCTCGGGATCTTCACCGCCCGCACACGAACAGCTGTTCGCCACGCAGACCCGACCCTGCAATCCACAGGGCAAGCCATTGCAGTTCGTGTCGATGCAATCCGTCGCCGCGTTGCAATCGTTGTCAATCGTGTCATTGCAGGTAACCTCCGCGGCCTCGCCACCCGGACACACACACGTCTGACCTGTGCATGTAGCGTTACCCGGACCACAACTTTGGCTGTTGCAGTCCACATCGTCACAATCGCTGAAGGTGTCGCAGTCATTGTCGAGTGTGTCGTCGCACACCACCTCCGGTGGACTCCCGAAACACTGGCAAACGCCGCTGACGCAGCGTTCCCCGGCGCTGCCACACACCAAGCCGTCGCAGTCGACGTCATCGCAATCGAACAGGTCGTCGCAGTCCGTGTCCAAGCTGTCATCACACACAGTCTCATGAGGCTCGCCACCGGGGCAGGTGCACACTCCGACCTCACACGTATAGCCATCTGGACACTCGTTATCGGCGCAACAATCCGCGTCTGCGATACAGTTGCTAGCGCAGGGCTTCGTCCCAGACGGGCACGTGCATACATGGGACAGGCATTGCAAGTTGCCAGAACAACTCGAATCATCACAACAACCGGCGGCATCCACACAAACGTCCACGCACAACTGCGTTCCGCTGCAACTGCACACACCCCCAGTGCATGTGCCTCCCGGACCGCAGTCCGAATCGACACAGCAACCCACACCGGCTTCGCAAACACCGTTGCAGATCCGTTCCCCCATCGGACAGTCGCACGTACCACCGACGCAACTTGCACCCGTTGGGCAATCCGTCGCATCGCAGCACGTCCGCTCGTCGATGCATTCGGGGCCGCATTCCTGCTCACCCGTCGGACACACGCAAACATGTTGCACACACGCCCGACCACCCGAGCAATCGTTGGTAACACAGCACGACGTGTTTGAGATGCACTCACCCAAGCACAGACGCCAGCCCACCGCGCATTCACAACCTGTTGCCGTGCACACTTCGCCCTCAACACACGCGGGATTGTCATTGCACAAACACGTGTTTTCCACACAACGGTTGGCCACTACACCACAGTCCGCCGCCTCTTGGCACGTTTCGGTAAGGTTCTCCACGCAGAAGCCGCCTTCACAGCTGTATTGGTCGTTTGGACATTCCCCGGACGCGGTGCACCTAACAGCACAAACGAAACCGTCCGTGCAGCCCAAGCCCTTGGCGCAATCGTCGTCGGTCGCACATTCCACCGCGAAATCGACGATTCGACCGCAACTCAGGGCCCAGCTGAGCGCCACGAACGCGACGAAGATGGGTCCAATGACACGACTCTTCATAACAGACTTCTCCACAGACCGTAGACAGGAATGGTTCGAACAATGATAACACAGGAGAGCGGATGGCCAATCTCCTGCATCAACATTATAATGTGTGGGCAGTTTTGGAGTTGACAGGGAAAAGGGAAAAGGGATGGCCCAAGCGGTGGTGTGGATGATAGTAGGTGGCGATGTTGATGACGATGATGCTTACGCTGATGGCTCTGTCGGGCACACCCAATCCAACCTGCCTGACGCCACAATTGCTGCCGTTGCCGCGGCATCGAGTGCCGCACTCGATTGTAACCGTTTGGTCCAGTGACAAGATCGAACGTGATTCCTTCGGTGTGTTTCCCAACGAGGTTCGCAGTGACAACTTCGTGATCAAGTGGGGTGACGGGCGTGTGATTTCTCCCACCCAATCACAGCGACTGCTCGACGCCTTTGAGCAGGGCTGGCAGACCGAGGTCGTCGTCATGGGGCATCCCCAGCCCATCGGTACCGATAGCGACTTGTTCAATGTCTATATCGGCGACACGGGTTCGGGCACGCCATCTTCTCATGGGAGCGGCGGCTACTTCTCCCTCGACGATGAGGGGTGGCCAATGATCGTGCTCAATCCCGACATCTTGGCGGACGGTTACGGCGCAGAGACAACCGCGGTGCACGAGTTTTATCACAGCATCCAATACTCGACGGGCTCCTTCGCCGGTTACGACGAGTACGGAGCTTGGTTCTGGGAGGCGACCGCCACATGGATGGAGGGTGAGGTCTATCCCGACGACCCGAACACCGCCAAGTTCATTGGTGGCTTCGGATTCAAGCCCCAGTACGCGGTGGATTTCTTCGATTATCCGGACACCGGGGCGTTTCTTGAGCTTCACCAGTACGGTGCCTTCATTTTTGCGCGATATCTGTCGGAGATAGTCGCCGATTACACCTTGATCCGTGATGTTTGGGTCGAAGCCGCCGATGAACCGGATCCGTTGGTCGTTCTTCGCGGTGTGCTCGGGTCACACGGTACAACCCTTGAGGTGGAGCTTGGGCGCTTCGCTGCGCACAACGCCACATGGGACTACGCGAACGCCGCGACCTATCGCGAATACCTGCAATTGTACGCTCAACAATACTCGGAGTATGATGACGAGGTCGCAGCCCTCCATGTCGGCGTCGCCGGTGACGACTGGCATACGCCGCCTGCCGTCACTTTGCCGCAGCGCTACGGTTACAACACCATCACCCTCGAAGGCCCGACCATGAAACATTTGGCGGCCGCATTTGAGGGCGACGCGACGGGGACCCACGGCACAGCGAGTCGGTATGCTGTCACTGTGGTGCGGGAGCACCAAACTGGCGTTGAGTACGTGGAGTTGCCGCTCGAGGGCACCTCCGGGGAGGTGGTTGTTTCCGGTGTGGACCAAGACCACGCGGTTCACCTGGTGGTTGCGGCCACGGCAGACATTCGTCGCGTCGGTGAGACCTTCGGCTATCGTTACCGCCTGGCCCCCGCTTTGGCACCCACACCGCAAGCGCCGACTCATATGTTGTCTTCGCAATCCGACGGCGAGGGGGGCTGCGCCGCCGTGCCGAACAACAGCAACCTTGTTATGTGGGCCGGTCTTGTTCTGCTCGGCATAGGGTGTCGTCGCCGCACGCAATGCGGCGCGGCGACCAAGAACATCTGCACTTTGATATGTGTGATGGTGGTTCTCGGTTGCGGTGACGACCCCGTCTCGAGACCCAAGGGACTGCCCGACGCCCTGCCGTTTGTCTTCGAGAGGCCTAGCCAAGGAGAGCCGTTGTCGGACGAAGAGGTGACGGCTTGGACTCGTGAGCTTATGGATTTTTTGGTCGAGATTCAGTTTTTTGATTGGGCACTTTGGACCAGCCATGGTGTTGACGAATCGACGGGAATGCGCGACTACGCCATCCGTTGGCAGGATGTACAAGCCCGACGGGATGGCGATATCGTGACCTTTGTCCATGACGCATCGGCAACGGATTACGGGGCGCACAATGCGATGATCCCGACGGCGAAAGTGTTGACCTCCGCGCTCGCAGGTCACCTACTGACCGGCGATGTCACGATGGCACGGGTTGCGGAGCAATACTGCAAAGGCGTCTCGGCGACCATGTTGGGGATGGTGTATGACGCCAACGATCCCATTCGGCATCTCATGGCTCGCAATCTGGTTACTTCCAATCACGCCTATGTCACCCACGACGACAGAAAAAAGGCGATTGACTACTCGGGTTGGTATTCTCCCTACGACCGTACCAATAGCTCCCGTTTCGAGTATCCGAATAACCCTTTTTGGGGATCAGTTTGGGTGACCAACGTTCGTTCGAAAGACGACGTACCGCATATTTATCGCGCCATGGGACTGATGCGTTATGCCTTGGCTGATTCCAACAACGACGCTGTGCGGGAGGCCTGCGGGCAAGCCTACGAGTCTCTTGTTCTGTTTTCTCGCGACATCGTCCAGAGCGGTTATTACATTCGCAGCAAAGACGCGCAGGGCGTGCCCTTTTTGCCTGGCAAACCCGGCGAGCCGGGTTCAGACCTCTTGCACCCTGATCTTTCTTCATTTGTGACGTGGGAGTCGCTCTTTCCAGGAGGAGAGTGCAACGCCATGAACTCCGCAGCGCTGAGTGGCTTTGGCGTTTCAAGAGGCAACGATTGTGCAGACGGTGGCCCTGGGCCATACGACAACATGGCGATTGCGACCAACTATTTCAACGCCGCTATCATTCGAACCTTTCATATCTCCCACCTCTTCCACGCATTGCTCAATCATCAATTCGACTCCGCGGAGCGCCTGCTGCATGGCATGGTCAAACGTTTCGAAGCGGACATGAATGTTTACGAGTCCGACATCACTCCGTCCAAAGACGAGTGGAATCGAGATCTGGCCACGTCCCTTCTCGGCGCAGCGGTAACGGGGTATCCCCTGAATTGGGAGGAAGCTCGACTCATACAACGCGATTATGCCCGGGCAATTCGCGAGATGAGAAATTGGCCCAATTGGGACCTCTGGGACTCGTCATCCATCCCAGGCGGGGTCTTGTTGCCCTACGAACCCCCGAGCTCAGGAGTGAGCGCGGAGGGTAAGACGGAGTATTGGACTCAGGTGCGCGATATTGCCAAAATATTCGAGTATTGCTGGTCACCGTTGAGAAATCCAAGTGGGGCACAATTGGCCGACTGCGAAGTCGTCGCCGATTCTTCCCTCTGGAATTTATGAATGGCAATCGGCCACTTGCATGCTGTCGTGGTACGTCAAACGTTACTGAACCTGTGGAGGGAATTGAATGTCGAAGGTGATCCATCTGCCAGCAAAGGCTCACGCGCGCGCCAAAGAATTCTGTAAGCAGCACGACATGAAGATGAGCGATTGGGTCACAACCCTCGTCAATGAAGCCATTGATCGCAGTGTCCCGTCGCCTGTCGTCACGGTTGACGAAGGGTCTACATTGAAAAAGAAGATTCTCTCCAAGCTTTCGAATGTGCCGCAAACTGCCGACGGCGTGCCGCTCTACGAGAAAGCACCGTTTTGGAAGAAGGGGAATAGCTGAGCCATTGGCGGGCGCGCCTGCGAGCACTTGACTCAGTGTCTCGGCTGCCGCAACCTCCTCGCCGGTTGGACGTTGGACGTTGGACGTTGGACGACTAGCGATCTCTGCGAGAGGTCAAGGACAAAAGGAGACCCCATGGGTACCCCCACCCGAGAAACGCCATTTGGTGCGCCCGCGGAGTCGCCAAGGGCCGAGGTCAGCTCCGAGCCGGCGAGTGGCGATCTCGCGTCCCTCGTCCATGAGGAGCTCGATGCAAAGCCGGAAAAGAAGGTACCCGAGCCGGCGGCAGGGTTCTTGTCCGAGGACTTGCCCGCATTCGCACCGGCAGCCACCCCTACGCCCGTGTCCGCGTGGCAGCCACCGCCTATGACCGCCACGTTTTGGCAGAAAATGACAAAGACGTCGGGCGGTGGTATCAGGCCGGTCCACCTGATCCTCGGCGGCGTAGTCATGTCTGCGGTCGCAGCGGCAGTGGTCGTCGTTCTGGTGTGGCTCCCACGGCCCGTCCCGCAGGACGTGAGCGGCGCGGCGGTCCCGACACCTGCAGCCACCAACCCAGGCAAGGCGACGCCACCACATGCGCAGATGAACGTCGATTCGCCTCCGTCCACGAATGCCGATTCTCCTCCGTCCACGAACGCCGATTCTCCTCCGTCCACGAACGCCGATTCATCTCCGGTCACGAACGCCGATTCTCCTCCGTCCACGAACGCCGATTCATCTCCGGCCACGAAGGTGGGCGGTGCAAAGGCCAAAGCACGATTACGCGAGGAGCGAGAGAAGGTGGCCTCGAAGGAGAAGGCCGAGAGGGAGCGCGATGAACCGGTTGAGGATCCTGTCGAAGCAGCCCCTGCGGGTGGCTCCGCGCTCGTTCCCGGGGACATCAAGGGCGGAGTGAAGCAGGGCATGCCCGCGGTAATGGGGTGCATCAAGGCCGCGCGTGCGGCCAGTGAGCTGGTGCCGGGTAGCCACACCTTGATTCTCGACTGGGTGATCGCACCCTCGGGTGCGGTCACCGACGCACAGGTGCGCGGTCCTGCGGCTGTGCTCAACACTTCCCTCCCCGCCTGTTTCAGCAAGGGCATGCGTAAGTGGCGATTCCCGTCATCGCCGGAGGGTGCGCCCGTGAAGAACTTTCCCTTCGGCCCGTTCACCCTCAAATAACTCGAACGTCGGAGCGACACCCTGTACCGGTCACTCGATGCGCCCGCTATGGGCGCATCGCATCGTCCCATTGGCTACACCAGCGGTCCACGAGCAGTCCGCAGGCTCTTCTTTGCCGCGGTCTTCTTCGCACCACTTCTTCGCACCGTCTTCGTGGCGGTCTTTGTTCCGGCAGGTTTCTTTGTAACCCGTGGTTGTTTCGTTGTGGCCGCGGTCTTCTTCGCACCACTTTTTTGCGCAGTCTTAGTGGCGGTCTTTGTTGTTCCGGCAGGTTTCTTTGTGGCCGCGGGTGATGCATCCGCTTTGCGGATGACCTTTTCCCATTGTTTCGCAGCGCCGCTTGCCTCGCACGCTTCGATCGCTTCGAACAGGCATTCGTAGACTGGGCCCTTCAGCCCGTCGGGATCTTGTTCTTTCTTCTCAGGGGAGGCCCCGGGGCCGAGAGCCCAGACCCGGCCAGCATACTCAACGGCAGCCTGCAGGGAAGGAGGTCGACTGAATCCTAGCACCAGGCTGATCGCCATCAAACCGTGATCGTATGAATAGCCCGCGGCATCGAGGTTTGGGAGCTCATCGCTGATCAGGTCTGTAATTCGATCGTCATCCGCGGCCACGCTGCTGCCTTTGCGAACGAACTCCCATGCAGCCGTGATGGCATCATCCAAATGATACTTGGTCGCAATATCGATCGGATAATCTTCGAGAGCCCGCTCAACAGCGATTGCCACACACCCGACCCGGGCCTGTTGCGGTAGCCTACGAAGCGCCTGACTGAACTTTGGAGCCTTCTGAATCTGCTTTTCCATCTGGCCCTATTCCCACTCGACGGTTCGCAAGGCAACAGAGGAAGACTCATGATTTCTAAGGAATCGGGGACGAGCACGCAGGCACAGCCGAACCGCCGAATTGCAACCAAGTGTCCTGCCACCAGGATCCCAAGATCCCCCAAAAAAAAATCAAGAGCAACTCAGCGCTAGTCCAGACGATAAGTATCTTGTCCCACTGTTTGTTTGATTTTTGAAGACAACTTCAAAAGGAATCAACGCCTGAAATGAACGCCCAAGAAGTTGTCACAGGTGCCTCGTCTCTTCCCAACATGAAACTCCCTGTCGGAGATCTCAAGAAGGGTGAGAAGAACAAACAGCTCAGCAAACACCTGCGGACCATCAAGAACCGGCAGCAACTGCATTCGACCCCCATTGGCGGTGGCATCGAAAACAAAGGCAGCGTTTCCGGCGGACAACCATCCGACATCTTCACCAAAGATGGTGCCCACTCGGGTCCGGTCAGCGATCTGTCTAACACGAATAACAACGCGCCCACCGGGGTCGGTGTCGAAGCCCTACTCGGACCCTTATCGGCCCGGATCAACGCTCTGGGTGACAAAGTTGAAGCAACGATCGAGGGTAGTCGGGCGATGAAGGCTGCGCGAAAACGCGCCTCAAATTTCGGCCACAAGAACTTTGATCCAAGGGCGGTTAAGGCCGACGCCTTCTTCCAACGGATGATCGAAAGCGCAGAAAAGCTTGAGGCCAATCAAACCTCAGCCCTCGAAACCGTGGCACGGATGTTAGAGGAGCGGACACCACAGCGAGCCGTGGAGAACCTGCAGAAGACTGCCGCAACCATCATCCAATGGGCCACCGATGCTCAGAACGAGTCAACTCGCGAGAGTAGAATTCATGGCACTTCCTTGAAGGATGTGAAGCGTGCCCTGATTGCTGCGAAGATCATTGGCGAGGTCGCCGACCATTTGTCCAACTCGATTGCCAATGAAGACCAGGAAAAGGCCAAACAGCAGGGTGTCGACCTTGCGCTCAAGATTCGCCGAAAGGGCCTCAACCTCGTCGGCCGATTCACGCACACCGGACGCGCCCTCAAGCGGGGAGGCCTGACCTTTGTCGCCCGCACCACCAAGAAATTCTTCCAATCTCTGCGCAAGACGTCGGTGAATGTCATCATGAGTTTTGGTGCTGGCAATTACCTGCTCAACGATAGAATTTATGCGTCGATGTATTTTCCATCGCTGGAAGAGAGCACCAACAACGGTTCTTACACCGACTCCATGTACCTCGACTACGGTAACGCCCTCGACAGCATGGTACCCTACGTTGCCTGGGGGCGCCGAGGCCGCACTGCCGCAGGGGTCAACATCGGTTTCTTCAGCGCTTTCTACGACGACAAACAATACGGTATCTGGGTGGGCTGGCCTGGGGTATGGGGCGTATCGCTCGGCAAGGACTCAGAGCGCGGTGCCTACACCAGCTTTGGCACCTCTCTGCCCGTCCCGTTGTGCCCCCTGCTTTTCTTTTTTCCCGGCACCGGGGTGAAGGTCTACTCGCCGTTTCTCAATCCCCTGGAGAAATTGGGACGACCGGCAGCCAAGTTCATGGTCAAGCTCGTGGGCGAAGCCACCACTCAAATCAAGACGTTGGCGCACAAGATTCACGAGGTCAGAAACGAGCCTGCCCCCGAACCCAATACCTCCGGGATCGAAACAATGGCAGCTGTCGGCTTTGGTGCGACCTGACCACCTACGACCGGTTTTTTCGGTGTACACAAGCCCGATGGAGCATGCTCATGCTGCCGTTGATGCTGCGGGGGGGAGATGGCGACGCCGCCCCCAGGGGCTTTCTTCCAACCGGATCGTTTTCGATTTTTCGCAAATTGTGCGGACCCATGACGGCTTTTTGCACGCCCTGGAGCTTCGAGGGGCCGGGCAAAGGGGTGCCTCCATATTTCGAGGTTCAGGTCTGGGGGGAGATCCCGCCGAGTAAGATCAAAGCCGTCGAGTTCAGTTGCGAGACATTGCCTCCCGTCGAGGTTCTCAAGCTGGCCTGGGCCAAGGGCATTGAGGTCCGAGTGCACGACGGTTTTGCCTCACGGATCATCGCCTCTCCAGCGGAGCTTGTCACGGCCCGCAAGAACTGGCGACGGTTTTTCCGCCGTGGCTAGTGTCGCAATCGACGAGACCCGCGAGGTGGAGAAAGAACGCGTAGCGCATGGCGGTGTCGCGGTGTTGCTTCATTCGGCCGGTCTTGCCACCGTGGCCGGCTTCCATGTTGGTCTTGAGCAGCAAGAGGTTCTGGCTGGTGTTTCGCGCGCGCAGCTTCGCAATCCACTTGGCCGGCTCCCAGTACTGCACCTGCGAGTCGTTGAGGGAGGTCGTCACCAGGAGATTGGGATACGGCTTCGCTTCGACGTTGTCATACGGCGAGTAAGACAACATGTAGTCGTAGTATTCCTTGTCGTTGGGATTGCCCCACTCGTCGTATTCGTTGGTGGTCAGCGGGATAGCATCATCGAGCATGGTGGTCACCACGTCGACGAACGGCACGTCGGCGACAACGCCGTGGAGAAGATCGGGTCGCATGTTGATGACGGCGCCCATGAGCAGTCCACCGGCGCTGCCACCATTGGCATAGACACGTTTCGGGTCTGCGTACTTCCGCGCGATCAGGTACTCGGCGCAATCGATAAAGTCGGTGAAGGTGTTCTTCTTGTGCAGCAGCTTACCTTCTTCGTACCACCAACGGCCGAGTTCTTCGCCGCCACGAACGTGGGCGATGGCGTAAACAAAACCACGGTCGAGAAGGCTCAGACGCGCCGAATTGAAGTAGGTGTCCGTGGTGGACCCGTAGGAGCCGTAGCCGTACAGGAGCAGCGGGTGATTGCCGTCTCGCTCAAGGCCCTTTCGATAAACCAGAGAGATGGGTACAGGACGGCCATCGCGTGCGGGTGCCGTCAGTCGTTCGGTGACATAGCGATCGGCGTCGAAGTCGCCTACCACTTCATCGCGCTTGATCAGCACCTTGTCGTGCGTGACCATGTCGTAGTCGTAGACCGAGCCGGGGGTTGTCAACGACGAGTACCAATAGCGCACCACCGTCGTGTTCGGCTCGATGTTCCAGGCGGGCCACGCGACATAGGCGGGCTCGCCGAAGTCGACGTAGTGTTCTGTGCCATCGGCGTGGGAGCGAACCCGCAGGCGCAACAGGCCGTCCGCACGCTCGGCGACCACGAGGTGGCCGGTGAACAGATCGAAGCCCTCGAGCAAAACCTCCCCGCGGTGACCGATGACCTCCTGCCAGCCCTCCTTGCCTTTCTCCGGCGCGCCCGTCTTCATCAGGCGGAAGTTTTTCGCCATCCAGTTGGTGCGGATCCAAAATTCGCCGTCGAGATGATCGATGGAATACTCGTGATCCCTCTCGCGCGGCAGGAACACGTTGGCCGGTGCGGTCGGCACCGCCGCAGGAATGAGCCGCACCTCGTTGCTTAGCGTCTGTGAGGACACGAGGACGATGAACTCCCTCGACATCGTCCTGCCCACGTGGACCGAGAAAGTCTCGTCGGCCTCCTCGTAGACCAAAGGATCCCCGGCGGGATCGGTGCCGAGCTCATGGCGATAGATGCGCCACGGGCGGAGGGTCTCCGGATGTTGCTTGCTGTAAAATAGCGTTTTGCCGTCCTCGGCCCACGCCAGATTGCTGGTCACGTCGGGGATGACGTCGGGAAGGATCTCGCCGGTCGCCAGGTTTTTGAACCGAACTTCGTAGAAACGCCGGCCGGCGGTGTCGACGGCAAAGGTCAAGATCTGCTGGCCGCTGCTCACTTGCACGCCACGGACGTCAAAGAACTCGTGCCCATCGGCCAGTGGGTTGAGGTCGAGCATGATCTCTTCCGGTGCCTGGAGAGAAGCGCGTTTGCGGCAGTAAATCGGATACTCTTTCCCCTCTTCGAAACGGTTGTAGTAGTAGTAATCGCGATCTCGATACGGCACGGTGTCGTCGTTCTGCTTGATGCGCGCCACGATCTCGTCGAACAACTGGTCCTCGAAGGGTGCCAGGTTTCCCATGACGCGGGAGTAATAGGCGTTCTCAGCTTCGAGGTAGGCTCTGACCTCCGGGTCATCGCGGTTCTTGAGCCAGAAGTAGTCATCCACACGGGTTTGGCCGTGGGCGGTCAGCTCGTGGGGAATGACACGGGCCGTCGGTCCCGCTGGCAGCGAAGTGCCGCAGCCGATGGCCAACACCAACACCAACAGGAGCACTGAGATCGCTCTGCGCATGACACCCTCCTCGACTTCACTTTTCAAACACATATTTTTCCCAATCAATGTCATAACTCGTTGATCGGCCTCGACCGGGATTTCTGACAAGCAGTTGCTTTTCAAAGAGATCGGTTAGCTCGCGTTTGGCTGTGGCTGGACTAACCTTGTGCAAAGAAACATATTTGCGATTGTTCATACCACCTTCAAATCTACCCTGACCCGTGTCGAGCAATCTATTTAATATCTTTCGCTGGCGATCATTGACGCTTGTCATATTGTTCTTTTGCCAAAACCGTGATTTAGCGAGCGCTGCTTGTATTTCATGTTCAGCGCTGCCCATAGACCGATGCAGGCACTCACAAAACCAGCACAGCCACGCAGTAATTTCTCCGTTTCCTTTTTGAGCGTCATTTAGATGCTCGTAATAAGAATTGCGCTCAGCCATAATCTGCGCGGACATGCTGTAAAGCCTTGAGGCATTATTATCAGATGCAGCGAGCGCCATATCGGTTAATGCTCTTGCTAACCGGCCATTGCCATCTTCAAATGGATGAATAGAAACAAACCAAAAGTGAGCTACACCTGCGCGCAGTACTCCATCCAAATCTTCTGGACTCTTGTGCCACCAATCTAGAAATGCTGTCATCTCTTTTGGAACAGCGCCACTTGGTGGTGCTTCATAATGCACTTTTTCCCTGCCAATCGGTCCCGAGACAACTTGCATTGGTTCCGTTGTATTGCGCCACGCGCCGACTGCAATTTGCCTAATGCCCGAATAGCCGGTAGGAAACAGCGCTGCTTGCCACGCCCACAATCGTGCTCTTGTGAGTTGTTTTTCGTAATAGCGAGTTGCATCAATGAGCATTTCCACCAACCCATCAACGTGACGTTCCGTTGGTGAAAGTCCGGCTGATGGCAAGCCCAATCTTCTTGCCACTGATGAACGAATGGATTCCTTGTTGAGCTTTTCACCTTCAATAGCCGAAGTGGCAAATGCCTCATTCACCAAAACCTCTGTTTGAGCTTCAAGACCCAACCATTCAGCCTGGGCACATAACTTTCCTTGTTCAAAACGAACGCGAGACAACGGTGTGATCAAGGTATCGCTATCCCAAGTAAAATCAGGCCATGCCTTGTGCTGCCAAACGTATTTGACCATCTGTTCTTTGTAACCCGACA
>MGST01000108.1 GCA_001798605.1 Deltaproteobacteria bacterium RIFOXYA12_FULL_58_15 | reverse complement strand
CACACGGCTCGAGTCCCTCGGCGATGTTGTTGCCACACTGAGGGCCAACACCGGTACAACTGCCGATGTCAAACACGCACGTGTCGGAGCAGGCGATCGCGCCGCCGTCATAGCCCAATGAGAGGCAGGATTGGCCGGCGAGGTCGTCCTTGTCGCATTGCTCCCCGCCGCTGCGGACACCATCACCGCAGGGCAGGGGCTCCTCGGGGGTCCGTCATTCTCTCCTCCAGGTCGAGTTGGGCGCAACACGGCCAACACCCCAACGAGTCCGTCACACACTACTTCCCGCGTCTGCAAAGGTTACAAACTGGCTGAGCCAAATCGTTGGCCTGGGGCCCCTCGAGGCTAAGGAAAACAAGCGCGTCAGTCTGACGAGCTCGACAACTGCTGATAAAAACGTTCACGATTCTCTCGGATGAATCGACGCAGGGGCTCAACCCCGTCCCCTTCATCCACGAGCAGCTCCAGGGCAGCAGCAAAGTGCTCCTCAACTGCTTCGAGGCCATTTGCTTCTGCTTCTGCTTCTGCTTCTGTGTCTGCGTCTGCGTCTGTGTCTGTGTCTGCGTCTGCGCCTGTGTCTTGGCCTTGGGCGAGGGCGAGGGCGAGGGCGATACCGAGGCTACAGTGGACATCGGCAAGGGCCACCAACTCCGACGCGTTTTCCTGATGAATCCACAGCGCCTTGCCAAGCAGCGGCAACGCTTCTCGGGCTCTTCCCGTCTTGATGAACAGCCGAGCTAACACACTGAGGACCCTGGCAACTTCGGGATCCTCGCCGCCAAAGGCGAGTTGGGCAATACCCAATGCTCGATTCAGGTTTTCTTCAATTGTGTGTTGATCCGAGCTCGAGATCTCCATCTGCAATATCGCCAAGTTGGTGAGCAAGGTTGCCAAGCTCGGGTCTCCGGGATCCCAATTCTCCTCGGCCACCGTGACGGCTCGCTCCAACAAACGCTGGGAAGCTTTCGGGGCGCCAGCGCTGAAGACTCTCTGTGCCTGTTGGGAAAGAACCAACGGCAAAGCCGGATCGACACCCTCAGCGTCCTGTGCGAGATCCACACATTCAGCCAGAAGAGCCTGCGCCTCGTCGGAGTCGCCACGCAGGCCCGCCAACATCAACAACGCTCGCGTCAACACTTGGGCATGGGGGGGGGAGCATTGCCGAGCGCGTGCCGCCGCAGTCGCCAAGATGGTCGCCGCCGTCTCTTCCTCTCCCAACTCGAGCAGCACCGGCGCGAGCAACAACGCAATTTCGGCGCCCACGTGAGGGTCTATGGAGGTGAAGTTCTCGCAGATCTGATGCGCTCGCTGTAACAACGGCTTCATCACCCCTGCGCCACCCTCACTGCGCAGGTTCGCCAATAGGGATAAACCGACGGCGAGCATTGGCGCCGACTCCTGGGTCGGCTCGACCTGCTCCAACGACAACAGAGCACGCTCTGCGGCCTCGACATCCCCCGATTCAAGCAGAGACATCGCCTTGTCAAAATGCATTCTCTCGGTAACGGTATCCATCAGAAATGGTGCCTAGGAAATGGCAACCCCAGCTCAAGCGACGTTGACTTAAGCGACATTGGCTCCGGCGAGCTTGGATTCAATGAGCTTGGATTCAATGAGCTTGGATTCGCGCAGGAGTCGAAGCGCTTCTTTCTTTTTGGCGATCTTGGCGACCCACTTCTTGTGTTTGCGCCGATTGCTTCTTTCCGTCTTGAGCTTGTTGACGTAGGCCTGCGCCTTCTCAACTGCCGGCGACAACTTGTGACCGACCCATTTGAGCCCCTTGCCGAATTGGGTCTTGGCAATGGCGTCGACCGCCTTGTCCACGCCCGTCTTGAGCTTGGGATGGGAGACGGCACCCGCGGGATACGGCAGACCCGGGATGATGCTACTGCCAACCCAACCCGCCTCGATGCCATACCTTACTTTGTTCCAGAGCACACCGAACCACCCAAAGCCCGTCCAGCCCCAACCCGCGACCTTCGCCTTCAAAACCGGGTTGTATCCGGAATAGAAACCAAGCAATTTGAAGTTGAAGCCAAAGCCCGGTCTGCCACGAAAACCGCTCTTGACCCATTTGGCCGTCTGCTTGAAATCGACCAAGACAGTTACGGTGGAGAGGATATCGATGCACAAGGAAGCGGTGGAATGCGCCATGTGTGCATTGGTGGCGTTGCTTCTCGGCTCCATCAAACCATAGGGAGCGGTACCGATGAAGATGACGCCGGGAATACAGAAGAGGGCGTAGGGCAATTGGCCTGCCAGCGAGAGGCCATCGAGGAAGGTTGGGTCGCGCAGTGCGGATACGGCGTTGCCCACTTCTTCTGTGAGAGTGGACATCTGCGTCATGAGCTCTTTCTCCTGGGCACGCAGGGTCACGAGCTCTGCACGTTCTTCCTTGGTGAACATACCTTGATGCCGAGGCTTGGGCTTGAGTCCTCTTTGCCCCTTGAACACGATGTCATCAATCGCTCTACCGACCTTGCCCAGCTGCGATTGCAACTTCCTTGTCTCTGTGACCTGCATCGCGAAGATTTCTTTGATCAATATCTTCGCTTCAATGGAGAGCTTCGGCTTTTTCGCGGCTACCTCGACGGTTGTGTTCTTGTCCTGTGCGGCAACCTCTGCAGGTTTCTCGGTCTTGACATCATTGCCAACGAACTTGTTCCATTGACCCCACAGCCGATTGAGCTCACCGAGCTCTGCCTTGAGATTGTCGCGAACGCCAACAACCGTATCCAGGCCGACTGTCGCAGCCGCTTTGCCCATCTCGGGTCGGCCAAACTCAGCGATCCCGTTCTTGATGCCACCATCGGGATTGGTAACCAACGCTTCTTTGAGAACCGCATTGCTCGCTGCCAAAAAGTCGCGAACCGTAGTGATCCCACGGGCTGCGAGCAGGGATGAGATCTTCGGACCGATTTGGTTCAAGTACTGCACCGGCATCTCGCCGATGGGTTGTTTCGCGAGCTCGTTGGGCACGCGACTGTTCAACAGTTTCGCCGCCTTGGGCGACTTCTGCATATCTGCCAATGTCGGCATGTAGACTGCGTCAATGACGTCGGTCTTGCCTGCCAAAATGTTGGCGGCTGTGGCGACTTTGGCAGCAGAAATGCTGGAGTCTTTGGAGAGCTCGACGACCTTTTCAAAGATCTTCCCGAAACCCCCGTTGGTCCAAAATGGTGAGGTTCTGTTGGCGGCCAGATGACTCATTCGGGGCTCCCTGGCAAAGTCTGCGAGAACCAGGGCACGGAGCCATTACATCAATGGCGGCGGTTCTGGCTCTTTCAGTCTATTTATCGGCTCACAAAAACCGAAGTTGCGGAAAAACTTAGGTTTGTTGCGTTTGTTGATCGCATGGATTGGTATTTTGGGCAATCCAGAGTGACTGGACATGCTGAGTGACTGGACCCGTCATCAACGGCCCTACACGCCTTCGTGGGACACCTCGATGAGATACTGGCCATAGTCGGATTTGCTCACCCGCTCGCCAAGCTCGCGCAACTTGGCTCGGTCGATGTAACCCATGCGATAGGCCACTTCTTCGGGGCTGCTGATCTTGAGGCCCTGGCGATTCTGTACCGCCTCAATGAAGCTGGCCGCCTGCTGCAATGAATCGTGGGTGCCGGTGTCGAGCCACGCCGTGCCACGGCTGAGCACCTGCGCCTGCAGCTCACCTCGTTCGAGATAGTAGCGAATCACATCGACGATCTCGAGCTCGCCACGAGCCGACGGCTTGAGGTTCTTCGACACTTCGATGGCCCGGTTATCGAAGAAGTACAATCCCGGCACCGCATAGTTGGTCTTGGGCTTCGCGGGTTTTTCCTCAATGCTGGTCACTCGATTTTCAGCATCGAGCTCGACGACACCGTAGCGCTCGGGATCACGAACCTGGTAGGCAAACACACAGCCGCCGGTGGTGAGGCCCGCCGCCTTTTGCAACAAATGGGAGAACCCTTTGGCATAAAACAGGTTGTCCCCGAGAATGAGCGCGACAGTATCCTTCCCGACAAAATCCGCACCGAGCACAAACGCCTGGGCCAACCCCTCGGGCCGGGCCTGCTCGGCATAGGAAAACGACATGCCCCAGTCCTCTCCCGTACCCAACAGGTCGCGAAACCGCGGCAAGTCATGGGGCGTCGAAATGATCAGGATCTCGCGGATACCGGCGAGCATCAGAGTCGACAGCGGATAATAGATCATCGGCTTGTCGTAGACAGGCATGAGCTGTTTCGAAACGGCCAAGGTCAACGGATACAACCGCGTTCCCGTCCCACCAGCGAGTACGATACCTTTCATCGGTCACTCCATCCACATGACACAACGTTCAGTCGAACAACCCTCAGTCGAAGGACGCACAGTCACACAACGCTCTATCCTCATCCGAACCCCCGATCAAACAACCGACAGAACCTGCAGAACTTGCACCCCATCACAACAGCACGCCTTCGTGGACCACATGGACCACCTTGACGCTGCCATAGGGGTGAGCTACCCCCAACTGCGTGGACAACCCATCCGTTCCCATCTCATTTTCAAAGTCTCGGCTGGCCCGAGGTGCCCGTCGCGGCGCGCTCATTGCCGTGGCCATCTTCTTTGCCGACTTGGCTGGAACCTTCGCCGCCATTGGTTGGCTCTTCGCCCCAACAGCAGGCTCGCTGTTGCTGTTGGCCGTCCCGTGCGCTGCCGTCATCCTGCTCGGCACACTCCTCGGCACCATCACCGCGGCGCTCTTGCCCACCACGTGGAGATTTCAACCGCGTCGCATCCATCTGGTCATACTCGGCGTGATCTTGGCCGCCGTCGCCATGACTGGCTACAGCGCCCGCAGGGGTCGCAACCTCCCAGACCCAGGTCCGCGCCCCACCCTGTCGGCCCAAAACCCAACACCCATTCTGTGGATAGTTTTCGACGCCCTGCGCGCAGACACCGCCTACGACGGCAGAGTGAACGGCGATGGCGCTGCCGCGCGACCACCACAAATCGACACACAAGCCCCCTCCCCCGACCGCCCAACCGAATCTCCAACCTACCGCCCAACCTTCCCCTTGGCACCAAACCTCACCGCCTTCGCCAAGGACGCTGTTGTCTTCACCGACGCCGAGTCCACGGCGGGTTGGACCATTCCGTCGATGGCCGCCATGCTTACCGGCATCCACAACACCACCATGGACGCCTCGGCGGGACGCCTCCCCGACTGGGCCCCAACCATCGCCGAGCGGCTGCGCGCCGCGGGTTACACCACCCACGCCATCGTTGACAACGCTCTGTTGGAACCGCGCAACGGCTTCGCCGCGGGCTTCGAGAGCTTCTTCCAACGCTCGAGCTACCGCTTCGCCTTCTCTCTGCCGAGTTTCCGCGCCTTGCCCAAGGGCCTGCAGGAATTTCTGCGCGACAAACTCTATACGTCATACTTCGGTGCCCCCGGTACCACCGACGCCGCCCTCGATGTCATCGCCAGACTCGAACCATCCGCATCCAAGAACACGCCGCCATTCATCTTGGTTCACTACATGGACCCCCACTCGCCCTACTACCCCCACGCCGCACTCCCCCCAGATCCCGAGGGAAGCGAAGACATCGTCTTTTGGCGCGTTCGCGACAATGTCCGCACCAAGCCCGACCCCCCGCCAACGACCGGCCAAATGTTGCAGCTGCGACACCGCTATAAGAACGAGCTGCGCTACCTCGACGCCGAAGTCGGTCGTCTGATCGCCGGCTGGCGCAAACAATACGGCAACAACACGCTCATCATCGTCACCGCCGACCACGGCGAAGAGTTCCTCGATCATGGGCACTTGAGTCACAGCCTGACTGTCCACCGAGAGATGGTTCACGTCCCATTGCTCATCGCCCTACCCCACGCGAACGAGAACGAGAACGAGAACGAGAACGAGAACGAGAACGAGAACGAGAACGAGCGCGAGCACGAACGCGAGCACCCGCCAGAGCCTCAGACAATTCACCTACCCGTATCTCTCATCGACCTGACCCCAACGGTTCTCGACGTTGCCGGCGTATCCGTGACCCACACCAACAGTGGCCCGAGCATCCAAGGTCGGAGTTGGCTCCCGTGGCTGCGAGGTGAATCCCCAGGACCCGACCCCAACCATCCGATCATGGCGAGTCACAGCCGCCACGGTCGTCGCACTTACCGGTATCGGGAAGGCAAGTGGAGCTACATCAAGTCGATGTTCTACGACGAGAGCCCAACACAACGTGGCCTCTATGATCTTACGAGCGATCCTGGCGAGCAGAACGACGTTCTGGACGCAAACAAAGACATCTTCGTGCCGCTCTCTCAACGTTTCGAAGATCTCGCTGCCGCCCTGTGGAAGTCTTACGATCCCAAAGCGCCGAACAAGAGCACCGCCAACGAGGAGTCACTGCGTGCCTTGGGATATATTGAGTAGAAATAAACCGCCCCCGGCCTTCACCCCGGCCTCCGCCGAGTCACCCCAATCCCAACTGCCGTCGCACAAAATCGAGAAGGTCCTCGAACACCGGCACATCCATCCGGCGTGCCGCATCTTCGTCAATGGCATGGCCCGAACGCACCAACGCCCCCAGGCACCCAGCGGCCCGCGCCGCCCCGACGTCACTGAATTTGTCCCCGACCATCCAGGTGACTGCAGGGTCAAACCCCCACTCTGCCCGCGCGCGTTCAATCAAACCGGGCCGCGGTTTGCGACACCCACACCCCGCCCCAGCCGGATGCGGACAAACATAAACGCCATCAATCCGCCCACCGCCGCCAAGTTCCACTTGTCGCCGCAACTCGGAGTGAATCGCATCGAGAGTCGCGAGCGACACCAACCCTTTGGTGACACATTGTTGGTTGGTGATTACGAGATTCCGATACCCCGCCTCGGAAAGCAATCGGAGTGCCTCGACAGCCGCAGGCAACGCCACAAGCTCCTCAGGCTTCTGCACATAGTTGGGCAGATCGGCGTTGAGCACACCGTCTCGGTCTAATAGGACGACTTGGTCATGGCCGCTGTTCACAGTCTCGCCTTCAAGCTTTCGGGCTAAAACCCACAACATTGCTCCGCGTAATCAACACGGTTCGGGCCCGCAGATCCGAAAGCCTCGCAGATGAAAGCACACCTCGCGGCCATCGATCTGATGCCGTGTGGCGGCGCAGAGGACCACATCGAGCCGTGGCTCAGCGGACCCTCGGATTGGAAAGGTCAACACCTGTGTCGGCCTGGAAGAGTCAATATCAATCTCCCCCACCCATTTTCCATTGACCTCGACCGCAACTGTCTGCCGCTCCAACCCGACCGGCAAGCCAAGGGTGAGTTCCGCGCAATTTCGCTCCATACCAAACAACGGCAAGGAGATTCGAACCTCGGCCATCGCCTCCGTCGAGCGGTGATAGAGTCCGTACAGGGGCGTGATTGACCGGCGGCCCATCAGAGATCGTTTGGCGAAGCGGATTGGCCAGAGAAGCGCGTCTGCTCCTCGCGCGAGCGCTGCGCCCTTGCCATGGAGCAACTCCTGATGAGCAAACGCCAGCGCAGCCCATGGCACGATCTTCGTCTTGTTGCGCATATTGACCTGAAAGATCTCGCGAAGCCGCTTTCCCCCACCCGCTTGAGTTTTGGTCTCCGGATACTCGCGATTCGCAGCCAGGAGAGCGTGCTCGTAATGAAAATGACAACCGGCCCGAGCAAGTCGGCACCAGAGGTCCCAGTCCATCGTGAAATTGAGGCTTTCGTCGAGAAAACCCACCCGCTCGAGAGCTGACCGCTTGAAGAATGTCGTGGGTTGAGAAATGTAGTCGCTGTAGCTTCGCAACCGATCGGCATCGTGTGCTTCAACTTCCGTGAAATAGCGGAGAAACTGTCCCTCACGGTCGACAAACACCGCATCACCATAAACAATATCGAGCGTTGGCTCTGCGGCAAAACAGCGGATCGCTCGCGACACGGCACCGGGAAAGTAGTAGTCGTCCGCGTTCACCCAAGCCAAAATCTCGCCCTTGGCCCGCTGAAAACCCTTGTTGATCGCGTCCGACTGCCCGTGGTCGGGCTCGCGAACATAAGCAGCAATGCGCTCGCCGTACCGTTCCACGACCTGAGGCGTGGCCGCATCAGTCCCTCCATCAACAACAATGTATTCGATACTCGAATAGTCCTGCTCTACCACGCTACGAATAGCGGTTTCCAAGAACTCCGCCATGTTGTATGTCGGCGACACGATGCTCACTGCGGGTGTTGCCGAAGCGGCCATGAGCAGAGCATGTAGTCGTCCGATTGATCCGTGTCAATTGAACGGGCTCCACTTGCGACACTCAAACACCGGCCTTGCCTACCGCCCAACCCATCTGCTATGGGCACCTGTGTCCGGGCTGGCCTCAGAACCGAGCTCCACAATGAGTAACCAAGCGGTATCAAGCGCAAAGCGGGCTTTTGTGCGCTTCGTTGACGAAGATGTCCTCCAACGACGAATTGCAGCATCTGTTCTCAATGATCTCAAACATGTGACAGATGACCCCAATCTTGCGCCTCTGCGCGCAGCGATTACGAAGAGCCAAGAGGAACAGATACCCTACTGGGAATTGCGCATCTTCGTACGCTGGCTCGCTCATCGACTCGAGGCACAAAGCTACATGGAAATTGGCGTGCGCACGGGTTGGAGCCTTCTGCAAGTCGCCCAGGAGCGACCGCACATCGAACTGACAGCCTTCGACATGTGGGTAAGAGACTACGCAGCAGCAGAAAACAGCAGTCCAACCAAACTAAGAAGCCTGTTGGAGGCAGGCAGTTACGCTGGCAAAGCTCGCTTTGTTTCCGGGGACTCCCACCTTACCCTACCTGCCTTCATCGGCGGACTCGATATGGGAAACAAAGGGCGCCAACATGGAACGTTCGACATCGTGACCGTCGATGGTGACCATTCCGCAGAAGGAGCAAGGCAGGACCTAGACCTGTGCGTTGATCTGGTCAAACCTGGCGGCGCAATCCTGTTTGATGATCTTGTACACGAACAGCATCCAGACCTTTTGGATGTATGGCACGACTTCATTGACGCTCACCCGGAGTTGGTCTGCTTTGAAAACCTCAGAGACTATCCGGGGCTTGGAGTTGGCCTACGTCCCCCACTGCCATCGTTCTGGCCAAATCACGAACAATGGAGGACCGCCGCCTTTCACCCTGACAATGACGCATCGTTGGCTGAAGAAATTGGATTCTCCGCCAATCAGGCAACCCACCAGCGGATGCAACGAGCCGAATGGGCAACACAACTCGAAAAGGAGTTGAATGGCGTCAAGGACGACCGCGCCAATATGGATCGTGTTGTCTCTCGCGTGGTTGGCGAGCTTGAAGCTGTCAAACGGGACCGCGATGCGAAGGCTGAGATTGTCGACAAGCTACTGGCTGACCTATCAGCAGTAACTCAGGACCGAGACGCCAAAGTCGAAGCCATAGAACGAACGCTTGCTGACCGTGAAGCTTTGGCACAAGACCGAGACGACAAAGGACGGGTTGTATGTAGAACGCTCGCAGAGCTCGAAGCTGTTACACAAGACCGGGACGTCAAAGCGAAGGTCGTAGATCGACTTGTGGCCGAGCTTCAGGTCGTCACCGATGATCGAAACGCCACAGCAAGAACAAACGAGGAGTCGCAAGCAGCACTAGCCGAGTCTCGCAAGATGCTGGCCGCCAAAGAAACCATCATTGGCCAACTGGGCCGCGAGCTCGCAGAATACCGAAGCCTCGGTTGGGGAATCCCAACCGTGCTGTTGAGGGGAAAGAAGAAGTTACGCCGCAGCGCCAGAAAGTTTTTGGAACGCAATGCACCAGCATCCGAGCAAGTGCGGAGCGAGCGCGCCCCCCCCCATGTGGCCATCGATGTCCTGCAAATCGAAGACGGCGTCTCCGGCGGAGTCGCCGTCTATATGAGGACATTGGTATGGGCCCTTTTGTCTGTGAAAAGTCGCGTAACTCTGCTGTGCGAACCGAAGCAGCTCGAGCCACTGAGAAGTGTCTTCGGCGACCGTGTGGCATACCATGCATTCACGCCCGAACCTGTTGTCGCGGCGGCCGTGGCAGCAAAGCAAGCCATTTCGCACCAATCGCGAGGCACCCCCGATCCTGAGAACAACATCTCGTTTGCGCATGTGCGCAGCCAGTTGGGCGTGGACGTCCTTCACAGCCCGGTTCAGATCTTCTCGCGCACAGACTTCAACCTGCCAGCTGTGCTCAATCTTCACGACCTACAACACCTTCATTATCCCGAGAACTTCACTCCCGGTGATCTCGAAGCCCGAAACCACCTGTACGGTGAATCGGCGTGCCTCGCCTCAGCCATTATTGCCACATCCGACTTCGTGCGTAACGACATCATCAATCGCATGGGGGTGTCTCCCACCAAGGTCTTCACTGTACCGGCGGCTGTTGACCCTGAGGTCGAGCAGGGGCTCAAATCGTTCACACCCGAACAGGCGCAACGAGCCTACAACTTGCCTGCCCTGTTTGGTCTCTACCCAGCAGCATTCTGGGTACACAAGAACCACGCACGACTCGTCGAAGCACTCTCCATTGTGAGGCAGAAGTCACCCGAGCACGATTTCAAGCTCGTTTTCACTGGATATCGAGGTCACTCTGGTTGGCCAACAGTCGAAAATGCTCTCAAAAAGCATGACATGACCAATCATGTGATTCTGCTCGATCATGTACCCACCGGACACCTTGGTGCCCTTTACCGCGCAGCTACCTTTTGCATAGTCCCTACTCTTTTCGAAGCATCCAGCTATCCCGTGATCGAAGCGCAAACGCTCGGCTGCGCGGCAATGTGCTCTCGAGTGACTTCATTGCCGGAGCTCATGGTCGGTGATGCAGGGCTGTTATTCGACCCTCACTCGCCTACAGACATGGCGGAATGCATGCTCCGCTGGCTCGAAGATCCTGAGGATCGCCTTGCTCACGCAGAACGTGGGCAACGTCGAGCACGGCGCGAGCATTCACTCGACGCGTATGCCAAGAACATTCTCAATGTGTACAACTCTACAAGGCAGATCAAATGAGCCGCGTGCCACTGCGTTTCCAGGTATCCAAACCGTTGCTCGCCGGTCGAGAAGCCGAGTATGTCGCCGATGCCGTGGAAACCGGATGGATCTCTGGATCTGGCGCCTACCTCGACCGCCTCGAGAGTGCGGTGTCTGCATTTCTCGGCATCGAGCACGGTGTTGCGGTAACGAGTGGCACTGCAGGCTTGCACCTCACATGCCTGAGCATGGGCCTCAAATCCGGCATGGACGTCATAGTTCCGTCGCTCACGTATGTGGCGAGCGCCAATGCGGTGACCTACTGTGGAGCGCGACCGGTTTTTGCCGATTCGGCCCTCGACACCTGGAACGCAACAATTGAAAGCATCGTGCGTGCCTGGACAGAAAAGACTGTGGGGGTCATTGCCGTACACCTCTACGGTCTCCCGGCTCCGATTGCCGACATAGCAGTGTTGTGTAAGCAACGCGGGGCGTGGTTGATCGAAGATTGTGCCGAGAGCTTTGGCGCCAAACACAATGGTCGTTTTGTAGGTTCGTTCGGTGACGCAGCTGTGTTGAGCTTCTTTGGCAACAAGATCATCTCCACCGGAGAAGGCGGCATGATCTTTGTCCGCGATCTCGACAAGCGTCGACTGGCGGTCTCGCTCAAAGGTCAGGGTATGGATCTCGAATCACGTTATTGGCACCCCATCGTTGGATACAACTACCGCATGACCAACGTGACCGCCGCGATTGGGCTCGGACAGATGGAGATGGCCGAGTACCATATCAACGAACGAAGACGAGTAGCCGCAAGCTACCTCAAAGCGTTGGCCCCTCTACAGAAAGAAGGGTTGCTCCGACTGCCGGTCGAGCCCAATGGCTACCGCAACGTATACTGGCTCTTCTCGGTAGTCCTGAACGAAGGTGATCGCTCGTACCGCAATGCTGTACAAACCACTCTGTTGGAAGGGCACGGCGTGGAAACCCGCCCGTTCTTCGTACCCATGCATCGCCTGCCGATGTACGGGAGCGAGCACGAGCTCCCCAACGCAGAGTTTCTCGGAGATCACGGCATCAACTTGCCGAGCTACTCGGGCCTCAAAGAAGAAGAGATCGGGGAGATCTGCGCGGCGCTGGCCCAAACGTTGAAGCGCGTGAGGACACAATGAACGAGTTGGAACGAAGCCTGGCCTATAAGCCGAGCAGGGAAGAGCTTGCCACGGTCAAAAAGATCCCGCCGCGCAAACTCCCCAAGATTGCCGTGGTGATCCCATCCTTCAACCAGGCGCAGTTTCTCCCAGAAACCCTGGACTCGGTGTTCTCTCAAGGCTACCCCCGACTCGAGGTGTTCGTAGCCGACGGTGGGTCGTCCGATGAGTCGGTGGAGATCCTCCAACACTACAAAAAAAAGAACCCAAAGATTCTTCGCTATGTGAGCGAGCCGGACGGGGGACAGTTTCAGGGGGTCAACAAGGGCATCGACGCCACCGATGGCACGATCATCGCGTGGATCAACTCCGACGACCTGTATCTCCCCCAGACTTTCTGGAAAATTGTCACCTTCTTTCATTTCAACCGGTGTGCGTTGGTAGTTTACGGCCGCAACAACTACACCGATGCAAAATTGAATACGATATTCGAATACCCGGTAGATTGGAGTCCCGTGATCAGTGAGCAGAGACGGCGCATGATGCATTGTTGTTTGCCGCCACAGCCGTCTCTGTTCTTCCGCCGTGAAGCGGTGACACTTTCTGGCAAGCTCGCATCGCCGATCCTCGATTATGAGCTCTGGCTGCGTTGGCAACGTGACATCCAGTTTCACTTCATCGATGAACACTTGTCGATCTCGCGCCTCCATGAGGACGCCAAAACAATACATGACCGCACTGAGTTGATAGACGGCATCTGTGAGGTGGTCCACGAGTACTACAACACCGTCCCCTTCAGTTGGGTTCTTCAGAAGGCTTACAACGACGCCTACGGCCCCAGCTGGATGGAGGGCAAATCGCCCCCGGTAACCCGAGCAATCCGTATGAAGGCCATCGCCTCGTGGGCAGTGCTAAACCTTCGCCTAGCACCGCGAAGCGTCGGCCGTGGATTCAACAACCTAATGCGGTTCGCCAATGGGAGCCTCAATGGTCGCGTCTAGGCCCGCATCAGAACCGATACCCCTAACGTCAGGGCATCCAACAACGGACTTCTCCATCGTAGTCCCCTCATTCAACCAGGGGAACTTCATCGGCAATACTCTCGACAGCCTGCTGCAGCAGGAATACCCGCGCCTCGAAATCTTGGTCATGGACGGCGGCTCCACCGACGAGACCGTCGACGTGCTCCGCACCTACGGTGATCGCATCCGTTGGGTCAGCGAACCCGACGAGGGCCAAAGTGATGCGTTGCAGAAGGGCTTCTCCCTGGCCACTCACGAATGGTTGGGTTGGCTCAAC
>MGST01000107.1 GCA_001798605.1 Deltaproteobacteria bacterium RIFOXYA12_FULL_58_15 | reverse complement strand
TGAGCACCTCGACACGCTCAATGATCGCGATCGGAATGGCGTTGAGGTCGACCGAAGAATCGGCACCACTGCCGCCGGCGACGTGACGGCGCCCGTTCAAGAGAACGAGAGTGCGGAAGGCACCAAGACCACGCAAGTCCACGTTGGTCGTTCCGTCACCGCCATTGTTGAACTGCACGTTGATCGCGTTGGCGTTGGCCGGCAGGTTCTGCAGAATCTCACCGACCGACATCATGCCAGCGCTCAGAAGGTCATCTCTGGTCAACACGGTGACCGGTGCTGCAGTGGCCAGCGACTTGCGCTTGATGCGCGTGCCGGTGATGATGATCTCCTCCAAACCTTTCAGTGGGTCGTCATCCCCGGTAGTCGCGTCAGCGGGCGTCGGTTGGGGCTCGGCGGCTGGTTCTCCCGGCTCACCCTCGGCGGTGGCTGCTGTCTCCTCATCCGTGGCGGTCGGGGCTGCCTCCTCAGCACCCTCTTCGACTTGCGCACTCACCGGCCTCGCTAACACGACGCACGCCACCCCAAACACCCATACGCCACTCTTAGTAAGCATGTTTTGCCTCCCAAATGTTCGCAATCCGTAGGTACCCCCCAAAGAACCATTGCAATCGGCCGCAACCTACCCCGGTCCGAGATGGACGGGCAAGGAGAAGTTGCGCAGGGCCGTCTGCGGTCGGGGCTATCTGTTCTCGAGTGAACGCAGCCATTGCGTGGCGGCCTTCTGGGTGGATTGGAAGCGGGTGGCCTGCTCGAATGCCCGTCGCGCCGCCGCCTTTCTGCCAGCTGAATACTGGGCAATGCCGAGGAGTAGATGAGCGTGTGGCTCGTCTGTGAGCTTGGCTTTGGCAAGACCAGCCTCGATGGCAACAGCGGCCTGATCCCATGCCTGTCGAGCCATGTGCAACTGTGCGAGTTGAATGTCGAGGTCCCCATCCTCGTCGAGACTCGCGGCATACGCGAGTGGCTCCAAGGCTCTCTCCAAGTCGCGCCCCTGAATCAGACAAGTCGCGTAGATGCGCATGACTTTGTGGCTCTTGGTGAGCGACCCGTTATGCAGACCACCCTCGATCAGCTTGGCACCCTGCATGGGCACGCCTTGTTGCAGGTACAATTGCGCGAGATGGAGTACATCTGCGGCCTGGGTGAGAAATCCTTGACGGTGGGCGAGCTCCATCACCGCAAGAGCGCGATGCTCATCGTCGAGCTCATTGTAGACGGCAGACAATTGTAGCCAGTAGTTTTTGCTGCTCGGCATGCGCTCGATGAGGCGTTTGAGCAGCACTTCACCCTGCGCGAAGTCTTCGAGCTCCAAGCACAAAGAGAGGGCGAGCTGCAACCAAGATTCGTCGGGCTTTTCAACCTGTGCCACGGCCTGTTGTGCGTAATAGAGCCCTTTTTTGAATTGCTTGTCCTGAGCGTATGCCATGGCGATGACAAAAAGCGCCCTGGGCGCTGGGTTGTTTGCCTTCTCAAACCACCCCTCCAGCGTGACGGTGGCCTTCTGGTATTTGCCGATGCTCAGGTAGAGCTGGCCCAGGTTGTATTGGGTGTTGAGCTGGGCTTCCTCCGGTAGGGCGCCAAGCGCAAGACAGCTCTCAAATGCGGCTGCTGCCTCTTTGAAACGTTCCTGTCCCGAATAGATGAACCCGTAGGTCTGCCACATGAGCGCGCGTTCGTGGTCGTTGAGGTGCTTGCGCCCTTTCATCTCGTCCATGTGCGCGAGCGCTTCGGGGATTTGGTTTTCCTGCAACGCCTCGTGAGCTTTGCTCAACCTACGGTAGGCCCACTGGCCCACCACGTCTTGGGCACGGAGTTGCGCGGAAAACGAGCCTATCGCGATGGCAATGGCCAACTGCCAGCCAAAGAAGCGCATAGGCTACTCCTCGTCCTGCAGCTCGAAAGTTAGCTGCACGCGGACGTTGTGGCGTTCTATAGCCTTGCCGTCTTTGATCTTGGGTTTGTATTTCCACTTGCGGATGGCGCTGATGGCGGCACGCTCGAAAATCCCTGGCGGATGTGCTTTGACGACTTTAGGGTCTGCGACCACACCGGTTGCAGATATGTTGAACTCGACCTGAACCCAACCCTCAACCTTCTGCTGCGCGGCGGAGTGAGGGTATTGGGGGTTGACGCGCACGAGCGGAATAGCGTCGGTATCTGACGGCGCTGTGCCGAGGTGAGGTCCGCCCGAGAGATCCAAGCTGGTCTCGATGGATGGCAGCTCGACGGAGATGGCGTTCGAGCTCGGGCCGGCATCGGCAGACGTGTCGATCGTCATGGGCGGTGGGGTAGGAGTGTCTTGTGACGCTCGTCTTTTCGGCAATTCCCTTTGCTTGGATTGAGTTGCTTCCGCCCGTTTGAGGCGAACGAAGTCGATAACTCGCGTCGCGTAGGTCCCGTCGTCCCCACGACCATCGATGGTAATGAGCGATTGCATCAAGAAGAACAGGGCAAAAGTAACCACCGTTGCCGCGATCGTGGCCATGGCGTAGCGAAGGAGCATCACGGGCCGATCTGTTCCGCTGCGATCGAGAGGTCCGTGACACCAGCCAATTGGACTGCGTCCATGACTTCCACCAGCAGGCCATTTTTCGAGTCTTTGTCCGCCTGGATGACCACTCCGCCCTGAGGGTTCTCGGCATGCAGGCGCTCTATGTTCGCACGCACCGCACGCGGGTCGACGACACGTTTGTCGATCCAAATCTGGCCGTCCTCCGTGATGGCTACCAAAATACTGGTACGCTCCTTTTTGACCGCAGTGATGGCGGACGGGCGGTTGATGTCGATGCCCGCCTCTTTGACGAAGGAGGCGGTCACGATGAAAAAGATCAGCAGGATGAACACCACATCGAGCATTGATGTAACGTTGATTTCGCTGTCTTCTTCGGCAGAGCGTTGCAACCGTCGCCGCATGGGTCACTCCTTGAGCTGGGCAGCAAAACTCCGTCGCAGCTCTTCAGCACTGCGCACCAATCGGAATGAGAAGAACAGGCCCGAGATCGCCGCCACCATGCCTGCCATGGTGGGAATGGTGGCAGCTGAGACGCCACCTGCCATAGCGCGCGGGTTACCATTACCGGTGATGGCCATGACGTCGAACACCTCGATCATTCCTGACACCGTGCCGAGCAAACCGAACAAGGGGCAAACCGCCACCAAGGCGACCACCATGGCCAGCGAATGGTTGAGATTGTGCTTCATCACGGAGATCAGTCGGCTGCGGATTTGCTTGGCGTGCCACGAGTTCTTCTCGTCGAGGGCCTGCCACCGGTTGAGCAGCTCGACCTGGTCGTGTTTGTAACCCCAACGCAGGTACCAGAGCCGCTCACCAATCAGCACCCACATGAGCAAGGTTACCACAAAGATCGCCTCGAGTACGTCGCCCCCCGAGTCAAAGAACATGATGACCGCCTCGTATGCCTCGGTAAGCGCTGTCATCTACGCACGCTCCTTAATGGCATGCTCGGCGATGATGCCGGTGCTTTGCTCGGCGAGCACGTCCATGACGTGGCTACTGAGGCTCTTAACCCAGCTGTGCAGGACCACCAGCGGAATTGCGACAATGAGACCCAACATCGTGGTGACCAGCGCTTCTGAGATGCCGCCTGCCATCATTTTCGGGTCACCCGTACCGAACAGCACAATGATCTGAAACGTCTTGATCATGCCGGTGACAGTGCCGAGCAAACCGAGCAACGGCGCCACCACCGAGACGACCTTGATAGCCCAAAGGAGACGTTCGAGGCGGGATTGTTCGTGCGCGATCGCCTCGTCGAGTTTGAGCTCGAGCGTCTCTGTGCTGAGCCCTAGATTCGCGTAGTGGACCTGCATGACCCGACCAAGCGGATTGTTGCCGTTCGGGGTCGCATGGCTCTGTTGGGAGCGCACGCGCGAACGCACCCAAGACAACTGAACCAGGCGGATCAGGCCAATGAGCAGCCCGATGATTCCGATCGCGATAATGATGTAACCGACGGCGCCGCCGGACTCGATCCGCTCTTGCAGAGTGGGGGTCTGCACCATCATGTCGAGGATCTGCCCACGAGATGGGTCGAGAGCGAAGCGGACCATGCCTGATTCCGCATCTTCGAGATCCTTTGCCGTGCTCAAAAAGTGGCTCGGGGGTTGGCGCTTAAGCTCGCGCAGCTTCTTTACCTCAGGACTCCAGACGAGGTACTTGCCGGCGGCAACCGCATTGAACGGACCCACCCGCACGACCTCGCGTTCTTGTTCGCTGCCGTCGGGCAATACCACTTTGGCAGCAAAGCGCGCGACCTTGCCCGACTCAGTCGCCTCCCGTTGCAACGCGTACCACAGGTCTTCAAGCTGTGGGATTGAAGGTAAACTCTTGCTCTGGACGAGCGCCGTCAAGGGTGCGGCACGGTCAGGATATTGGGCGCTCACGACCGAGGCCTCGATGTGTCCGCGCGTATCCCCTGCGACCTGGCGAACGACTCCGAAGAGCTCTCCCATGGTGCCAAGACGGTTGCGGAGCGTTTCCTCGAGCTCGGTGATCCTCTTCTCGTTGGTCTCAAATCGGCGTTCGAGATCTTTGCTGTGAATGTCCGCGGCATCGAGCTGCGCCTTTGCCTCCCGGAGAAGTGCATCTTGCACATTCTTGGCAACGGCAAACGCTTCTTCGCGTTTCTTCAGCTCCTCGTTGTTTGTGCGCATGCCGCCTTTCACCGCCTTGAGGAGGTCGTCGAGCGACTCGTACTTGGGAGTCTGGGCCGCAGCAGTTGATGCGAGTGCGAGGACGACTGCAATGAGTATCGGCCGGGTCATGGCACACTCCGCGGAGCCGACACTGGGATTCGCAATAGGTCGGGGGCAGCCTGCTTGCTGGCGATGCGGAAGCCCTTGCGCAGAGAAGAGCGATAGGTGTTAGGCAGCACGATCCATTCTCTGGTGGACCGATCCCAAACGCCTGCCTCCACCTCGTCGAGTGTCTGGTAGATGAGCGCGACGCGTCCGATGCGCAAAAAGCTCACCGTTCGTGCGCTCCCGCCGTTGCCGGTGTGCTCGCTCTTGTAGGTCTCGATGGTCCGACCATAGTCGTTCTCTATCTGGTACGCCTCGAGGATACGTCGGTACTTCTCGGCGTTGGTGACATCGGCGCGTTCCATGATCGCCCGCAGCTTGGCGACACGTCCAGTTCGCTCTTCGAGCAGGAAAGGCACATCGAGGCCGACGAACTGCTCAAGGGCGTCGAGCATGCGTGTCATGAGCGGTGTTATCTCGCGTCCGATGGTGGAGACATTGTCGATTTGCTCACGCAAGGAATCGATTTCCGCCTGTTGGGACGCGACCAGTGTCTGCAGCTGCTGGTTGTACAACGTGAGTGAGTCGAATTCTTGGATGGTGGCACGATAGTCATTGAGTAGCTCGTTGGCCGCATCATCGAGGTCGTTCACCTTGCGTTGTGATTTCGCCGCCGCCAAGTTGGCGTCGACCACTTGGTTGATAGCCTCGTCGAGCGGCCTGGCGTCGGCAACGCCGCCGAGGAGCAGCGCTAGACTCGCGATGAGCACAACCGCGGGGTGTGTTATTGATGTGGCTTGCATAAAAACTCCTCATGGCGTCAGTGCGAATAGGTTATGGTAGACCACGACAAGAGGACAAGGAAGGTCGACATCATTGGACGATATACCACGTTGGCCGTTTGGGTTGGGTATGTAGTATGTAGGTGGGCGGACTGCGGTTGACCACCAGGTGAAGCTGGTGCATCTGTATTGCCGAAGGTTGGACCGTGGCCTTGCTTTGGGCACGGGTGAAGGGTGTTCGCTGGTGCCAATGCTCAGATGGTTCAATAACATTTCTCTGCGTATCCGCCTGGTCGTCCTCATTGGCCTGATTGTCTTGGCGTTTGCTGGATTTTTGATGATTTTTCTACCGAGCACCCTCGGTGGAATGGCTGAAGAAGGACTCGAGAGGCGCGCCCGACTCGTTGCGCTGGTGCTCAGCGATGCCCTCAGCAGTTGGGTCGTGTTTCAAGACGATGATGGCGCACGTGAATTTCTCGACACCATTGGGCCGACGGCCGAGGTCGCCTTTGCCGAGGTACGGTTGATTTCGCGAGGCGAGAACCAATCGCCGAGGCTGGGGGACAAGAGCTTTGCCGTCTGGCACCCCAATCTCGTACCGACGGCTTCTCTGTCGATTCCATCGACGACTGTGGAGGTGTCCCGTATTGGCAAAGACCTACTGGTTGCGGTCTTGGTCTCGCCTCCTGGCAAGAAGATCTCGGCACCCCGAACCCCCCTCCGCCAGAATCCGGCAGATGCAGCGCTCGGTGTCCTCTATCTGGGATTTCCCTTGGCGGGTCTGCAACAGCAGCGAGCGGATATTTTGCGCCTCGGATTGTTTGTGTCGTTGGGCCTTGCTCTTGTTGGCGTGATTTTGGCGTACATCGTCGGAACAATTGTGGTTCGACCCATCCGCACCTTGACCACCGTGACAGCCAACATCGTCTCGGAGGGGGATCTCACCCAACAGATTGCCATTGACTCAAAGGACGAGGTGGGGCGTCTCGCAAGCAATTTTCGCGCTCTGGTGGGTAAGCTGCAGACGATCCCACGGTCGCTGGCTCAGCTTGCCGATGGTGTAACTTCTGTGAGCCGCACGGCGGTGAACGCAGCCACAGCGGTGAGTGATGGGGCAACCACCGTGCAGGAACGCGTGTCGGCTGCCGCGGCGGCAATGCACGAGACCACCGCCGCCTTGTCGAGCATCGCCGACAACGTCGCACAGCTTCACCGCAGCACGGAACAGAGCCGTCGAGCCAACGTCGATATCGTGGAGGCTACCAGGCACATTGACCGTCAGGCAGCCGAGTTTTCGGCGGTGGCCGAGAATGCCACCCATGCAGTCGAAGACATGACGACCGCTGTCAAGACCATCGCTCAACAGATCGAGGGTCTCAACACATCAGTCGAGACCACCGTGTCGGCCATGGATGAGATCAATCAGTCGATCCGCAAGATTGAGAACACAGCCTCTGAGACCAGTTCTCTTTCTCGACGGGTTGCCGTCCAGGCGGGCACGGGGGTAGCGACGCTCGAGCGCACTCTTGACGGCATCCACAAGATCAACTCCTCATCTTTGGCTGTATCGTCCGCCATTGAGCATCTTGGCATGAGGATCCAAAATATTGACACCATCCTCGAGGTCATTCTCGATGTTGCGGCACAGACCAAGCTTCTAGCTCTCAACGCATCAATCCTTGCTGCACAAGCGGGAGAACACGGCCGTGGATTTGGCGTGCTCGCCTACCAGATCAAGGAACTCGCAATGCGAGTCAACACGTCGGCTACCGAGATAGGAGATTTGGTAGTCAATGTGCGCGCCGACTCTGAGACAGCGCTCACGACGATGAGTGCAGGCTTGTCCCACGTGGGTGAAGGCATGACTCTGGCACAGGAGGGCATGGAGGTCCTGAACTCGATCCGTAAGTCGGCCGATTCCGCCAGCATGATGGTACAACGCATCGCCAACGCCACGGCGGAGCAATCGCGTTCCACGCAACAAGTGGTGGCCTCAATGAACGATGTGGCAAAAACCGTTCAGAAGGTAAAGCGGGCCACGGCAGATCAAGCCAAGGGCACTGAACAGATTGTTGCTGCGAGCAATCAGATGCGCTCGTCTTCGGAACTTGTGATCCAATCCAGCTCTCGGCAGGCCAACGCCACGCGCGGGATTGCGGCTTCTTTGGACACGATTCACGACCTGGCGGCATCGATCTCCAGAGCACAGACGGAGCAAAAAGAATCTGCGGCACACACTTTGGCGGCCATGGAAGCCATCAAAACGGTTGGCGACAGGCAGATGCATGCCGTGGCGACGCTGTCTGCGTCGGTGGACACCCTGCAGGTGCAAAGCGAACAACTGCGGCAAGCGATCGCTCAGTTTCGCGTGTGATCCGGCGTGCCCTGGTGGTCTGCGTGCCCTGGTGGCTGCGTGGCCTGGTGGCTGCGTGGCCTAGTGGCTGCGTGGCCTAGTGGCTGCGTGGCCTAGTGGCTGCGTGGCCTAGCGTGTCGCTGGCGGAAAGTGTATTCTCCCTGATGCTGATGTCTGTGGCAGAGACTTCATACGGTCGTTCTTCGCGCGGGAAGAGAACACCGTGGTGGCTCGTGTGTTTGTTGGGGGGGCTTGCGCCGATTTCCGTGCAAGCCGAGGAAGAGGTGGCGAGCGCGGAGGTTCAAGCCGCAAATCTCGTTCGGGTGATCACCTTCGACCGCAATTTCGAGAAACGGTTCCGAGGCAAAGTGCAGCTGACGGTTCTGTTCTCAACCAGCGATGCAAAATCGAGAGCGATGGCGGATCACATGGTCAAGGCGTTGGGCTCGGTAGACCCCTATGTCTTCGGTGACCATGGCTTTTCGGTGCAGTCTGTTGGAGTTGGACCAGGTGCCGCCGTGGGACAGGCGATAGGCACGAGCTCCTCACAGGCTTTGTTTGTCTGTGTCGGAATGGACGATTATCTGCCGGAGGTCATGACGGTTGCGCGCCGTCAGCAGCTGATCACCATTGGTGCGACGAGCGCCTATGTGGCCAAGGGCCTCTCATTTGGGATAGCCAATGTTTCCGGGAAACCCAAGATTCTAGTCAACCAAAGCTCGAGTCGCGCGGAGGGAACAACGTTCACCGCGCAGCTTCTCAAGCTGGCTGTGCTGGTTGACAAATAGAAGTCCCACGGCGGCGGAAGGGCAGGCACGGATGTCTGGAGTCGGCCCCGAATATCGCGTATTTGAAATCCGCCGAAGCGGAGTCGTGTGCTCGGCCACACGAACGTGAACGCATTCGTCATGCCGAGCACCGGTGGGATGGACCCGGCCCGTGCGCGGCGAAAGTGGGAGGCTCGTGTCCAACACCACCGTCGAGCGTGGTAACACCGACCCCGCGCGACCGCCCAAGATGGGCGAGGTCGTCCGCGTCCGCTCCCGCCGCTATCTCGTAGAAGACGTGCAGGTGCCCAGGAAGGGCACCCAGTCCGCCATCGCTGACCTCTCGTGCCTGGACGATGACGCCCAGGGCCAGAAGCTGTCGGTTCTCTGGAATACCGAGATCGACGCCGAGGTGATCCCGCGCAGCTCATGGGATGACGTGGCCAAGAAGGGCTTTGACTCCGCCCGCGTCTTTGGCGCCTACCTCAACACGCTGCGTTGGAACTTGGTCACCTCCACCAATCCCGACCTCTTCCAGGCTCCATACCGTGCCGGCATCGAGGTCATGAGCTTCCAGCTCGAACCGCTGCGCAAGGCGCTCGCCTTGCCGCGGGTGAACCTCTTCATCGCCGACGACGTGGGCCTGGGCAAAACCATCGAGGCCGGGCTTATCCTGCGTGAGCTCCTGATCCGCCAGAAGGTCCGGCGCGTGGTAGTGGCTGCTCCGCCCTCCGTGGTGCTCCAATGGCAGCAAGAGCTCGACCAGCGGTTCGGACTGCCGTTCATCGTCTTTGACCGCCGCTACGTGCAGCGCCAACGGCGTGAGCGTGGCTACGGCGTCAACCCATGGAACACGCACTCACGTTTCATCGTGTCGCACGCGCTCCTGCGCGATGAGGAGTATGCGGCTCCGTTGCGCGACTGGCTTGGGGGCTTTGCCCCGCAGAGCTTGTTCATCCTCGATGAGGCGCACAACGCCGCACCGGCAAGCGGCTCTTCTTACGCCGTGGATTCCAGACTTACGCGCATCGTGCGCGAGGTCGCCCGGCGTTTTGAGCACCGCCTGTTCTTGTCGGCCACCCCCCATAACGGTCACTCGAACAGCTTCTCCTCGCTTCTCGAGATCCTGGACCCGCAGCGATTCTGCCGCGGCGTCCCGGTGGACGGGGCCCGTGAGCTCGAACCCGTCATGGTGCGCCGGCTCAAGAACGACCTGCGCGAGCTCGGCGTCGGTGGCTTTCCGAAGCGCGACGTGGTTGCGATCCACATCACCGGTCTACCCAAGGACGCGCCGGAGCTCCGCCTTGCAGAGCTCCTCGAACACTACCGCGAGCTTCGAGAGGCCAAGGCCGGAAGCGGCACCAAGACCCAGCGCCGTGCAACGGCCCTCGTGGTAATCTCGCTCCAGAAACGCTTGCTGTCCTCGGTGGAAGCCTTTGCATGCTCGCTCCGCCATCATCGCAAAGGTCTCGAACGGGCGAACAAGGTGGCAACCCTCGAACGGGCGAACAAGGTGACAACCCCCGCCCCTCAACAAATGGACCTCCTGAATCCCCCTGGTGCCGACGACGACATCGACGACGTAACCGAAGAACAGCAACTCGACGACGACCGTTACGAAATGGAGGAGGCGAGTGCCGCGGCAGGGGCCAACGCCTCGACCCAAGAGCAGAAGCTCCTCGATGAGATGACCGAGATTGCGGAAACCGCCCGGCACCGCATCGATCCCAAGCTCGGGGAGCTCATCGGCTGGATCAAGAAGCACATGTGCGCGCGCCTGCCTGAGGTGGGCAAGAAGCCGACGGGCACAGCGCCAACCTGGAACGACAAACGCCTGCTCATCTTCACCGAATGGCTCGACACCAAGCGGTATCTGGAACAGCGACTCAAAGAGGCCGTGTCCTTCACCGACCGCGCCGAGGAGCGCATCGCGGTGTTCCACGGCGGCATGGGTGACGAGACCCGCGAGGAGATCAAACGCGCCTTCAACGCCTCACCGGCCGAGCATCCCCTGCGCATCCTCATCGCCACCGACTCGGCCCGGGAGGGCGTCAACCTCCAGAACCATTGCGCCGACCTCTTCCATTTTGATCTGCCCTGGAATCCGTCGCGGCTGGAGCAGAGAAACGGCCGTATCGACCGCAAGCTTCAGCCATCCCCGGAGGTGCGCTGCCACTACTTTGTGTTCGACCAGCGTCCCGAGGACAAGGTGCTCACCACCCTCGTCAAGAAGACCGAGCGCATCCAGAAGGAGCTCGGGAGTCTTTCGCAGGTGCTGGAGAACAAGATTGCCCTTCGCCTGGAGGCCGATGGCATCCGTCGCGCTAAGGTAGACGAGCTCGCCCATTCCATCGATACCGACGACGTGAATGCCGAACAGCGGGAGACCGTGAGCCGAGAGTTTGAGTCGAGCCGCACCCGCAAGGTCGAGCTCGAAAAGAGTCTGGAGCGTCTGCGAGACCTCAAGGAGACCTCGCAGCTTCACCTCGGCCTCGAAGACGCTGTGTTTTGCGACGTGCTCTCCTGCTCGCTCGAAATGTTGGGAGCTGAGCCGCTCAAGGAGACCTCGGTCGATGGCGACACCAAAGCGTGGGCCTTCCCGGCCCTCGACCAGCGCATCGCGGCCGACCCCACCTGGGCTCCGACGCTCGATACGCTCCGGGCTCCCCGCCGCAGGGACCAGAAGCTTTGGGACTGGCGAAAGGAGTCGCCAGTGCGGTCGGTCGTGTTTGAGGACACGGGCCGCCTCGACAGCAACACGGTCCACCTTCATTTGGAGCACCGCGTTGTTCAGCGCCTTTTGGGCCGGTTTGCCGCCCAGGGTTTCGTTCACGAGGACTTGGCGCGGGCCAACGTGATGATGACCCGCGACGCCATACGTCGCGTCGTCCTCATCGGTCGCCTCGTGATCTACGGCGACGGTGCGAGTCGCCTGCACGAAGAGCTCATTCCCGTGGCGGCGCGGTGGAAAGAACCGGACCTGCGCAAGGGCGGGTTGTCTCCCTCGGACGGTGTCTTCGAGCACCAGTCCATGGAGCTGCTCTACGCCTCTTTCAAGGAACCACGGCTGCACAAGGTGACCAAGGACCTTCAGCACACCCTCGCCGCGGGTACCCAGCGTGATGTGGACGAGCTTCTGCCAACTCTGGAAACGCGAGGTGAGGCCGCCCGGGCAGCGGCAGAGGCGAAGCTCAAAGAGCGCGGTGAGAAAGAGGCACAGGACATGCTGGCTATTCTCGACCGCCAGCGAGCGAGCATCATCAAGCGGCAGAAGGAAGTCGAACGCGATCAGAAGAGCCTGCAACAGAAGCTGCCGTTCAAGGAACTGGAGCAGCTCAAGGCCGAGACCGACTACTGGGGCGAGCGCCTGGATGCCCTCAAGGTCGAACGCAAAGAAGAGCCCGACCGTATTCGCCAGAGTTACGCGGTCAAGCTGTGGCGCGTGGACCCGGTGGGCATTGTCTACCTCTGGCCGGTGTCGGGGTGACATAAACCATGGCCAAAGACCCCGAACTGCGCACACACGAAGACTGGATTGGCTTGTTGCAGCCGGTGGGCCTCGTGGTCTCTCCGCCGGCGCTCCTCTCGGCATCTGCGGTGGTGGACCGCAATGTCAAACCCTTCCAAGACGAGCTGCGGCGGCTCTTGGGGGGCGTTGACGCAGAGAAGCCACGAGCACCCGAGCTCATCGACCTCGTCACTAAGATCCTTGAGTGGAAGCCGAGCGATCTCGTGGGCGACCGAAAAGCCCTCAAGCCCCTCGATGTTGTGCTCCCGGACTACGACGAGGTTCTGTCCCCTTCATTTGCCGTAGCCGCGCCCAAGGACGCCAATGCCAGCGAGTGGTTGATGCTGGTGCAGGTGCTGCCCGAGGGCATCGACTTCGACGACACCAAGGCGTTCGCCGACAAGAAATGGCAGGCGAGTGCCCAGAGCCGTCTGGAGCGGCTGTTGTGGGAGACCGAGGTGCCGATTGGCCTCTCGTACAACGGTCAGGGTTTGCGCCTCTCGTATGTGCCGCGAGGTGAAACCTCGGGCTACGTGACGTTGCCGCTCGACCTCATGGCCCAGGCACAGGGGCGCAGCGTTCTCGGCGCCCTGCGACTGCTTCTCGGCGCCGACCGCCTGTTTACGCTGCCGACCAAACAGCGTCTGCCCGCTATTTTGAGCGAAAGTCGCAAGTACCAGAACGTGGTCTCGACTGCGCTTGCGGATCAGGTGCTCACGGCCCTCATCGAGCTTGTGGCCGGTTTCCAGAGCGCCGACGAGTACGCCAAGCGCCGGCTTCTGGCCGATGTTCTCCGCGAAGACCCCCAGAGCGTTTACGGCGGTCTGCTCGCCACGCTTCTGCGTCTGGTGTTTATCCTGTACGCCGAAGACCGCGGCTTGCTCCCCGACGATGCGGTCTACCAAGAGCACTACTCGGTCACGCGCCTCTTCGAGCGACTGCGGGCTGACGCCGCGCTCTATCCAGACACCATGGACCAACGTTACGGCGCCTGGGCACAGCTTCTGAGCTTGTTCCGGCTCATCTTCGATGGTGCCGAGTACCTGGACCCGAATGGCAAGAAGCCCGTGCGGCTGCCCGCGCGGCAGGGCGACCTGTTCAACCCAGACGTGTATCCATTCTTGGAGGGTCGGCCCTATCGGACTCTGCGGGTGATGGGGGATCGCTACACGCCGCCCCGGGTGTCGGACGGCGTTGTCTGGAAGGTGCTCCAGAGCCTGCTCGTCTTGGATGGCCAGCGCCTCTCCTACCGCGCCCTCGACGTAGAACAGATTGGCTCGGTGTACGAGGCCCTGATGGGCTTCGAGCTGCGCGTGGCCGAGGGCAAGTCGCTCGCGGTGCGGCCGAAGAGCGGCGGCAAGGGCAGCAAGGCCGACGTGGTGGTGAACATCGAGCAGCTTCTGGATGCCAAACCCAAGGAGCGGGTGAAGCTCCTGCTAGATGAGGCCAACTGCGAGCTCGGCGACAAGGGGAAGAAGGATCTGGAAGCCGCCAAGACCATCGAGGCAGTCGCCCTTGCCATGACCAAGAAGGTCTCGAAGCGCCGCTCCGAGGTGCTGCCCGCAGGCTCGATGTTCCTGCAACCGACAGAGGAGCGCCGTCGTTCAGGTTCGCACTACACGCCGCGCTCACTCACGGCCCCCATCGTGCAGAAGGCGCTGGAGCCGATCTTTGCCCAGCTCGGCAAGAAGCCCAAGCCCGAACAGATCCTGGAGCTCAAGGTCTGCGACCCGGCCATGGGCTCGGGCGCATTCTTGGTGGAAGCCTGTAGGCAACTTTCGCAGAAGCTCGTCGAAGCCTGGACCGTGCATAGCTGCACGCCCCAGGTCCCGCCCGACGAGGACCCGCTCTTGCACGCTCGCCGCATCATCGCCCAGCGATGCCTCTACGGGGTGGACAAGAATCCGTTCGCTGTGGACCTCGCCAAGCTCTCGTTGTGGCTCGCCACCCTCGCCCGCGACCACGCCTTCACCTTCCTCGACCACAACCTGCGCCACGGCGATTCACTTGTCGGCCTCACTCGCGACCAGATCACGGCCTTCAACTGGGAAGAGAAGGGCGTGACCCTCCCAGCGGCAGCCAAGCGAATCAAGGACCGGGTGGACGAAGCGGTGCGCTTGCGCACCGAACTCCTGGCCATGGGCGACTCCGACAACACCACGGCCAAGCGTCATCTACTCAAGGACGCGGAGGACGCGCTCGCGGATGCGCGGCTCATGGGCGACCTGGTGATCTCTGCCTTCTTCGGAGCAGAGAAGGACAAGGACCGCAAGAGCAACCGCGACAAGCTGGCCGAAGCGGTGACTAGCTGGTTGAACGGCAAGGGGGACACGAGGAGCCTTCAAGCACAGGCCGACGAGCTGAGAGAGAAGCGACCGGCCGTCGTCCCGTTCCATTGGCAGGTTGAGTTTCCGGAGGTGTTTGGACGGGAGAACCCCGGGTTTGATTGCTTCGTGGGGAATCCGCCGTTCGCTGGGAGGAACACCCTCCTCAGCTCGTCCCCTCAGGGTTACTTAGACTGGCTGAAGAGCATTCATCGCGACAGTCACGGCAATAGTGATCTTGTCGCTCATTTCTTCCGCGGGGTATTCGAGAAACTCAGAAGCGGCGGCACGTTTGGGCTTGTTGCCACAAAAACGATTGGTCAAGGAGATACGAGGACGACGGGCCTACGATGGATTTGCCAGAATGGTGGCACAATCTACGGAGCGCGGCGGCGATACAAATGGCCGGGACAGGCCGCCGTGATCGTCAGCCTCATCTGGACGTCAAAAGGACCGCTTTTCGGTCCCTTTGATCTCGATGGCGCTTCACGGTCTACGATCACCGCCTACCTCTTTCACGCAGGTGGGCATGACAACCCCGATGCTCTCGTCGCAAACACCGGTCTTAGTTCGAAAGGGTACGATGTGTATGGCCTCGGGTTCATCTTTGACGATGACGACACGGAAGGGGTCTCGTCGCCGGTCGCCGAGATGCACCGTTTGATCAAGGTAGATGCGCGCAACGCTGAACGGATCTTCCCGTACGTGGGGGGTGAAGACCTTATGAGGATGCCGAGGCTGCTCCCGGCACGGTACATCATCAATTTCGGAGACCTCAGTGAGCCTGAAGCACGACGATGGCCAGCTCTTATGGAGTTGGTCGAAACGAAAGTGCGCCCACAGCGTCTGCTCAACAACCGCGAGTCCTATAAACGGCATTGGTGGCAATACGCCGAGAAGCGCCCTGGAATGCAGGCTGCGACAAGGGGTCTCTCGCGCATACTGGCCACATCCCGTGTCGCGAACGCTTTCGCGTTCACTTTCATACCGGCCAATTGGGTCATGAACGAGAAGGTTGTCGTGTTCGCATTTGACGACGAAGCATCGTTCGCCGTCCTTCAGTCGCGAACCCATGAGGTTTGGGCCCGTTTCTTCAGTGCTACGCTGAAGGATGACCTTCAGTACGCGCTCTCCGACTGCTTCGACACTTACCCATTTCCTGAGGGTTGGCGAACACGCGATGCCCTAGAGCGGATCGGGTCCGATTACCTTGGATTGCGCTCGGAAGTGCT
>MGST01000106.1 GCA_001798605.1 Deltaproteobacteria bacterium RIFOXYA12_FULL_58_15 | reverse complement strand
TGCAACCCTAGGCACGCTCGATTTGGGGAGAGACGGTCCCTTCGTGACGGATTAGGGTGCCCGCCGCCGCAGAGTTCCTTAGGCCGCAACTCACTTGATGTGGTCGAGGGCCTCCATCGGAATGACATGCCCGTGGGACCTTTTGGCGTTTAGGTATCGGGCGTTGTAGCGACTCACACCCACGACCAAGGGGACCTGCTCGACCACCTCGATGCCCAGGGTTTCGAGAGCCTCTCGCTTGAGGGGATTGTTGCCATACAGACGAATCTTGGTTGCTCCATGACGGAAGTATCGCAGGATGCGGCCGGCATCAGCGAAATCGCGGGAATCTCGGGGAAGACCGAGACGTTCGTTGGCCTCATAGGTATCGTTGCCAGCGTCCTGAAGCAGATAGGTAATCGCTTTGGCCCACAGACCAATGCCTCGTCCTTCGTGACCTGCCATGTACACCAGCGCGCCGACACCTTCCTCGTGAATGCGCGCGAGTGCGGCGTCGAGTTGCGGTCCACAGTCGCAGCGCAGCGAGCCAAACACGTCGCCCGTCAAACAATTGGAGTGGACGCGCACCAAGGGGCGGTCTGCGTTCTCAAAATCGCCGTAGACCAGTATCGAATTGACAGCCATGTGGTCGCTGAGCAACGAAAACATGCGACTTGGTCCGTGCTCACGGACTTCGTCGACCACATCTTCAATGCGCTCGAGATCCGTATGTCGCACCCAGGCGTACCAACGAAAAATCGGCTGCTCGTTTATTGCCACCGGCAAGGGCACCGGACCGACAATATTGAGAAAAGGTGTCTCGCCGTCGGTGCACCGCTTGCCGTTCTCATCAATGAAAATCAGCTTGCCCTGCTCGAGCAATGTTTCCTTCACCTTGGGATCGACGTAGGCAAACATTCTGCTCCCTATGTGTTGGGCGGATCCGGCTGCTGCATGACACAGGGGTGCTTCGGTGGCAAGACGCTGAGGTGTGTGTGTGGTTGGAGTGCTGGAACAGAACTGTTGCGAATTAGGCGGCCATTGGCTCGAGACCACTGCCAGTCAGACGGGTGCGAATCTTGCGAATCACGTTGCCCTCGATCTGCCGCGCCCGCTCCCGGGAAATGCCAAAATTCTTGCCAATCTCCTGCAGAGTCTTGGGTTCGTCCGTCATCAAGCGGAACTCGACGATGTATTGCTCCTTCTCATTGAGCTCCCCCATCGCCTCGTGGACCTTACCCCGGACCATCTCTCGCTCTTGCTCCTCGGCGAACTCTGCCTCCTGGTTGAAGGAGTCTTTGTCAGCGAGAAGATCGAGATGGGTCTGACGTGCTCCGGGCTCGAGCTGAGCATCGAGGGAAAAATCTCGCGACGCCAGACGCATCTCCATTCCGGAGACCTCTCCCTCAGCTACCTTCAGACGTTTTGCGAGACTCTTGGTGGACGCGACCTCCCCCTGTCCAGCATCACGATCGGCTCGATCACGCTCCGAACGCAGCTTGAAGAAAAGCTTGCGTTGAGCCTGGGTGGTGCCGAGCTTCACCAAAGACCAGGAGCGAATGACAAAGTTCTGGATGTAGGCACGAATCCACCACACAGCGTAAGAAATCAGGCGATAACCTTTGCTCGCATCGAACTTCTTCACCGCCATCATCAGGCCGATATTGCCTTCCTGGATCAAGTCCAGGAGCTTGAGACCATAGCCGCGATACTCGTGAGCGATCTTCACCACAAAACGAAGGTTCGACACCACCAGCTTGTGGGCAGCTTGGAGATCCCCCTCCTTGAAGTATTTCTCAGCGAGCTCAACTTCTTGTTCGCGTGTGAGCAACTTGTAGCGGTTGATCTCTGAAACGTATTGGTCAATGGATTGGTTCAAAGCTGTGTGTGGAGTCGCCATAATAGTATCTCCCGTTGCGAGCATTGAATGCTCGGTTGGTCCAACGTCAATGGGGCCTCGCTTGCGGCCTCATCTCAATGTAAAGGAGAAATCCTTAAGGATTTCGACCAGGTGGGCTCAGTTCATCGTGCCCCTTACAGACTTGAGATGCCGGTGTGGAAAAAAGGATTCGCAAAAAATCGCCAAAATCGTTCACGCAAGGGCAAAAAGAATAAAACAAGAAAAAGTCAGTCGCTTTCCTCAGCCTTGCCGAACCCAACTTCTGCACGCTGATAACCCAGAGCCCCGCCCACCTCCGCGCCGGAGAAATCATCAATCAATTACGTCATGTATTGACTGGTCTGACCGGTCTATTATAATTGCAGGAGTTGGAGGTAATGCCATGCCGCAGGAATACTCGAGCTATGAAGCCAAATCGAAGTTCGCAGAAATCATCCGCAAGGTACGCGCCGGACAAAGGGTCGTCATCTCCTATCGGGGAGTCCGCGTTGCGGAGCTCAGACCCTACCAGGAAGAAGAGCCGAGCCTGGAAGCCAGACTCAAGAATCTCGAGGCCGAAGGCCTGATCGAAGCGCGGAAGAACGTCGGCCCCCCGTTTGGCCCGGTGACTAAGAATCCCGGTGCCCTAGACCGGTTCTGGGAGTCGCGCGAATGAAGATCGCCTATTTGGATACGTCCTGCCTGGTTGCGATCCTGTTTGACGAGCCCGGAGCCCAACAGACCGCCCAACTGCTCGCATCCTTTGACCAGTTGATTGCCTCCAACCTGCTGGAAGCAGAAATGCGCGCTGTTTTTTCCCGCGAGCAAGTCGAGGAGAAGCCAACGGAGGTCTACGCAAGCATTTCATGGATTTACCCTAACCGCGCCCTCTCCCAAGAATACCAGCAGATCCTCGATGTCGGCTATCTGAGGGGTGCCGATCTCTGGCATCTTGCTTGCGCCTTGTTTGTCTCGCCCACGGCCCAGAACCTGCATTTCATCACTCTGGACAATCGTCAACAGGAAGTCGCGAGGGAACTTGGATTCAAAACGGGGTAGCGATTTACTCGACGGCCTCGACCGTTCTAACGCTCTTGATTCTTACCCCGTCCCGGGATAGGCGAGTGCCATGCTGCAATCTCATCTGCCCCTATTTCTAGTTCTAGTGGTGGCTCTGGGCCTCGGCGTGTTCATCTTGGTCGTCAGCTCACTGGTTGGTCCCAAGCGGCCGAGTGCCGTCAAGGCGGACGCCTTTGAATGCGGCAATCCACCCAGTGGTTACGCCCGCGAACGTTTTGGCGTCAAATTCTATCTCGTGGCCATTCTCTTCCTCGTGTTCGATATCGAGGCAGTATTCATTTATCCCTGGGCGATTGTCTTTTCGGACTCAACCAGGGGAGCTGGCACCCTCTCACCACTGTTGGTGGTTGTAGAGATGGTGGTCTTTGTCGGAATCCTCATGATTGGCCTAGCGTATGCTTGGCGCAAGGGTGCCCTCGAGTGGGGCCCGGAGCACGGCAAAGGTCTCGAGACAACAACAGCGGGGCATTAGTTCAGAATCATGAGTGAAGACAAACTTCTAGAATCAGATGTCATCATGACCCGCCGGTCTGATGCAGAGACCTGGCTGCGGGAACGAATTGAAAAGCTCGCGCAACCGGTGATCAACTGGGGCCGCAAGTACTCCTTGTTTGGCTATCCATTTGTCACGGCGTGCTGCGGCATGGAATACATGTCGGTGAACTCGCCGCGGTACGATCTTGCGCGCTTTGGCGCGGAGTTCCCACGGTTCTCACCACGCCAGGCTGACCTCCTGTGGATCGTCGGCACCATCTCACAGAAGCAGGCCCCCATCTTACGGCGCGTTTGGGAACAGATGGCCGATCCCAAGTGGGTGCTGGCCTTCGGCGTGTGTGCCTCCACCGGCGGCTTCTACGACAACTATTGCACAGTCCAAGGTGCTGATCAGGTCATCCCGGTCGATGTCTACATCCCTGGGTGTCCGCCTCGGCCCGAGCAAGTGCTCGACGGCCTGTGCATGCTTCAAGACAAGATCCAGGCCGAAAAAGGCCGGGTGATGCTCTGACGGGATCGAGACCATGGCGCAAATCGTTCTAGACAGACTGCGACGCAAATTTGGCGACGCCATCCTTGAAACCCACAGCGAGCATGGTGATGACACCGCAGTGGTGACGCGCGACAAGCTGGTGGAAATCGCGCTGTTTCTGCGTGATGACCCCGAGTTGCAACTCAACTCACCAGTTGATTGCACGGCCGTCGATTGGCAAGGCCGTCGCGACGTCCGTTTCGATGTCGTCTATCACCTGACATCAATAGCAAAACACCACCGAGTGCGCATCAAGGTCAGAGTGTCCGAGAACGACCCCACCTGCCCGTCCCTGACGCCCATTTGGCGCGGCATGAACTGGCACGAGCGAGAGACCTGGGACCTCTACGGCATCCGCTTCACCGGGCACCCGAACCTCAAGCGGGTCCTCATGTACGAAGAGTTTGTGGGTCACCCACTGCGCAAGGACTATCCCATCGACAAACGGCAGCCACTGATCCAAATGCGCAACGTTAAGATGGTCCCCACCCAGAAGAACCCGCCCCCGGACCGCATCAACCAACCCTGATCCGAATCACACACCCACGTCATCGAGCAGTGCTGTCAACGCGGCGTCGTCTTTGACTGCTTCCTGAACGCGCATGAGCAGGTCGGCGACGGCCTTGCGATCAAGCTTGGGGGTTGCTCCCGGCACCAGGGTGTCACCGCTCTTCTGCACTTCAGCGAGCGTCGCCAGGGCCAGTACCAAGGGCACGGCACAGAAGAGTCGCACCTGCTCGCCCACGCCGCCGCTCGGCCACGCAAGCGTGTAGGTCTTGGCGCGCTCGAGGTGGGAGCAGGCGCGCTCACACACCCTGGCGATGATCTCGAGACCCTTGTCGCGGTGCGCAGGCTCGAGGATTTGCTCGAGACGAATACCCTGGCCTGCGGCCAGAATCTCGGGAAGGTAACAGACACCCCGCTCGAGATCCTCTGCGACATCCTTGACGATGTTGACCATCTGCAGGCCGAGGCCAAAACTCACCGCGCAGTCGGCTGCGACCTGACGCTTAGCCACGTCGAGGTTGGGCACGGCGAGGACAAACAAGTCCGTCAACAGCTTGCCGACCGTACCCGCGACAAAGTAGCAATAGCATTCGAGATCCTCGAGGTCGCTGATACGCAATCGCCCGGCGATGTCGGCCCGTTTGCAGTAGGTGCGCATACCCCCCTGCATCTCGAGAATACGGCGACGAACCACCCGACGTTGGGCTGCGGGCAAGGCACGAAAGACGCGCAGAACCGTGCCGGACCCCAGCGCAAGCTCGGCCTCTGCGTCCTCACCGAGGTCGTGCCGACGCGCCGCCGACTCCAAGCCCGCCCATGAGCGAGCATCGTCGGTGAGGACTTCGCCGAAGAGATCGAAGAGGTTTTCTCGGTCTGCAGGTTGAAGCTTGGCGTCGTCTTCGATCGTGTCGACGAGACGGCACAACAGATAGGCCGTTCGCACCGTGTCCCGAAGCTCAACGGGCAACTGCTCAATGGACAAGGCGAAGGTGCGGGACACCTTCGGAAGCATCGCTTCACAAAACGCTGCGTCGGTAGCTACCGGTGCTTGAGTATTCACCCGCGCGGCAATCTCGTGGGTCTCGCCGTTTCCGCGCTGTTCCACAATGCTCTTGATGGGTGCCCACAAAACGTCGCACAACTCATCCACCAAATGCACCAAAGTCTCACGACTGGCCAACCCGGGAGCATTCTTGGCAAGCTCGCGGCGTCGTAACATCTCATCTATCGCAAAATCCAATGCACCGACTCGTTCAAACAATTCGACGACAACGTCTATGTCAGCGGCGCTCGTCCTCTCCCGCGGAGCATCCAGTATCGCCCTTAACCGTTCTCTGTCGACCGCCTCCGCCTTCTCCAAGGCGTAGACGACGAGAACGCTGCGCTTGCCCTCCGCGATGTCGCTGCCCCGTTGCTCCCGCCCCTTGCTGCCATAGAGATCGAGGATGTCATCCTGGATCTGAAAGAGAACACCCAGGTGCCCCGCGGCCTCACTCAAACCATTGACGATGGCGGTGTCGGCACCACAGAGCTCTGCGGCACCTGACATCGGCAGTGCAAACAGTCCCGAGGTCTTGCCTTCGACCATGCGGAAGTAGTCATCGAGTCCGACCTGCGGTTTCCCCTTGAGCGCAAACTCACTCTCTTGGCCATCGATCACACGCAGAGTCTCCACCAGCAGCCGGTGCACCACACGGTCTCGACGCTCCGGCGGGAACGCCGGATCCTGGGCGAGCAACACCGCGTAGTAAAACATCGCGTCGCCGAGGTTGATCGCCTGCGGCACGCCAAAGCGTTTCCACACAGTTTCGCAACTACGCCGGGTGGTGTCACCGTCTTGGAGGTCGTCATGGACCAGGGTCGCGTTGTGCAACATTTCACAGGCAGCGCCAAATGGACGAACGGTAGCCGGGTCTTCACCAAGAGCCTCCGCGACCAACAAGGGCAGGATCGCTCGAAGACGCTTGCCCCCAGTATCGAAGTGGTAGCCACACATGGTGCGTAGCGATTGCGCGGCAGGACTCGCGTCATCAATGGTGTTGCTAATCATGTCGGCCATCGCTGGCCAATGGTCACGTCGCAACGGCTCGAACCTTTGTCGCAGGGCCATCTTGGATTCCTCTGTCTTCATCACTCAGTTTGACCGTTTGATGTCGCGGCCGAGCTTGCGCGCGGCGCTTGCGCGGATGATGCGACCCAGACGGACCGCTCGGGTGGTGTGTTCCACCACGCTCGTGGGCATCGCCGCCAGCGTCCCTATCATCTCTGTCAGCGCTTCGTACAGGTCGCAGACGTTCTCAACGGCACGCAACCTGCCACTTAGGGTCTTGCCGCGGCTGTCGTTACCATAGGCAGCTAGCACCTCACCGGCAGCGGTGCGCAGATGGCACACGGCCTCGAGCTCACGACGAACCAAGATCGCGGCAACGATGCGCAGAAGCTGCTCTTCAGCAACGTAACGGGTGCATCGCTCACCCCGCACCGACACCACCCGCACTGCCCGCCAATGCTCTAGCTCCTTTAGGGACGAGCTCACCAATCCCGCTGACAACCCCAACAGGTGCATGATCTCTGCCTGATTGAGCGGATCGGGTGCCAGGTAGAGCACCGCCCAGATGCGTCCGAGATTTCTGCGAAAACCGAAGCGATCAAAGAAATGGCCGAGCTGGTCGACAAAGCGGCTCATTGGCACAATCGCGACGTGTTGTTCGTAGGCCTGTTCGTATTGCTGCATCGTAGTTTTCACGTTTTCATGAAACTTCTGACGGCCCAAATGACACAGAGATGCGCCCCCAGTCAAGCGCCCGCAGTCAAGCGACAAGCTCGATGGCTCGATGACTCGATGGCTCGATGGCTCGATGGCTCGATGGACACACCAGCCGGCCCTTGCCAAACACCGCGGGAGGGAGGCCGCCTCCAATCATGACTGACTGTTGTGGTCCGTCGCTTGGCTACTTCACTTGATCGATTTGCTGTTCACCCGGGCGACAACATCGGCCACAGAGTCGAGATCCTTGTCTGTCGCCGGCACAACAGCGGTGACGCTCGTCTCTCCTTGGGAGATTTGCGCCAAGATCCCCTCGGCAGCGCTCAAGGCGAGAATGGCGTCCTTGAGCTGCTTTTTGGTCGCGGCGTCGAGACTGCGTTTGACCAGAATCATCTCCGAGGGAATGTCAGCCGTATAGGTGAGAACTCGCGTGGCAATGGTCTTGGCGCGAATGGTTGGATAGACGCTATCGCGGCAGTCCTCGTAGCAACCACCAGCATCCACCGTGCCCGCTTTAACCGCCTCAGCCACCTTGCCGTGACTGCCCAGCCACTTGATGGTGACGTCCTTACCCGGCACCAAACCGGCATCCAGAAGTGCCAACTGGGGGTAGAGCCCGCCGCTCGTGGAGCGCTCGGAGACCAGCCCAATGGTCTTGCCCTTGAGATCGGACAACTGGCGCACGGGGCTCGCACGGGTGGTGAAGATAATTCCAAAGTACGTTGGGCTGCCTTGGCGTTCCACCCGCGCAACCGCTTCATATTGGTCTTTGACGGCGTGGCACAACAAGGGGCCAGCGTTGGTGAGGTCATACTTGCCAACGAGAAGAGCCTTCTGGAATGCTTCGTAGCTGTCTTCCGTTTGGACTTCGATATTGGCAGAGACTTGCTCGCCCACAAATATGGCCAAGGGTTGCCACCGCGGTGCCGAGGTTTCACTCGAGGGAGCTCTCCCTAAGGTGTACTCTTTTGTAAAGCGCGGTTGGTCGACAACTGCCGGGCCTGCGTCACCAACAGGCGCGGTGCCGGTAATGCGAGCCAATTGGTTGTCGAGGGTCTGGTAGAGCTCTGGGGCAATGCCACGATGCTGGAAGGCAATCTTGCCCCTCTCATCGACAACGAACAGATGCGGCAGTTGACTGGCGCCATAACGACGCGCCAGCAACCCAAAACTGTCGGGAATCACACGCCACGGCAGCTTCTGCTCTTTGGCGAAGGGTCCGAGCTCCTTCTCGCCCTGAGAAAGACCGACGTAGATCACCTCGACATCCCGGCCCTTCCCTCTCCAAGCGCCATAGATCTTCTTGAGGATCGGGATTTCCTTCATGCACGGCTTACACCAGGTGGCAAAGAAAACCAGCACAACTGCTTTCTTCTTCTCCTTGGCGGTCGCAGACTCACCGGTGTTGTTGCGCAACGAAAACACCTGACGGTCGAGATCACGCATGGCGAACGGTGGCGCGTCGTCGCCGACTTTGAGCAAGAGATCATCGGCGCCGCCCGACATCGACATAGCGAGAATGAGTGCGAGATGCATCAACGGTCCTCCCAGTCACGAAAGCTGCCGTGTATTGGTGAGAGTGCGGCGCAAAGTACTCCACAATCACCCGACCAAGCAACCCGAACACGCCAGCTCAGGTGCTCACTCCCCTATGGGTTTGCATTCCCGGGCGATGTCGACGTGGTGCAGGGTCGGTGCCAGGCCCTCGTCGTCGGCAACAAAGAGGAACTCGACCTGGAGCCAATCGCCCCGGGTAAGCCCGAGGTCAAAGGAGATCTCGATGGGCTGGATCGCCGGGCCGTACTGCACGGTGGCGGGGCTTATCGCCTCAGCAACCGAGGAGCCCACGCGGAAACGAACCTCGAGACTCGACGCGCCTGGCACCTCGGCCGTCCAGGATACCGTTCCCCACTGCCGAACTTCGTAGTTCGCCGGGCATGCCTGCACCAACATCCGGTAGAACCCTTGGGGCTTGGTAAAACTGCGGAACAGATTGCCCGTGAAGTCGGAGTAGGTGTACGGCGACGGCCCCATCGAGACGGAGATCAAAGCGTTGAACGGATTCGCCGGGTCGTAGGCGCAGACGCTGCTGGTATCGCGATTGACACTCCACACCATGCCGCCATAACCAATGCCAACCCCGGCGGGCGCCGTGCACCCAGGTCCGGACACGGGAGTGATCGAAGAGTTGTCGAGCCGGACTCTGTGGCCTGTGATTTCTTGACCCGTGTCCGCATCAAAGGCCACCAGGTAGTTGGGAGTGCCCCACCAATCGTTGTTAAAAATGGCCCAAATCCGTGCGGTATTGTCGCCCAGGAGCTCGGTGGTGATGCCACGCCCTTTCCAGTTGATGCCACTCCAAGGAGCGCTGGCCGGCGCATCCACGAGGAACTTGGTCCAACATGCGGGGCACACTGAGCTCGCTGGATCGAAATCCACATGGTTGGGGTCAAATCGGTGGACAGCGGCACGGTGGTCAGCGTCATCGTTGGCGTCCGCGACCCATACGCGATCGTGTTGGTCAATGGTGACACCGTAGGAGTCCTCGTTGTTGTCGTACTTCGCGGTGACCTGCCCGGTCTCAGTATCAATCCGTTGCAGCTCGCCGCTGCGCGCGGCGATCCACAAATAGCCAAAACCATTGGGATGGGACCGGCCCGAGTCGATGACCGCGCCGTAGGGGCTGAGCTGCACGTCGACGCGACACGTCTGTGGGATGGTGAAGAAACAACGCTCGCTCAAACAGGTGGTGGCAGGAGTCGCCACAACTGTGCCATCGGCCACCCGACGCGCAGTGCGCGGACAGACTTGATTGATGGGTGTCGCATCCGCAACGGGATCCACAAACTCACCATCTGGGGTGAGCTTAAAAACGTGGCTGCGGTCGTAATCGCCCACCCAAATGTAACCCTCCTTATCGACGGCCATGGCCCGCGGCCTCGACAGAAGATTGTCGTTGCTCACCGTCGTGTGAGCATCGTCGTCCCTACCAGGAATTCGTCGGGTCCACAGCAGGCACTCGTCATCCTTGCCTAGGAATTCGGGCGTCTCTGGACGATCGGAGCAGAACCGCTGGGTGGGGCTGTCATTGTCCCGCACACAAAAATGACTCGTCGGACAGTTGCTGTGACGGGTGCAGGTTTGGGCACAGTGGTCGCCCGTGCAAGGAGCGATGACCGGTGCGGCATTCGAGCAATTTCCCTGGGCCTGGGTTGGGTGGCGCACACGCACGCAGTATCCGCTGCCGCAGTCCGCGTCTTCTACACAGGTGGTGCCGCAGTTGCTTCCCGAGCAAATGGGGACAGAGATGCCATTGGGTGGATCGTTGTAGTCGCGAGAGCGCTCAATGCGGCCGTTGCCGTTGCGATCCACACATTGACACCCTGACAGGCCCGGGTTCTGCTCCGGATCGCAGAGAACCTCGTGGAAGAACCCAACCTTGGTCACCGAGCCGTTGGCATTGGGCAGAGTGCTCCAGCTGGGACAACTGCCGCCGTAACCGCTGCATGCGCGATTGGCGATATATGCGTTGCCAAACTCGTCGATGGTAGAACGGGAGGGTTGCTGACATTGGGTGGTCGGGCCAAAATCGGCAACATAGGGACGGTAGGGATCGTCATCACGCACAGCCACCGTTGCGTAACGGGCCACCTCGATGTTGGCGACCGTGTCGATGCGCGAAAGGGTCCCCTGGGTTTGACTCGCTGGCCAGGCAAAATCGGTGGCCACCGTACCGCTCGCCAGGGTGATGCTCCCGTAGCCGTCTTCGTCATCGTCCAACAGCACGGTGCCATCTTCGCCAGATGTTGGCGGCGGGAGATCCCCAAGATCGACCCCGGATCCACCTGACCACGGATCGTCGGTATTGCAGAGAGGATATTCCTGGCAGTTGCCGCAGGCGTTCTTCACACCCTCGTCGATGCCATCCACGCAGTTGTTATCACTGCCATCGCAAATCTCCAGAACACCAGGGTTGACGTAGAAATCTTCATCGTCACAGTCCTCACCCCAAGGCGGCGGGCAATAACCATCGAGGTCCTGGTCCCAACACACCACCCCATCACCGGTGGTTGTCATCGCATCCGCTGGCTCAGTGGGATCCCCCACCAAGAAATCCCCAGCTGCCATGTCCCCACCGCCATCGGAGCTCACCGGACCGTCATTGGGCAGGTATCCGGTGTCACCGCTGTCAGAGCCACCATCCACGCCAATGCCATCTGCGCCACCATTGACGCTGCCGCCCTCATAACCGGAGCCCATGGTGCAACTGGTGAGCAGACACCACGAGCCAGACGGGCAGTCGCTGTTGTTGACACAGGTGACGTGGCAATAGGGGCCCGTGCACTCCTCAGCCACATAGGCCACCCCACCACAACCGGCAACGCCCGCAGCCATCATGCAAGAGAGAAGAAATGACCTCATCACAGACTCCATACGTGGCAACAGACGGTCACCACCGTAATGCCGACGAAACAAATCGCCGACAAGCTCAACCAGTGTAGCATGGGATGTCGGCAACGCCCACAAGTGACATTTACCCACCCATACCCACCCATAAGGGACCCGCAATCACGGCATTGACTCGTTCTCCCGAGGACATTACGAAGGGCCCTATGAGCGACATTGCGCACGACATTCCAACACGCAATATGGAGATCAACCTGGGCCCTTCCCACCCGGCGATGCACGGAACTGTGCGTATCCGCGTGGAGATTGACGGCGAGGTCATCGTCAAGAGCCGCACAGAGGTTGGGTTTCTGCATCGGGGTTTTGAGAAGGAGTGTGAATCGGTGCACTGGGCGCAATGCATGCCCTACACCGATCGACTCAACTACGTCTCGCCGATGATCAACAACTTCGCATTCGCCCAAACGGTGGAGAAGCTTCTCGGTGCCGACATTCCCGAGCGCGCGAAATACATCCGCGTGCTGATGTCCGAAGTTTCGCGCATCGCCGACCACACCACCTGCATCGCTGCGGTGGCGATGGAGCTCGGCGGCTTCACCCCGTTTCTCTATTTGATGCAGGCACGGGAGTACCTCTACGATCTCATCGAGGAGGTCTGTGGTGCGCGAATTACCACCAACTACGCGCGCATCGGCGGTGTCGCCGACGATCTGCCGCCGGGATTCGAGAGGCGCTGCAAGGCGGCCGTCGACAAGGCGTTCAAGCTCATCGACGACACCGACAAGCTGCTCACGCGCAATCGCATCTTCATCGACAGGACCAACGGCGTCGGCATCATGACCGCCGAACAAGCCCAGGCCTTTGGCATCACCGGACCGTTTTTGCGCTCCACGGGTGTCGAATATGACATTCGCAAAGCGTACCCGTATGACGTCTACGACCGCATGGAGTTCGACATTCCCGTTGGTGATCACGGCGACTGTTACGATCGCTGGCTGGTCCGCATTGAAGAGATGAAGCAATCCAAACGGATCATCGACCAGGCTTTCAAGCAAATCGAGCCTGGCCCTATCATCCTCACGGATCCCCGTTTTGTGTTGCCGCCAAAAGAAAACGTGCACACCCAAATCGAGGGTTTAATGAATCACTTCAAGCTCACCATTGAAGGTGCCCAGGTGCCGGCAGGTGAGGTTTACAGCTACGTCGAGGCCGCCAACGGCGAGCTCGGTTTCTACGCTGTGTCCGACGGCAGCGGCAAACCCTACAAGATGAAGTGCCGCTCGCCATGTTTTGCGATCATGCAGGCGATGGACGATGTGTTGCTGCCGGGGTCCATGATCCCCGACATTGTGCCGATTTTCGGCTCGGTCAACATGATCGGCGGCGAGTGCGACCGCTAGACCTATAACGAGAGGTAGAGACGTTATGCCGTCAGTCAACATCGACGGAAGGGACATTGAGTTCGAGCCAGGTGAAACCATCATCCAGGTGACCGAGCGCTCGGGAATCACGATCCCTTACTACTGCTGGCACCCAAAACTGTCAGTTGCCGCCAACTGTCGCATGTGCCTGGTGGAGGTGGAAAAAGCTCCCAAGCTGCTCCCGGCCTGCCAGACCACCTGCAACAACGGCATGGTGGTGCACACCAAGACAGACCGGGTGCGCGACGGTCAAAAATCGGTACACGAGTTCTTGCTGATCAACCACCCCATCGACTGTCCTATTTGCGATCAGGCGGGTGAGTGCAAGCTGCAGAACTATTACATGAAGTTTCAGCTCGATTCGAGTCGCATGCGGGAGGAGAAGGCACACAAGCCGCGGCTCGAAAAATTTGGGCCATACGTTATCTACAACGGCGAGCGTTGCATCCTCTGCACCCGTTGCATCCTTTTCATGGATGAGGTTGCCAAGGATCGTCAGCTCGGCGTG
>MGST01000105.1 GCA_001798605.1 Deltaproteobacteria bacterium RIFOXYA12_FULL_58_15 | reverse complement strand
CTGCGCCCCTGTCGCATAGGAGCACCCAAAACCCAAGCACTTGGCGTCCAAACGTCCCGCCGCAGCCAGTTGCTGTGGTTTGCTCGACCGCTGGGGGACTCTGGTTGGGCGGGCAGGGGCTGCGGCGGGCGCCTCATCTGGCCACAGATGGTGGATCGTGGTGCTGGATGTCTGGTTTCCTTTTCGACGTTGCCGGGGTATGATGCCGTCATGCTCCACAGCTCTCCCCGCAGCCCGCGAGCGACTGGGCCATTGGTTCTGTGGTGCTCCACGCTTGTGGGAGCGTGGTTCTTACCCCATGTGGCCAAGGCCCAATCATCCATGGTGTTGTGCCTCGACGAGCTGAGCTTGGTAGGGGTGGATGACGCCACCACCACGAAACTCAAGAGCGGTTTGACGGCGCTCGCTGCCGAGCATGGGGTGAGTCTTTTCTTCGATGCTAACGGTGCGTGCCTACCGGGTTCTGGTGCCCACACCGAGTTGTTGGCCCATGCCCGCGGTCGGGTGACGGTGTTGGCCGATAGGATGCGCATCGTCTTGATGTTGCTGGACGAACGCGGGACCCGCAAGGGCAATGAGCTCGTGAGCCACGACAAGGTCGATGGCTTTCCGTCGCGCGCGACAGAAGCCTTGGTGGCCAACCTGTTGCAGATAGCCGGGCTCACATCGCCAACCAAACGCAAAAAGTCGACTCCCACAAACAGGGACGTGTCACCTACCCAAGAGCAAGTTGTTGCGGCCGCCGAAACCCTGGGCAAGACCACAGACGTCGAACTTGACGCCAGCCGACAACCTGCGTCGAGCTCCATGGGTTGGGGGCCGCCACTTTTTTGGGGAGCAGGGGGTGTAGCCTTGGGCTTGGGGGTCTACTTTGGCGTGCAGGCGCGCCAAGACTTTGATGCCGTGGAATCCAACGCATACGGATCCCAACTGCGTGACGAGTCCGGGCGCCACAATCAGATGGGTGCCAACATTTGTTTTGTCACCGGTGCCGTTCTTGCTGCGGTAGGAACGCTGTGGTGGCTGTTGACCGATACCTCCCCGACGGCTTTACCTGCCAGAGCGGCCGCGGGCAGCACCCACGGCGGAGCGTTTGCGGAGGTGGGCTTTGACTGGTGAAGAATTGAACAGAGTCGCTGTGAGCCCGTGGCTCGGCGCGCTCCGTGCACTCTGTGCACTCGGTGCGCTCGGTGCACTCGGCGTGACGGGCTGCACCCTTAACTTTCCCGGTGCCGCCAGTCAAGAATACCCGTGCCGAGAGTCCTATGACTGTGTGTCCGGATGGACTTGCATCGAACACGTTTGCAGCAACGGGACCAGCGGCGACCACCATTCTACGGAGGGCGACGACCAGCATCCCCAGGATGGCGGCGGCGACAACCAGCATCCCCAGGATGGCGGCGGCGACAACCAGCATCCCCAGGATGGCGGCAACCCAGATCCTGCGGATGGCGACGGCGGGGATGGTCTGCGCAGGTGTGGCCCGCGGGAGAATTGCCGTGATGCGAATCCTCCCTGTGAATGTGAGCCGGATTTCGAGTGCAACGAGGCCAACCACATGTGTTTGCGGAGTTTTGCTGAAGGCGGTTCATGTCCTAATAACACCATCCAACGACAATCCGATTCGGTGTGTTTGCCGATGTCTGACACACTAGACGACTGCGAACAGCAATGTGAATCGTCACCTTCAGATGACAATTACGGCTGTTTTTACAACGATGAGACCTACTTATGCCTCCCGTGTCTGAGGACGAATAACGGACTTATTGTGCCGTGTGACCCTGACCTGATCGAGGCCTACTGCCGAGACAGTGCATGCCCGCTCTCAATATATCAACCTAATGCATGGTCATATCAATGCGGTGAACAAGAACTCCCGGCGCTCGTCGCGGTGTGCATAGAATTCGGTGATGACTGCAGTTGCATCAGAGAAGAGACGACCTACGAAAGACCACGCTGTCTGATCTCCGTTGATTGTGGTTGGACGTGATAGATTACCCATGCCTGCCGCGAAAACACGCTCTCCATGAATAGCGATTTTCGGAAAGGCGATATCCTCGGTCGCTACCGCATCGAGGAGCTCATTGGTCGCGGCGCGTCGGGAATGGTCTACCGCGCCTTTGACACCACTTTGTCGGCGCAGATCGCGCTCAAGGTGTTGACGTTAGAAGACAGTGAAGAGAGCATCGCTCGCTTCAATCGCGAGATCTTGGTCGCACGCCAGCTCACCCACCCCAGCATCTGTCGCGTCTTTGACTTGCACATCGAAGAGGGCGTGCGCTTTCTCACCATGGAATTTGTGGCCGGCCGCACCCTGGCTGCAATCCTCGAGGAGGAGGGCGTTCTCGAGCCCGAGCGGGCAGTGAACATCGTGCGCCAACTCTGTCGTGCCCTGCTGGCGGGGCACAAGAACAACATTGTCCACCGCGACCTCAAACCGGCCAACGTCATCCTCGACCACAAGGACCGGCCCAAGGTCCTCGATTTTGGCCTGGCCAAACAACTCGAGGACAGAAGGCTGACCTCGCCGGGGGTCGTGGTGGGCACACCGCGCTACATGGCACCAGAGGTCATGGCTGGCCGCACTGCGAGCACCCAAAGCGACCTCTTCTCCTTGGGGGCGATCCTCTATCACTGTCTCACCGGCCGCACTCCCTACGATGGCGAGAGCATTGGCGCGCTGATCGGTGCCCACCAAGAACAGCGCCCCATGCCGCCGGAGCGCTACAATGCCGCGGTGAGCGATGCGCTGAGTGCCATTGTCCTTGCCGCTGTCGCGCCCGTGCCCGCAGACCGCCCCGACAGCGTCATGGTGCTCGAAAAGCGACTGGGCAAGGTGTTTGCCACCGTTCCCACCCGTGCTGATGGCTCAGTGGTGAGCTGGCACGATGACATCGAAGGCACAGTGTCACTGATGCTCACCGACCCCAACGTGTCGGCATTGATCCAACAGAAGGTCAAGCACCTCACCGTGATGTTCAGTGACATTGCCGGCATTACCTCTTTCTTCGATCGCAAAGGGGATGTCGCGGGAAGAAAGCGTATTTACGCCCACAACAAGCTCCTGTTCCCGATCATTCGCGTGCACCGCGGTGTGATCATCAAGACGATCGGCGATGCGATCATGGCTACCTTCGCCGACGCCGAGGATGCGGTCACCGCCGCGATAGAGATGCAGCGCATTCTCTCCGTTTCTAATTCCAATTCTAATACGTCAATGCCCACGGACGACGAGCCCACCGAAATCCGCCTCGGTATTCACAGCGGCGACGCGGTGGTGGAACGCAAGGATGTATTTGGTGACACGGTCAATGTGGCCGCGCGCATCTGTTCGAAGACTGAGAAGAACCAGATCCTCATCTCCCAGGCCACCCAACAGCTCTTGAGGGCCGATTCCTTTGCGTTGAATCAGCACATGGTGACCACCCTCAAGGGCAAGAGAGGTGACTTTCGTCTGTTCGCGGTGCAATGGACCGACGAGGACCTCGGCGAAACCGTGAAACTTGAGCTTGCGCCCGAGCCCAGGCTCCACATGCATTCCTCCGATGACCACAATCCTGTGGTGCCATCTGTGGATGAAACCGAACGGATGCCCCTGCGCAAGCCCTCCTTGAAACTCACCGAGAGACCCGCTGAGGAATTGCCGGCGCAACCCGACGACGAATTCCCTAACGAATCGCAGTGGGCATACCCGACGGCATCAACCTACGCGCCGAACCAAGGGTCCCGCGGTAGCTCCACACGGTGGGCGGCCTTCGCTGTCGGCACAGCCCTGCTGTTGGCGGCAGGTTGGTGGTTGAGCAGACAGAGTCCGGACGCCACAGACGCCACGGGGGACGTGATGGGTGCACAACCCGATGCCGTTGTGACAGCCGAACAGCGGCAAGAGGCAACCACGGCGTCGAACCACCGAGAGGGTGCGGAGCAGCCAATTCCCAAAAACCCTGTCGAGCGCAACGATCAGACGCGCCCGTCACAGAACCGCGCCAAAGCGCGGGCGCGCGGGCAGGACAAGGTAGCGGCCCAGGAGCGCTGCGCCCTCATTGTCGCCAAGATGAAAAGTAAGGGCATCGTTGTGGGGGACCACTCTGGATTGGATGAGGCCAAGCTCAACGCAGAGCGGTTGCTCAATCAACGCAAGTACACAGACGCTCTCGCCGCTGCCGATCTGGCGGTGGCTCAGGTTGACAACATGCGGATCGACCGCACCTTCGTAACCGCCAAAATGACGCGAGTCAGCCGGCTGGTGGAGAGCTCGCCCAACGAGGCCACCAAGAAGCGCTTGACCAGTCTGCTCGATCAAGTGCTCACGGACTTTGACTCGGGCCGATATATCGAGGCCAATCGTGGGATCAACCGGGTGCTCGCTGTTGCCAAGTTGTAATCAGCGGCGGTTTGTGGCTTCCCCTCCTGCACCAGGCGGAGATAGAGTGCCCCCATCGACATGTCTGCGAAACCCAACTTGCCCTGTGGATTTCGGTCCGTTGTGTGGTCGATGCGTCATTCACCTGACACCGATGTTGTAACTCGGGCCGGACGAAGCCTGGGGCTTTGTGCGGCGATGCTGCTCGCTGGCTGCGGCAGGCACAAAACGGGGCGATCTCAGCCGTCGGCGGCCTGGCGGTGTCACCAAGCAGCGGCGAAATCCTGTGGGTCGATTGGCGTCTGCACCGCGTGACCTCCATGACGGTGGAGGTCGGCTCGGCATCGTCGAAGTGGCTGGGCGGTGTGGTTACCCCGAGCTCGAGTTGGTCACCGGTCATTGATCCCGCCGCGGCGTTTGAGGGCTCGTCGATGGTTGCCGATGCCGCGTTCCAGCCGGTCATGGCTGTGGATGTCGACCACAACAGCCTCTATGTCATGCAGGTTCCTTACAATTCCATGGGGACCCGGCTGATGCGGTTTGAGCTCGACAGCGGGGTCTATCGCGGCTGGGTCGGCAGGGTCCTCCTGCCCCCAACCGGAGGTGACGCCGGCTGCGTCTCCGCCAGTGTCGGGGCATTTGCGCCGGGGTGGTGCCTGGGCGGCATGGGGGGATCGGGATACATTTCCTCTCCGACCATGTTTTCCAGTCCAGACTCCATGGCCGCCGCTCCTGCAACCAATGCAATCTACTTTGTCGACGGCAGCACCATCAAACGCATGGCCGCGGGCACCGGACAATTCAATGGGTGGACTGGCATCGTCGGTGCGCTCCCAACGGGTGGAGCCGCGGGATGCTCATCGACCCCGATCGGTACGATGACCCCCGGGTGGTGTACGGGCGGCAGGGGTGGCGTGAACTCTAGTGCCGTGGGGGATGGCAATTTGTCCCAGCATGTTCCCGGTATGGCCGTCGATGGCGTCGGCAACGCAATTTTTGTCGCTGACGCGGACAGGCACCGGGTGTTGAAGTTTGATCTCACGAGCGGTGCCTTTGTCGGGTGGATCGGCAAGATCGATGAATCACCCACCGGCGGTATGGCCGACTGCGTTGGTGCCACTGGGTATACGCCGGGATGGTGTATCGGGGGAACAACGGCGTCGGGAGCGGGCTCGGGGGAACTCACGGGTCCATGCGGCATCGCCGTGGACTCGGTGCGAGATGCCCTCTTCGTTGCAGACGGGTCGACCGCATCGCGGCCAAGGGTGGTTCGCTTTCAGGCGTCGACCGGTTGCGCCGGTGCACCGATAGGCACCGTCACCCCGGGTTGGTGTGTGGGCGGCCAAGCCCTCTCTGGCGCGATAGACGGCGCCTGCGGGCTCTTGCGGTCGCATCGGACAGCGGGGCACTCTACGTCGCCGACTCCTTGGGCTACCGCATCCAACTGTTGAACTCGGTGTCCGGGGAGTTTGTGGGTTGGGTGGGAAGGCTCGGAAGCTCGCCCACCGGCGGAGGACCTGGATGCATGACGGCCGCTTCGGGGGAGCTCACCCCTTCGCTGTGCACCGGCGGTACCGCGCGGGCAGCCATGGCCATCGAGTCCGAGGGCGGGTTTGGTGCCATCGGGCAGCTCCTGGTCGTCCCGGGCACCGGGGCCTTGTTGGTCATCGATTCCTTGAATCGGGTGCAACAACTGACCGGTATGTGATCTTTTCGTAACTGGCAGTCGACCCTACTTGTTGACCACGGTGTACGAGAGCGCGATCTCCTTGGCCCCTCGCTTCACCTTCACCTCGACTGCCCCGGTACCCTCCTTGAGGACCGCGAGAGCTTCCGCGACCGAGCTCACCGAACGCGCGTTGACTGTCAGCACAACATCTTTTGACCTAAAACCCAGCGCTGCCAGAGGGCTGTCCTTCTTGAACGCCATGATCGTGATGCCTCCGCCTCCTGCGTTCCTCCATAATCAATGGTGTTCGGCTATCCCATCCCCAAAGGCCGCTCATCCAAGGCGCCGAACGTTAACAGGCTCGGGGGGTTGTGACTATGACGCGAACATGACGCGAATCTGGTTGGCTTGACACAACCTGCTGGTTGGACGCAGTTGCAAAACCGATGGCAAGAAGCGTCTGTTGGCGCAATACTGCACGTGTCTTTTGGCATACACCTTGTGATAGCTAGACCGACATGGCCAGCGCCCAAGATCTCATCCTCGCAATCGACCTCGGTACCAGCGGCGTCAAGGCTGCGGTGGTGGCCGTGGACGGTCGGATCCTCGGTACTGGTGGCACCACCAAGGTCGAGACCATGCTCTGCCCCAACGGCGGTGCAGAACAAGATCCCAATGTGGTTTGGGACACGGTGGTGACGACCTGCCAGGAGGCCATGGCCCATATAGATGATGCGAGCCGGGTCATGGGCGTCGCTTGCTGCAGTCAGTTCTCCTCGACCATCCCAGTCGATGCCGACGGCAATCACTTGATGAATATGGTGGTGTGGATGGACAAGCGGGGCTCGCCCGCTGCCCTGAGGAAATTGCCGGGTGGCAAAAAGCTCGTCTCCGGTCCCCTCGACGTGCTTCGATTTATCCATGTCCATGGCGTGCCGCCACTCAACGGTGGCACAGACTCCCTGGCGCACATGCGGTGGATCAAGATCGCCCGGCCAGAGGTTTACGCGAAGACCGCGGCATTCCTCGAGCCCATGGATTATGTCAACCTCAAGCTCACGGGCCGCGCCGCGACCAATCCCTGCAGCTGTTTTCTTGGGCTGTTGGTCGACAACCGCAAATTGTTGCAACCGCGCTATTGCCCCGGACTCGTGCGCCTAAGTGGCATAGACGCCGACAAGCTACCAGAGCTCCTACGGGTGGATGAGGACATCGGCACACTGCTACCCCATGTGGCAGCCCAGCTCGGTGTCCCAAGTGGCATTCGGGTGTTTGGCGGTGTCAATGACACCCAGGCTGGGAGCTTCGGCAGCTATGCCCTCTCCGGCAATCACGCGGGCATGAGCCTCGGCACCACCAGCGTGTTGGTGACCCACGTCGGCTTCAAGAAGACCGATCCCTTTCTCGGTTTGGTTAGTATGCCAAGCCCAATACCGGGTCGTTACCTCATCATGGCGGAGAACGGTATTGGCGGCCGGGCGGTGGAGTACTTCCTCAAGAAGATCGTTTTTGCAACGGATGGGTTTGCCAACCACAGCTTGGACGACGAGTTCGCGGCCCTCCATCGAGCTATCGCCAACGTGGAGCCGGGCGCAGGTGGCGTTCTGTTTCTCCCGTGGCTCAATGGCTCCCTGTCCCCTATCGAAGATGGGTCCATGCGCGGCGGCTTTCTCAATATGTCCCTGGAGACCACACGGGAACAACTTGGCCTCGCGGCCCTCGAAGGGGTCGCCTTCAATTTTCGCTGGATGCGTGGGGGCGTCGAGAAGTTCTGCAAACGACGACTTTCCCATTTGGTGTTCTACGGTGGCGGTGCCCTATCCGACGTTTGGTCACAGATATTTGCGGACATCGCAGAGCTCCCCATCTATCAGGCCGAAAACCCGAGATTCACCTTGTGCCGCGGCGCTGGCTTGCTCGGCTTCTATCGAGCCGGGCGCTTGGACCTCGATGATCTGGAGAAACGGATCCCAATCAAGAAGATCTACGAACCGCGCACCGAGTTCGCCCCACGCTATGCCGCGATGTTTGAGCAGTTCGTACGGGCGTTTCGCGCCAATCGCAAGATCTTCCACACTCTCAATCGGTGACCCACCGACAACCTTTCCCGTTGGATCACCCTGGTCCGAGCTATAGGCTCACAACCCCTACTCAACCAGGCCCACCTCGAGGGTGAAATCACCGAGCACCGCAGGCGAAGAGCCGTCGACAGCGATGAAGTACCGCCCGGTGGTCGCTGGCGTGAAGGTGAACGGCTCGTTGGTGGTGTGGGTGCCCGCCTCGCAGGTCAAGGGAGCACATGAGGAAACCAAGTAGGCAACCATTCCATCGGTGCCGGACACGTTGATGCTGATTTCGGCATTGGCGTTCAGATCAATGGCATAGAAGAGATCGGGCCCCGGGGTGTATTGACCTGTACAGTCGTTGCCCCAATCGAGGTCCAGCGAGCTATGGGCACCCGCGGTACTCCCCGTGATGGTTGCGCTGCCACTTGCGAAGTCGATGACCTCTGCGGCGGTGCAGATGTTGTTGGCGGGCGTAGCATAGGTTGTCACCAAGAGATCGAAACCGGTGGGCCCGCTGCCGTCAACATCGGCGACCACAATCACGTATTCTGCGTCATGGGCGATCGCAACATTCTCGACGGTGACGACGTCGCCTGGAGAGCCAGCCTGAGCCCGCCCCACCAAGCCGAGCCTCACTGACATGGCGTCGGGCTCCCACCACTCGGACGGCATTCCATAGGTGGCTTTCCCGCGAGTCAGCACCCACACCGCAGGACGCAGACCACTGTCGGGGGTCACCACAATGTCACAACGTTCCCACGCATTGGCTGCCATCGTGTAAACCGCGTAACCGTTGGCCAAAGACTCACCGGCGAGCGCGCTGGGAACACCGACGGTCGGCGGTACCAGAACCGTCGGCGTCACACCCACGAAACTCGCGTCGTAGGTACACGCAGCAATGTCTGCTTCGTCATCCGCGTCGTGCAACACGTGAAGGTAGTAACCATCGGCAGGCAACACCGCCACAAGAGGAGCGGCCGTGCCATAGGGAAAGTCATCGGCAAAACTGTCGACCGCGGGACCGATGACCTGAAAATTCGGAGCGTAGAGTGTCTCGGTTGGCGTCACCCAGCCGGCACCGTGTGCTTGGATCGGCTCAAAGATGACGATGTCGCCGGCCACACCTTGTAGATGGGCAAGCCCCGCATCGGCAAAAATGTCGTCTGGCAGTGTCGAGATCCCAAGGCCAGGGTAGCTATCCGCAGATGCGAGCGCGTTTGTCGCGACGACGACTTCGTCGATGGTGTAGGTGGTCAAACCACTGTCGGGTGCCTCTCTGATGCGCAAATAGACCTGCTCGGCCGAGTCGACAAAATAGGCTGTGCCACCACCACCGTAGGTAGAGCCATAGCTCACAGGCTGCAAGGGATTCAAAGCCGGATCCACGAGGGTGACCTCGACCCCGCCCGCATCGGGGTACACCCCCACCGCCAGAAAGTCGCCAGCGTCGAGACTCCACCCCAACAACAGGTGACCATCGTCAAACCCTGTGCCCTTACAGGTGTCCGTGTCGCAATCCAGTCGCAACTCCTCGGTGATAGCCACGGCGAAGTCGCGGTCGGGGCCAACGATCAAACCGAAATCGTAGACCACGAGGAACTCCGAACCGCTGGGAAGAAGTTGGTCAATATCGGAGGAGGAACCTGGTGCCGAGACTTCCGCGAAGATCTCGCCATCGGCATCAAAGGTGGTGATCACCGGAAAGACATCATTCTGCACGCCATCCACCGGGTCCCCAGTGGAACCGATGAACGCAGCCACCTGAGTAACGTCACTCGCCAAGGAGTAAAACCGCAACGCGCCGTCGTCAAAAGTACCACTGTCAAAAAACGGCAGTGTCGATACCGCCGTCGGGCTCGGGGTCCCGAGATTCTCGATGACGATGTGGTAGGTGTGCTCATCGCCGCCCACAGGAACCTCTTCGAAGCCATAGAGGTACGGCCACGTATTGGCGTAGTCGGAAACCATGAGGACATAGGTATCGTCAAAGGGGAGATAGACCTCACGACTGGTTTCGGCAGCATTCGGCTCCAATCCCCAACGTCTGTACAAAGGGTAACCTTCCTCGTCGCTAAGGGACGACATGATCATGAAGGCGGGCAAGGTCGCCCCCACCGAAGAGACGGTGATCCGCAGATAGGTGCCCACTCCTGGGGTGCTGAAGGTGTAAGCGTCCAAGTTGCCGCTTACGTATCCATCTCCAGTTTCGTCCACTGGCGTGTTGACCACACCGTTGATGGATATGGAATAGCTCGGCATCGGCAACGTAAAGGGTGTGGTGGCACCATCCGACTCCAGGACGTCAGCGTCGGGTTCAGCAAGCAGGTCCGGGATGCACTCGCCAGCTTGCGGATGGGTGCCGTTGGCGCACGTGGTGACAATGGGGATGCAGGCGCCATCACGCAGGGTCGTGCCGGCACCGCAACTTAGAACCTCAGGAACACATTCACCGTCGCGCTCTATGTATTTATCGGGGCATCCCTCGGCGACGTCGGGCACGCAGATGCCACCATCGGCCACGGTACCGTCGCCACAGGTACGCTCGTCGGCACACGCAAAGGTTAGGGTCAAAACGGCGACGAAAATGAGAGCAATGGTTGTACGCATGATCATCTCCTCTAGTCGTTCGTCACCGAGACGTTGAGCTCGAATTCCCCGGCGGCATCGATGACGTCGCCCGTGGTCGCGCCGGAGTCGACGATCAAGGTGTAGCTGCCAGCGCCCCCCGTGGGCACCTGGTATTCTTGATGGAAGGCACCACTCGTGTATTCCGTAACACACCCCAGAGTCCGGAGCTCACAGCCTTTGAGAATGTTGATGACAACGCCAAACTCTGCGGCGGCATCGACGGTGAGGGTTTCGCCTTCGAGCAAGTCGAGACGATAGAAGCGCTCGGGTCCGCGGCCGTAGAAGCCATAACAACTGTCGTCGGGTATGGCGGCGGGCAGATCGGAGACCGAGTTGCTGGCACCAGCGAGACTCGCGGAAACCGTGGCCACGCCAGATTCGAGGGTGATCGCCTCGGCGTCCACACAGGTATCGTTGGCTGGTCGCGGCAGCGCCGTCACCTCGATGTTGAAGGTGTCAAGCGTGGCAGCTTGATCGATGGCGTCCATCACCATGACCACGCTGCGGCCAGCATAGGGTGATATGTAGCTCGCGGTGAGGGGTTGGGAGACATCGACGCAATCGCCCCCCTCTTCGTTGCAGAACGAAGCGACCAAACCCAATTGTCCGGCAGCGGCATCGGGAATCCATCGATAGAGAATCCAGTCCCAGGTCGCCTCGCCGAAGTTGTAGATCCAAATCTCTGGTACGAGATGCGATATCGCCGGCGTGGGCGTCACCGTGATGTCAATCCACTGCATCTCCTCGGCCTCAATGGTGAAGAAGCTGCTGCCGCCGCCGAGGCCCTGATTTTGCAGGCCCACGGGGGTGCCAACTGACGGCTTGCCGATGCTCGCAGGGGTCTTCAAACGCAAATAGACATCGTAGGTTCCATCGGGGGGAGTGTAGCCACCCGCAGTCACCCAATGCAGGTAATGACCGGTTTTTGAGATATAGGCGAATGGCGCGAAGATGTAAGCATCAGGAAACGCCCAAGAGTTGACATCCACGACCGGTCCGATCTGCTCCATCTCTGACGTCATAATGAACTCAAGGGGTCCGCACCGCCCCAAGTCGGGTCGGCACACGGAACCCCCGGGACAATCAAAGTCAGTCCAACATTCGACATCGGTACCCAACCACGCGTACTCGCTGCCGTCGTGGGGCGTGAGTTGGTAGAAAAATACCAGCTGGCCGACGTTGGCCTCAAAGTGATCGATTCCCGCGGGCCAAAACGTTTGCCCCTCTGGCATGGGGTGCACCGGCAAGTTGCTGTTGGTCTGGTTGTATCGCAGCTCTGGGGTCGCGGCGATTTCATGGGTGACGTAATACTCCGGCAGGGGACCACCGGTGTAGCTGTGACTCCACAGATACACGGTCATGGGTCGATCGGCATATTTGAAAAGTGTCACTGGGAAGAACGCAGGATCCCAAAGGATGGTGTCATCGGAGATCGGCTTCAGGTCTGTGTCGAACAGCTGCACCATACCAGGATAGGGTGCGTCGGGAGACACGAACGCCCCCACAACCAGGAAGTCGCCTTCATCGAGGGTCCAGCGATACAGGTTGGTGTCGTCTGCAGGGATCTCACCGCCCTCGCAGACACCCACGTCGCAGTCGGTGAGAGTGGGCTGGTGGATACTGATCCGATAATCGCGGCGTGATCCGAGCACGGCCCAGTGGTCTATCACCATGAGATAATCGACATTCGGCCGGCCCTGCAACAGGACGTCAGCAGAGTCGCTCGTGCTGCCGGCCTCGTTCTCGGCGATCACTTGGCCGGTTTGATCGAGCACCAAGAAGGCACCTATCACGTCGTTGTATTCCCCGTGTGCATCGGCAGCAAAGACCGCCGCTGTCACACTGCCCGGAGCGAGATTGTCGAGCCTGACAAACCGTAAGCGACCGCTGTCAAAGGTGCCCTCTTCAATGCGTGGCAACGTGACGGCATTGACCGCATTGGGCTCGCCGAGATTCTCAAGGGTCGCGACGTAAGTGAAATCGTCACCTCCCACCGCCAACACGGGCTCGTGGCGCAGGGTACGCAACGCATGGTTGTAGTCGGAGATGTCGAGGATGTACTCGCCAGCGAATGGCAGATAGACCTCACGGCTGCTGCGGGCGCTCGAGGTGTCGAGCCCCCAGCGCATGAATCGGGGCCAACCCGTGTCGTCGTTGGCAGCGGACATCAAGCGAAAAGCTGGTAACAGCGCGCCCTCGGACAGAGCGGTGATCCGCAGATAGGTTCCAGCCTCGGCGGTGAAGATGAATCGGTCCCAATCGGCATCAGAATATCCATCCTCGTTGATATCGACAGGCGTATCGATAACGCCCCCAAGCGCCAGCGAGCCACCCGCCGCGGGAAGAATGATCGCCACCTCGCCGTCGGGATCGAGGGACTCCGTTACATCTGGAGTTGGTAATTCATTGGGAACACAATTGCCGTCGTCGGCGTGAGTGCCGTTGCCGCAAACGAGGTCAGCGACACAGATACCGTCGGCATTCAACGTCGAACCCGTTGCGCACGTGAAGGCGACGGGCAAACACTTGCCGTCGACGTCGATCTCCCCCGCCCCGCAGGAGACCGCATCGGCCACACACTTGCCATCCTTCTCTGTGGTGCCAAAACCACACTTCTTGCCATCATCGGCACAACCGACTGACGCGAGCAACCAAGCACCCACAAGACAACCGACGGCCTTCCTCATCATGCACTCCCTAAATTTTCATGCCGGTGTGAACGAGCAGGCGACCACGTCACCGTCCACAAGCAGCCAAATCACCCAGAAATATGAACAATTTTTAGCGTGGGCAGGTTTACTTTCCGGTCATCGAGTTGTCAAGCAGCCCACGGTGGCAGTGTGGTAGCTCAGCGATTATGTCCCCCCCTCTGCTCAGCGATTATGTCCTCCCCTGTAACAATGGGGCATGGAATTCATGAGCGAAAAAGAGT
>MGST01000104.1 GCA_001798605.1 Deltaproteobacteria bacterium RIFOXYA12_FULL_58_15 | reverse complement strand
GCAAGAGCCCAGTGCGGGAAAACCGCTCGCTGGGATCTGTGGAGGGGGCTATGGGCAACCATGGTTCCTACTCCGACTACTAGAGGGGCAAGAAAACTGCCGTGGTTGCAGTGGTGACAGGAGAGTAAGTGTGTGGGACGAGGCAGGCGTCAGCCGAAGCCAACGCCCGCCGCGTCACCTCTCCCAGTCTGATCCAATATTCTCAGACCAGACGCAGCTCGTGGTGGGCCGGCTTGGGATTTCTAATTTTTGAAATGCTGGGACCATCCAAACCACACTCTATTGATTCGCCGATGATAGCGCGGCGGGCGGGTCGCGCCAAGGGGAAAGTGCGTCGTACTGTCGTACTTACTCTGGAACGAATACTTTGATCCTTTGCGGTGTCAGGCGAACCCACAGGCTCACCCCCCAACCCAGAAGACCAACTGCGGCGGCAGCCGTATAGAGCCCCGAATAGCCCAGGGGGCCAATCAGGGCACCGGCCAACGCAAAGCTGCCGCCAACACCTATTCCATAGGCGGCCGCCGCCAAGAGAGTCTGTCCCAAGGCCTTCTGCTCGGGCGGCATGATCTCATCGAGCAGTTGAATCGTTGAGAGATGCAGCAGTCCGTAAGAGGCGGCGTGCAGAACTTGGGTGATGCCGATGATCGGTAACGAGTCTGTGGTCGCGAGCACCAACCACCGACAGACGGTGAGGATCAATGCCCAGCGCATGGCCGCCGCCAGACCGAGCCGCGGCAACAACCGTGGGGAGATGGCCATGATCCCGATCTCCGCGATGACGCCGATCGTCCACAGACCGCCAATGATCCTGGGGTCGATGTTTCGGCCGGCGAGTTGCAGGGTGAAAAAGACGTAATAGGGACCGTGGCTGGCCTGCCCGAGGGTGGTGGCCCCGAGTACGGGAAGGAGCAAGCGCCATGGGAGATCGCGGATTCTTGCGCGGCTCTCTGTCCGCTCTGCCCGCGGTGGCGCGGGCAGATACCATGCAGCCACCGCCGTGAAGAGCAAGGGAATGCCAGCGGCATAGGGAACAATGTCGTACCCAGTGCGTCCGACGACCCAACCGAGGCCCAATGACGTGGCAATAAAACCCCAGGATCCCCACAACCGCACCGGCCCATAGTGAACTCGGTTCTGGCCGAGGCGCTGTAGCGTGATCGTCTCCAAGAGCGGCAACACGGGTACGAGGAAGAACCCATACACGGCCATCCGCGCGATGAGCGTCCAGGCTGGGCCATCAAAGGCCAGGCCCACTAACGCGAGGCCCGAAAGAGCGGAAGTGAGAGCGAGAATGCCGACAGATTTGCCGAGTCGGTCGGCTAACATGCCCCAGACAGGTGGCAGCAACGCCCGCCAAACGGACACCACGGCAAGCGCGAGGCCGATCGCCTTGGGGGTGAGCCCACGGTACTCGAGAAACGGTGGCAGCCACGGCGCGTAGACACCGACGCTCGAGAGCATGAGGAAATAGACCAGGGAGTAGTGTCGCACCGAGAACTACCGTGTTGATGTTCGACGGCCCCATAGCACCTTAGTTGGCCCGTGTCCTGCAAATTGGTCGATGCGAGGAACGAGCTCCCCGACATTGATCCCTTGATCCCCCTTGATCCCCTCAATTCATTCCGTATGCACCCCAACAGGCGGGGCCATCCGATTCGTGCATCGCGCAGGTGACGCCGAACGTTCCGGCCCCACCCTCGAGTAGGTGGAAGCCGGGACCCGGCGGATGGTCGGTGGAGCGAGCGTCCCCCCAGCACTCCAGAGTGGTGTCCGGCAGCACCGCACACGCGTGCTCCGCCCCCATCGCGATCTCGACGGCCGATAGGCCGTCGATGGCGAGGATCGCCGCGCCCCAACAGACCACGTGACCGTCGAGCTCGATGGCGCAGCACGAGGTGCCGGAGCAATCGATGTCGCTCGCTTGCAGGCCTGCGGGCATCGGCGTCTCCCACTCAAACTCGCCAGCGCACTCGACTCCATTGTCTGTTCCGATGCCGCACACCTTGGACGAGAACCATTGTTTGATCACCGACACGGCGCGGAAACTGCCGGCCGGCGGCGTTGGTGCCCGCGTCCCAAAGCATTCGATGGCACCCGTCGCTTGGACCACCGCGCAACCGTAATCTTCGTAGATGTCGAAGTCGGCGAGGACCGAATTCGGCGCCTCCATCACGAGCGGCGAATCGAGGCGCGTGGTCCAACACGCCAGCGTGTGCTCGGCGGTCAGCCCGCATCCCAGCTCGCTCGTCTGCACGACCTTGACCAATCCGGTGCGGCCCCTCGGCCCGTTAGCGAGACCAGGACAATGCCAGCGCCCCTGTTGGTCTTCGAAACAGATGTAGTGGGTATCCTCGAGGGGCTGGATCCGTTGGATGGTGGGGATCTGGTCGGGCAAGAGCGTCGGCTCGTAATAGTCGGTGTCTGTAGCGCAGCGGATCTTGCCGGGACCGCCCACGCCGCCTCCCACCGGCTGCACACCGCAGACCTCGAAGCCGGCGAACATGTCCACCCTGGAGACGGCCTTGGAAGACCAACGACCAGGAAGGAGGAGCTGCAAATCGGCGCCCAGGTAACTGCAGGCGACGGTGCTGTTCTCATCGTCCGAGTGCGGGGTGGCGGCGCATGGGTACGCCCCGTGCGCCAGTAGCTCTTCGAACGTGGCGTCGCCGAAGGTGGCCGGGGTCTCGTCCCAGGAATAGGGTTGAATCTCGCAGGCGACGTGGCCAGAGCCATCGAGGACACAGAACTGGCCGGACGCCACCACGAAATCCTCGGGGACATGCTCGAGAGCGTAGACATACTCGTTGTCATCCCCAGACATCGGCACCGCGCGACACACCATCGCGCTGCCATCGGTGCGGAGACCGCAGACCGAATAGGGGCCGACGCGCAGCGCCGAAAATGTCGGCACGGGCGATAGGGTGGCACCGAGCGTGAACCGGGTGTCCCAGCCGTCCTGGCACTGGCCGCTGCCGTCCGCCAACAACGCGCAGGTCACGCCGTCCGCCGCCGCCACCGAGACCGCGTTCGTCCACCGCACGTCGGGCGCCTCGTACGTCTCCCAGCAGACCACGTCGCCGTCGGCTTGCAGTGCGCAGACTGTCGGCCAGTCGCACGCTACGTCGGTGAAAACCGTCCCCGCGAGCCCGCGCGGCTCGGCGGTGTCGCCGTAGCACGAGAGAGTGCCGGCGGGATCGATCGAGCAGATCTCACCGTCTGCCGCTGCGACAACGGAGTAGAGCGCGTCGGGGTCGCACGCGTCTTTCTCGTCGTCGGGGCATGGATCGCACGGATCGCCCTGGCCGTCGCCGTCGCTGTCGACCTGGCTCGGATTGTCGATTTCGAGGCAGTTGTCCGGGCGGCAGAGTCCCTGTTCGGTGTGGCAGACGTCCGTGCCATCGCAGCCGGAGCCGCAGCTGACGACGCAGCCGGCTGGGTCCGGCCCGCACTCCCTGCCCAAGCAGGCGGGGACGCACGGTACCGCGCATTCATCGGACGCCTCGTCGCACGGAAGGGAGCCCGCGTCGCAGCCACCCGCCGCGGCGAGACTGGAGAGGAGAAGAGATCTGAAGAGCATCGGTCCGTTCCTTTCGCTGTACCCGACCACGAGCACCGCCATCGTCGCCTACTCGCCCTCGTGGCACAGTCGAGCAGCGACCGCAAGGGACGGCGGTTCCCCCGGTTCCCCCGAATCAGCGAAGAGGGCCACTCAACGTCTCGAAACAGATCGCCCGGCCGCCTTGTTTGCTGTAGGTTCTGGCACGGTGCTGCGGGTTAACCCCTGAAGCGAAAGGACGGCAAATGACTGGCGAGATCCTCAAGCGCACTTTGCTTTGCGCCTGCTGTGTTTTGGTCATCATCGCTAACGGCTGTGGTGACGACGCTGGCGACGGTGAGGTGGTCACCTGCATGTGCGATTTGTACTACACAAACAGTGACGGCTCCATTTATCAGGGCACGAACAACGAGAGGGTTTGTGTGGGCGAGGATGATGATCCGATAACGTTGGCTGCTGATGAGTGCCAGCAGATCATCGTTCAGCACACCTGGTCAGTTGGTCCAGACCGCTGCAACTGCCGAAGTTGCGTTCACCTGACCGATAGCTGCTACTTGGATGAGTAAGACGTATTCGTCCCGCGTTCAGAGGGTGGGGTGCCGGCCGTGAGAGGCGTTGCCGGTTCTCGCTCTGGGGTCCCGTCCAGGCATAGAGGCCATCATGGCATCTACGGTCAATAAAAATAGCACATAGAAATTACTTGTTTCGCAAGAGGATTGCACCAATAGCCATGTTCTATTGCTCGACAACAACCTTGTGCCCTTTGCACGAGTTGAAATTGGAGATGGTGGCTTGCTTGATGAGACTCCTTCGGAAGACAAAGACATGGTTATTTGCGAACAAGATTCAGAAGGTTTTGATGTTTTGATTGAGACGCGAGAAGCAACAAAAACAACTATCAAGTATTGGCCTGATGACTCTCAAGCCATTGAAACGGTCCCACCTTTACAACGAGAATTTTTGTTGAAGGTGCGCTCTGTGTTCTGGAAGAATTTGCAAACGTTGTGTAACAATACCGAGACCGCAGGTAGGGCCAGACCAGAAAAGATATCTTGGAGAAAGCTCCAGAAGGCCGCACAAAAAGAGCTACAGATGCAGTTGTTGCCAATAAAAAGCCCATGCCCACTTCAGACCAAAGGTCCCTCCGGTGTGATCAATGCCAAACGATGCCGGACGATTCAGTCAAATCGACTTTCTATTGTTGTCAAAAATGATTCAGTGGTTGGATCGGATTTGGAAGCAGGTTCAATTCCATTCGACTTTGGCTGCCAGACCAGCAATTGCCGAAGAATTCGACATGGCATTAAACAATGTTTTGACACACCAAATGGTTCTTGGGTGGCCTACTTTGAGACGGGTGAAGAAGGATGCGGTGTAGGGATAACAGTGAAACCTACTCTTGTAACGCAAAAATCCATTTTGTCTGCACGAGAGAATGTGCTGGGATTTCGTGCTTACAAGGATGAGGAATTTAAAACAGCCCGATCACATTTTGAAAACGCTATTACACTTTTCGACAACAACGATCAGGCTCGGTTTAATCTTATCTGCACCCTGGCGCTCTTAGGCGAGCCATTGTCCAAAGCAAGCTCACACATCAGCATATTGCTACAACCCTCGAATTCTCAATTGAAAGAATATCTCGAAAAACTCAATACGGACAACGATCTCAAGGTTTGGCGAAATGACCCAGCATTTAAACAGCTGGTCAATAAAATTTGAACGCCGCTGGAGCCAGGTGTGTTGTTTGCAAAATGTCCAAAGAGAAACTGGCCCCACCTCAGGCGGCGAGCGGGGTGACTTTGACGTCGTGCCTGAGGCCGGTCAGGCGCTTGAAGAGGCGCTTGGCTAGCTCCGAAGGCCACATGAATGTCAACTCTGGGGCCGGTGGAGCCAGGGGAATGAGTAAACTTGCGGTCATGGACTTGGGAATAGGGGACGATGGTTCTCCCCGATCCAGTTGCGGACCTTGTCTCGGAGCTCGATAGCGAGCTTGAGCATCTCGGCAGCCTCCTGATCCGAGACCCTGCCTGCACGCTCGTACTCGCCGAGGTTCCGCTTTTTCCGAAACTGGTCCAGCTTGGACACCATGGCCGCGTCTGCGCCAATGGTGAAGGCGAGGGATTGGATGGCGCGGTAGTGGTGCGCCTCTCGAGCAGCTCGATATCCGGCCGCGGCCAGGGCGGCAATCGCCACCTGGAGCGCGGCGTTGTAAGCGATGTTGAGCCGCCAGTCGGCGCTCACCTGGTGGACTTGGCAGTCAGCGATGTCGCGGGCGGCGACGTCGAAGAGGTCGGCGATCTCTTGGGCGCTGGTCTGATGGGGCTTCAGCCAGCCGTTCTTATCCCAGTCGGTCAAGCTCACGCTCGTCACCAATCACGAAGACCTTCTTGCCGCGCCACACCGTCGAGAGGAAGTGATGGCCGGCGTGGAGCTTCGTTCGTGCCTCCGCCTCTGGATATACACTGGCGTTTACATCACGACCAAGTTGTTTCTGGGCACCGTCAAGCGCGGACGTGACCTCGCCGAAGGTCAAGTCACCGATGACCATCAGGTCGACGTCACTCTCGGCCGTTTCTTGTCCGGTGGCCACTGAGCCGTACACGAAGGCCACTCGGATCTTGTTGCCGAGAGCCGCCAGGGCGGCCCGCAATACGTCTGCGACCCCGCTCGTCTTGACGACTAGGCCCCGAAGCTCAGCAAAGATGGGGCAAGCGCGGTTCGCTTGGTAGTACCGCTGCCTGCCCTCCACCTGCCCAACAACAATCCCCAGACCGGCAAGGCTCACGAGCTCACGGCTGAGGTTCGTGCTGTCCTCGTGGATGATCTCGGCGAGCTGCCGAACGAAGAATCGCTGGTCTGGGTGGGTGAAGATCCATCCGAGTGCCCTGGCACGCAGCCGAGACCTGAAGAGTGCCTCCAGCATCTTTGCAGTAGTTTACACTGCATTTGAAGTAAATTCAACTATCGCCCAGAACCTTCAGAACCTTCGGTCGGTAAGGACGGAATCGGCGTTGAGCCCACCGCACTTCACCGCAAGTTGTAGAGGTAGAGGAATGCAGCCCACCCGCTTACCGCATCTGTAATCTTCGTGAACTCTGCGTTGAGCGGCCGATCCGGAGCCAGCGAACGCAGGGCTTCGACTATCCCGAGGCCGGCCACTCTGCTTTGATTTCGGCGGCCCGGCTGCCCGCCCAATTCTGTCATCCAATGGACAAAAATACGGTTGCCAAACACCGAACCGCTGTGAAAGATGCCGACATGATGATGCAGTCAAAGACAGTATTTCTGGCCATCGGCGCTTTGGGGGTTTTGGTGCCACAGACGGGACTCGCCGTAGATGGCGTTTCAGTGACCGCCCATTGGGAGGGATACAACGACTGGACCATTGGCGCATACGGTACCATCTGGCGGCACGATCTCGTGGACAGTGAAGTCGTGGCCCGACGCAGGTTGAACGCGGGTCCCGGACGCATGGCGGTCCTCAGTCATGACGGCAGCCGTGTCGCCTTCCTTAAGCGGGGTACAGGCAAGATCACGGTCATGTCGATCGGTGGGGCGGATGCCCGAGAGGTGGCGACAGCGCATGAGGAGGCCACTCTCGATTGGCCCGACCTTGACACCGTCTATTTCAACTTTGGCAGCTGGGACAGTACGGGCTCGTCCCTGTTGCGGCGAGTCAATGTGGACACCGGTGATGTCGAACAAGTCATCGATTGGTCGTCACGGATTTGGCGCTTCGGTATCGCCAACGACGAAATCAGAGCGGTGGCCCGATCCACCTCGGGCACCACGGATGGTCGCATCGTCACCTACGAGCTTCCCGGCGATGGCAACTTCAACCCCGACAACGCCACCGATGAACCGAGTTGTGGCGAGGCGATTGATCCCACGGGCGAGTTTTTTCTCGATGGCATGCACGCGCACGAAGGCTACGACATCCGTCGTTGGGATACCCTGGAGATCGTACAGAGCTTTTTGCATACCGACGCCGTCTCCTGGGGCGGCCCCGACAGCGGCCCACACCACAATCGCAACGGCTGGTCGACCAACTCCCAGGACTGGATCTGCGGCCACATCGGTTGGGACATCAGTGCCTACGTCGACGAGCCCACAGGTGCCAATCAGGTTCTTTATGGTTGGAAACCCGAGATGCAACAGCGAATTGTTGTCACACCGAATCGGCGAGGCATTTGGGAGATAGACGATCCCCACTTTGAAACCCACATCTTCGATTCTGCCGGTGACTTCTGGGTCGGGACGCCGCCGGTTCCCGCGTCCCTTGGCCTGCGCGCCTATTGGTTGTTCGATGCCGCCGATCTGAGCGCCGACGCCTCCGGGGCGCACACACTGATGAATCAGGGTGTCATTGCGGGCAACGGTCGCGTTCACGAGGCCGCGGAGTTCGTGGCCGCCGAGCAAGACGAGCTGCGCATCGTCGATGCCCAGCTCGCGGATGGGACGCCCTGGAAGCTCGCCAATGGGCGCACCGAGATGACCATCGCAGGGTGGTTCAAGAAGACCCGTGTCGGAGCTCGGGAGTATCTGTTGCAGAAGGGCAGCTTCGTGCGCGACGACCACTCATTTGGCGTCGTTGTGGCACCCGGCGCCGGAGATGACGACCTTTGTGTCGAGCTCGCCCGCTACCCACATGGCGCCACGGTGGATTCCGCAAGGGCCACACATTACTGTTGGGAAGACCAGGTCGCCGCCGACACCTGGTATTTCTTCGCGGTGAGTCTCGACGTCCAGCGCACCTTGCGAATACGAATATGGGATGGCACCGCCTCCACTTGGCTCGCGCCGGAGCAGAGCTTTACGCTGGTTGAGCCGCCGATCTTCACCGACGGCGATCTCGTCATCGGTTGCGGCGACTGGGAAGGCGTCAGCCGCTGTATTGATGGGGCTTTGGATGATTTGCGGGTTTTTGATTACGCTTTGAGTACAGCCGATCTCGATGGGCTCATCGCTCCCACCGGTTGCACGGAGCAAGGGGCCATGTGTTGTGCCGCTGGAAACATCTGTGACGATCTGGTGGGTGGCTCGGGTTGCGCTTCGGGGGAGGCATGTTGCGGATCGGCAGGTGCCTGCACCGTTCCTGCGTGCGGCGATGGTCTGTGTTCGCCCGCGGAGAACTGCGAAGCCGACGGTTGTTGTGCCGGCCATCTGCTCGAGGACGGCATCTCCCTTTGCTGTGGCGGAACCTTCGTGGTTGGCAATTGTTGTGACCTAGAGCAATGCCCGGATGGCGAGGCGTGCTTGGACAACCGTTGTGTTGCGCCAATCTTATCGCCCCGTGCCCATTGGGCCATGGAGGCAGGAGCGCTCACGGTCGATAGCGTTGGCAGCAACACCCTGACCCTCACCGATGTCGGTGAACAGGCTGGTCGCCGCGGTGGCGGGGCCGGGTTCTCCGCTGGCACGCTCAGTATCGCCGATGCGGATCTCGATCCAGGTATGCCGCTCAAGAGCGACGGGGGTGCCGCCGAGCTCACCGTTTTGGGTTGGCTCAATCGGGGTAGGACCGGTGTGTTCGAGTATGTTCTGCAAAAAGGAGATGGAGTAAGCAACAAGCTGTCCTTGGGTTTGTATTTTTACGATGACGACAACCTACTGTGTGTGGAGATCGGATTACCCCCCGGTCGCGAGAGCGATGATTTCTGTGGTGGTGCCGCTTTGCAGTCTTTCCGCTGGTACTTCTTTGCGGCAACCTTGGCTGCCGATGGTGCTGCGAGTCTTCGCGTTTGGGACGACGTTGCTGGGCAGTGGCTCGCCGAGGGGCTGGGGCAAATCTCGGGGGGCGTCAACATCGAAGATGGGCAGCTGCGTATTGGCAACGGTGCCTGGGACAGTGAGCAGCCTTTCAAAGGGGTGCTCGATGAGATTCGCATCTACGACTATGCGATGTCGGCCGATCAGGTTGATAGAGTACGGCGTCGGGATCTCGCGGGGGACAACAACCCTCCGGCGGTTGACGCCGGCGCGGATATGGATGGGGTATCGGGATCGACGGTGCTCGGCACCGACGCCTCGGCGTCCGACCCGAACGACGATTTGTTGGTGCTGACCTGGTCCCTTGTCGATGGGCCAGGCGATGCTCTGATCGCCTCACCCCACGATCTCACCACCATGGTCACCTTCGACTTGCCAGGGGATTACACCTTCGCCCTCGTGGCCGACGACGGCGAATTGCGCAGCGTCGACGAGGTCATGGTCAGCGTCGTTCCTCCGCCGAGCATTGCGTTGGTGAGTCCAGTGGGTGGCGAGGTTTGGTACGTGGGCAGCGTGCAACCCATCGAGTGGTCCGCTGTGGACATCGACGACGTGGCGATTCTGTATTCCACCGACAAGGGTGCAAGCTGGGAGACGGTCGTGGGAAGCGTGGACGCCTCCTCGCCGAGTTGGCAGAGCTATCCCTGGACTATTCCCGATACGGTGTCGAACGAATGCCTGGTGCGACTCGAGGGGTATTTCGATCGAAACAACGCTGTGATGTCGCCCGCGGTTTTCGCGATCCGCCCGCGGCCCGCTGCCGCTCCTCCATCCAAGATAGAAGACGGCTGCAATTGCCATAGCAGCGGCACCAGCGCTCCTTGGGTGGCAGCCTTGGGTCTGATGGCTTTGTTGCGCCGGCGCAATCGTGCAAAGCATTGAATTGAGGTTGGCCCAAGTTTTGGCTGCCACGGAATCCTCTAACCCGTGGTGTCGGCCCAGATGAGAGCTGTTCACTACAAGCCGAGGACGGTCACAGGAACGGAGCTGCTTCCGTAGGGATAAGTGTCGGCCGTGTTGCCATCGCCGAGCTCGCCTGAATAGTTGTATCCCCAGCACACCACTGCCCCAGTCGCTCTGATTGCGCAGTAGTGGCTACTCGAAGTGCCTCCGCGGGCAAGCTGCACAGCATCTGTGAGGCCGACGACGACTTCGGGATTCGCTGATTCGTAGACATCTTCACCACGACCCAAGGTGGTCCCAGCGCGGCCACCCCACCCCCAGCACATCACGGTCCCATTGCCCAACAGTGAGCAGTTGCTAATCTCACCGGCGGCGGTGGAAACTGCATGGCTCACATTGAGCACCGAAACCGGGGTATTGGTGCCCCAGGAGTAGGGGTACTCGCCGCTGGAGGCGTCGCCACCGGTGCCCAGCTCACCTTCCGAGTTTTCACCCCAACACACCATGTCGCCGCTGGCCTTGATGGCGCAGGTACCATACTCACCGGCGCTGATAGAGACGGCGTCTGAAAGTCCCGCAACCGGAGCGGCAGATGTTTGGTCCGGACACTGCCACACGTACTGGTCGGGTCCGAGGTCACAGTTGTAGCTCGCGCCCCAACAAAAGGCCTGTCCGTCCGCACGAACGGCACAGGCGTGACTCTTTTGCCCCAGGGGGGCGCTGTAATCTCTGCACGAGTAGTCGGCTTTCGCGAGCTCGTCGCGCATCAGTGCGATGGCCGTGGGAACACAGTCACGCGATTGCCGGCAGCTGAGGGCACCGTCGCCACCCATGCCGCCGATTGCTGCGAGGCATGTTGCGGCCGGACCGCATTCATCACTGTCGAGACAGCTTTCGGAACTTGCATGCTCGCGGGCTTGCTTCGCCATGCACAGGGAAACGGTATCGTCCTCTCACGTACCTGCTCTTGCCCATGGACTCGAAGACTATTTCTTCTGACGAAGTGCTTCTGAAGCAGAAGTCGACGGTTCGTGGTAGTAAGCCCCGTATTGGTCACGGCGCACCTTTTCTAACCGGTCCGACGGGTAGCCCCCTTCACGCTGCCACGCTTGTCTTACGGCAGCATTCACTTCTTCGACGGCGGCAGCGAGATCCTGTGCTGCCGCGTACAGGCCTGGATTCTCCACCTTATCGGCCACCCATGCTTCGCCTGTTCCCATGGCCTCGAAGAACGCGGCCTTCTTGCCGTTGGGGGTGAAGTCCGCATTCACAATCATGATCTCGCTCACACCCTCGCGGTAGGCGCAGAGTTCAGCGTGGCTCGCTTCAGAACCCAGCTCAACAAGCTGCCCCCGAATCGTCATCGCCATCGTGCGGAGCTCGCTTTCATTGATCTGGGAAGAACCCAAGTGCACGGGTCCGCTATTTGGCGAATCCGCATACACCCGGACGTCCTGCCTCAGTTGGGTCACCAAATCGATCGCGCTCACATTGCCCATATTGATATCCTCCTGAGCCCAGCCATGGACCCGCTGGGATACTAGCGCAGTGGCGCAACTTGCCGCAACAGTGAAGAGCCCTGCCGGCCTCGGCCGTGCCACCACCGGTCTGCTTCCAGCCTGAGCGCGAGATGAGTTGGTCGCGCTCCTCCTCGGTGGGAGGAGTTTATCTACGGCCCACCGGCATCCACCTGGCTCCGAGCGACTTTGGCGATCAGGGACGCCACCGCATTGGGCACGCTGGCGGCCAGTGCGTCCTCGTTTGCCGCCACCAGCACAGAGACTCGCCCAACGGCCAGCGAGCGCTTCGAGTCGATGGCGGTCAGGCTCAGATTGTACTGGCTGCCGACAACGGCGATCTGCCCGTAGACAACAAAGTCGGCGCCCAGTGCCCCGCCCACTTCGGCCATGCACTTGACGTCATTGCAACCCAGGGCGTCTTTCTGCTTCTCCACCGAGAGCATGAGCTGGAGGTCCTCCGGCGTAACGGTGCTAAACCCCTCGACCTCATCCAACCTGGCCAGGAGGATCTTGGTGGCCACGGACGCCAACTGCGCAGAGACTGACCCGACCGTCTTGATCTCCATGACCAGCGCGCTGCCGCGCAAAGGTGGCAGTTTCTCCCTGGCGACTGGGAGAGACGCAGAAGCCAGAGGCGGTGCGCCCTCCTGGAGCACCGCTTCCGCCTGGGCAAGCAGCAGCGTCGCCTCGCGAAAACCGGCGTCCTGCGCGTACATGCGCGCCGTCCTGTTGTCGACCCCAACCTTGAAAGGATCCGCGCCGTGCTCGAGCAGCACCTTGATGACCGTGAGGTGACCGGCCCCCACGGCATGATGCAACGCCGTGTTCTTGTTGCCCTCACGTCGGGCGTCCACCACGGCGCCTCGGTCGATGAGCAGGCGCGCGATGTCGGCGCGCCCCCGTTCCGCCGCGAGCATCAACAAGGTGGAGCCACCGGAAGCCGCCGGACTGTAGTTGGGATCACCACCGGCACTGAGCAGACGCTCAACTTGGGCGAGATCCCCTTGATCCACCGCCCGCCAAATTGGGGCAGTGCATGCGGTTAGAAGCCCCACAGCCAGGCCAACCCAAACTCGTTTCATCTGAAGCCTCCGCTTGGCCTTGGCCTGTAAACAACCACGCGACCACGCGCTGCTCCACTATCATGACGCTCCGATCACAGCCATTGTGTTTGGCCCTCCCGTAGCCCGCGCGACGGCCGGTGTCTCACATTTCCAAATGAGGATGGGTGAGCGGCGTCTGTTGCGCTTCGGGTTGGCTCGGTAGACGAGGCGGTCGACCCACCAGCCTTGCGATTCTCTGGGCTCACCGCAGTCTAGACCATTGGCTGCGAGTAGGATCTCTATTTTGGTGCGGTCGGGGGCAAATCCAATAAATCGGTTGGCGTTGCCACCATGGGCGTCGATTTGTTGCAGCGCTCGCGCCAAAAAGCCCGCGTCAACCTTTGAGCTTTGCTCGGTTGGAATGTCATCGCGGCCGAGAAAGTAGGTGTGTAGCTCTGGACCCAAGGAGACCAGACCTCGTAGCTCTTGGTCGCGGCCTAGATCAATCATCGCGTCACGTAGATTTGCCTGGGTTTGTGCCGTACATGCGAGTACGAGCGCCAAAACGTGTACACCGATCAGAACACCGCGAGTGAGGGGCCACCAACCGCGCAGAGTCTCCCAGGGCTTACCGCGACCACTCGCCAATGCGGCGGGAGTAGCCGCCGCGAGAAGTATGAACAACGGCATGGCAGGAAGCATGAACCGGTCTTCTTTGTGGGGAATAAAGGAGTGCACCACGACAAAGACCACAAAGGGC
>MGST01000103.1 GCA_001798605.1 Deltaproteobacteria bacterium RIFOXYA12_FULL_58_15 | reverse complement strand
CGCGTCTCAGCTTCATCGATTTCTTCGCCTTTGGGGAACAACAGGGTTGGCAGGATATTGAACGGCTGACCCTTGATGCGCTTGAGGGCGTCCTCTGGTCCCTCGGCTGCTTTGCCCTCGCGTTGTACCTCCACCATGGTCGTTTCCTCACCCTGACGAAGGTGCCGCAACCGCTCTGGCTTCTTGAGATAGATACGATCCTCGGTGTTACGATCACCGACCTCGGTGTTCACATAGACCGTGAGGTCGACGATCTTCATGTTGATTCGCTTGTCGGCGAGCATTCGCAGAATGAACTCGGTCGGCAAGACGTAGGCGAGAGCCGCTTTGCCAATAATCGACGCGGCCAAGGCAACGGTGGTGATGAGCATCAATCGGCGCATGCCGCGCGAATAGCAGACCCGGCGGTGGCGGGCAACGACTGCCGCGGTCGGGTGGTCGGCACGGTCGGCACGGTCCGCACGGTCGGCACTCGTCCAGATTGGGTGGCCGCAAAGGGCTCTGGGTTGAGCTTCAACCTCGGGACTGTTCAGCCGCAACAACCTCGATGTCGTATTGGTCGAATATGGGATCGGCGGTAACCAGCGGCATATTCTCTATGCGGGCCTGGGACACCAACAATCGATCAAATGGGTCACGGTGATGTGTCGGAAGTTCCGCAACCATGAGAGTGTGCTCGAGACCGATAGGGAGCTGTCTCACCCCCGTCGCCTCCAATCGGGTGGGCACGTAGCGCACCGGTGAATCCGGAAGAGGGAGCTTTCCCAGTGCGTATTTGATGGCAATTTCCCAGGCACTCGCGATCGAGAGATACAGCTCCGTATCGTTGCTTTCGAGCCGGGGCATCAAATCGGATCGAATGCGCCCCGGTTGGGTGAGCAACCACAACCAAACATGGGTGTCGAGGAGAAGCCTCACGACTCGAAAGCCTTCAGGACATCCTCCGGCAGGGGAGCATCAAAGTCCTCCGGAACCTCGTACACTCCAGCGTCGATGCCAAACCGGCGAGTCGACCTTGGTTCGATAGGGACAAGACGAGCTACTGGTTTGCCCGCCCGTGCGATGACCAACTCCTCCCCACGCTCCACTCGCTCAATGAGTTTAGACAGGTGGGTCTTCGCCTGATGTATGTTGATCGCCATAGGACTAAGCTAACCAACAAACATGACTTAGTCAATATCTGTACAAGAGGCGAAGCCTGTACGCGCACATGGCTGGTAGATTACAACAAGCGCATGGAATCGTCGTCGATGGCGGCCCAGTTGCTCGTTGTTGCGCTGCGCCGTCTGGCGCTTGCTGGGACGGACCTCGCTCTATCTCAGGCTTCGCCTCTTCGGGTGAAGTTGTTCAAGATCGGGGCGCTGGTGACGGTGAGCGTTCGCCGTGTCTATGTGCGCCTGTAGGCCGAAAGACCATCCACCACAATTTGGCAGTCCATCGGTCGGTCAGGCACGGGTGTGCCATGCAGTCGCCGTTGTGCACTGGTGACCGATGCAGGCTAGACCTGCCTGCCGCTCTGCGATTGATCCGTTTGAAAATATCTGGCTATGCTCCCCTCCGCATTGGACGTTATTTGATTAATTGGTTTCAAGGGAGTTAGTCATGGCAAGGCAATCACTGCCTGGATCTCTTTTCTCGACGAGTTGGCGGCAGCTTGCGATGATAGTTCTGTCGACTTTGATCTTCGTTGACTGTCATGGCGACACCTTCAACAAACTGGTTGTGCGGCAAGTTCGCTTCGCGACGGCTGGCCAATCGGCACACGAGAGCTCGGGAACGGTGACCATCACCGCCGAGCTTTTGCAAGAAGCAACCGTCGAGCGTGCCGTCCCGGTGCAGTTATTGGGCGACGCCGAGGTCGACACCGACTTCACTGTGGACGGAGACACCTTCGTCTTTGCTCCCGGACAACAGACCGCGTCGATCACCTTGACCCTGATCGACGACCTGGCCTCTGAGGCCAACGAGATCATTGCGTTGAGCTTTTTGCCTCCCGCAACCGTCGAGGTGACGGAGCCGGGTTCCCACATCATCACCCTCATCGACAACGACACCCTCCCGGCGTTGAGCATTGATGATCCCATGACGCCAGAGACCGCTGGCGACATGATATTCACTGTGACCCTGTCCCAGCCAGCAGGCCAACCGGTGACCGTCGACTTCGCCACCGAGGCGATCACCGCCACCGCTACCGCCGACTACACATCCCGTAGAGGCACCTTGACCTTCAATCCCGGTCAGACCACCCAAACCATCGCGGTGCCTATCGTCGCTGACAGCGGCCCGGTTGAAGGCTCCGAGACCCTACGGATGCTCTTGTCCAATCCGACCCACGCTACCATCGCGGACAACGAAGGCATTGGCACGATCTTGGACGTGCAGACCATCCCGGAGGTGAGCATCGACGATCCCATGGGCTCCGAGCTCGATGAAGTGGTTACCTTCACGGTCACCCTGTCCGAGCAAACAGGCCTCGAGGTCACAGTCGATTACGCCACGATAGCTTTGGCCGACGAGGCCACCCCCGGCACTGACTACCAGGAGGCCTCTGGCACCGTCACTTTTGCTCCCGGCAGCGTGTCACAGACCGTGAGCATCGCCGTCATCGACGACGTCGAGCAAGACGAGGGCAGTGAGACCTTCGCCCTCGATTTAAGCAACCCAGTCAACGCCACCCTCCTCGACAACCGCGGCATCGGCACCATTCTCGATGACGATCTCACCCCAGCAATCAGCATCAACGACCCGTTCGCCTCCGAGGAAGCCGGCGTCATCGATTTCACGGTGACCCTATCGCAACAAAGTGGTGCTGCCGTCTCGGTTAACTGGGTCACGGTTCAGGGCGATGGCGTAGACGCAGCCGTCGATGGCACCGACTACACCGGCGGCACGGGCACCCTGGAGATCGCGCCCGGTATCACCGAGATATTGCTCTCGATACCGGTGATCCCCAATTTTGTGCTCGACGGTAACCTGACCTTCACGGTGGTCCTCGATGCCGACTCAGCCGTCAATGCCACCGTCCTCAAGGCCACGGGCATCGGCACCATCCTCGATGATGAGATCATTCCGACCATCGATGTCGACAGTCCCACTGCGGTCACGGAGGGCGGTGCCATTGTCTTCACCGTGTCCTTGTCTGAGATGACCGGCATGGAGGTTCAGGTCGACTACGCCACAGTGGCCGACACCGCTGAACCCGGGGAAGACTACGTCGCAGGCGCGGGTACCCTCGTGTTCGCGCCGGGGGAGAGCTTCAAGATGGTCACCATCTCGACCGTCGATGATGACTTCAGCGAAGTGGTTGAAACGTTCTTTTTCGATCTCGACGCGGTTCACAACGCGATTCTTGGCGTCGTGCCAGGCGTGGGCACCATCAACGACGACGACGACTTCCCGGCGGTGCGATTTGTTACGTCCACCACCACCACCACCGAAACCTCCGCCATCATTGACATCCCCGTTGAGCTCAGTGCCATCTCCGGTGCCGACGTCACCGCGACCATCACCCCCGATTTGACCAACTCCACCGCCCTAAGGGGCGTCGATTTCAACTTCGTCGTCGGCCCCTCCGTCACCATTCCGGCGTGGAGCCCAAGCGCCAATGTGCGGATCGAAATCCTCGACGATGCCTTGTTCGAAGTCGATGAGGTTCTGATCCTCAACATCACCGCTGCCATCCCCGCCCTGGTGGGCACGCCGGCGCAGCACATCGTCACCATACAGGGCAACGATCCCATCGCCATCCCCGAGGTTCAGTTCACCTCCACCACCTCTGCCACCGTCGAGGCACCAGCGACCACGGCATTGATCACCGTGCAGCTCTCAGCGGTCTCCGGTGCCAACACCGTGGTTACCATTGTTCCCGATGCCCTCCATTCAACCGCGACCCAGGGTGCCGACCTCTCCTTTGCGGTCGGGCCGTCGATCCTCATTCCCGCAGGGGATCTGTCTGCCGACATCGAGGTGAGCATCGTCGACGACCTAGTCTTCGAGGTCGATGAGATGCTGATCCTCAACGTGACTGGGGCGACCAACGCCAACCTCGGCGCCAACACCCAACACACCCTGACCATTCTCGGCAATGACGCAACGGCAACACCGACGGTCGAGTTTGCCGCGGCCACCTCCAATGTCGTCGAGGCGCCGGACACCACCGCACTGATCACGGTGCAACTCTCCGAGGCCTCCGGGGCGGCCACTGAGGTCACCATCGTAGTCAATGCTGGCGGCTCCACCGCTACCACCCCAGCCGATTTCACCTATGGGGTCGGTCCGACTGTGACCATTCCCGCTGGCGATACTTCTGCCAATATCGAGATCCACATCGTCGATGACAGCCTGTTCGAGATCGACGAGACCCTGGCGCTCACCATCACCGCAGCGCCCAATGCCATTCTCGGTACGACCCTCGATCATGTGCTGACCATCGCCACCAACGACGTCAGCGCCACGCCCAATGTAGATTTTGCGCTGGCCAGCTCGATCGTTGACGAGGCGCCGAGCGCCGGTGCCCTGGTCCGAGTGCAACTCTCAGCGGTCTCCGGTGCCAATACCGTCGTCACCATTGCCCCTGACACCCAGAACTCCACCGCCCACGGCCCCGCCGACTTCAGCTATGCAGTAGGGCCCTCGGTGACCATCCCTGCCGGTGCCACCTTTGCCAACATCGAAGTCGACATCGTCGACGACGCCCTTTTCGAAGTGGACGAGACCTTGATTTTGGACCTCACCGCTGCCGTCAACAGCAACGTCGGCACCAACATCACCCGGCACGTCCTGACCATTCAGACCAACGACCCCGGTGCCACCCCCGATGTCAACTTTGCAGCCACCACCTCGTCGGTTACCGAGGGTGCGGCGGCAAGAGCAACCATCACGGTGCAACTATCGGAGGTTTCGGGTGCCGACACCGCGGTGACAGTGACGCCAGATTTGGCGGGTTCGACCGCGGCGTTCAACACCGATTACACCTACGTCTCCGGCCCCGATCTGATCATTCCCGCCGGTGACCTTTCGGCTGACATCGAAGTGGCCACCACCAACAACAACCGGTTCGAGGTGGACGAGACCTTGATCCTCAATATCACCGCGGCCGTCAACGCCAACATCATCATGCCGGTGAGTCACACCTTGACCATCGTCGATGACGATGCCTCGGCCATGCCCAACGTCGGGTTTGCAGTGGCCGCGTCGAGCGCCAACGAGTCCTCGGGCACCGCCCTCATCACCGTGCAGCTCAACACCGTCTCCGGTGCCGACACGGTGGTCACCATCTCCGAAACACTGGCGAGTATTCAGGCAGAGGACTATGCCTATGTCACCGGACCTTCGGTGACCGTCCCCAAAGGTAGTCTCAGTACCGACATCGAGATCAACATCGTCAACGATTCTCTGCTCGAGGCAGCGGAAAGCCTGGTCCTCACTATCGACAGCGCCACCAACGCAACCACCACGGGCATCAACCAGCACATCCTAACGATTCCAGCCAACGACAACGCATCGGTGCCCGATGTCTATTTTGAGCTCGCCACCTCGAGCGTTAACGAGCCCGATTCCGGCACCGCCACTGTCGATATCCATGTCATGTTGTCGCGCACCTCGGGCATCGACACCGATGTCACCGTTGCCCTCGCGGGCAGCTCCACGGCCATCGAAGCCTCCGACTTCATGTTCGTGACTGGCCCGTCGGTGAGCATTCCGGCAACCCAAACCCAGGCGACCATTCAGGTGAGCGTTGCCGCAGATCTCTTGTACGAGCTCGCAGAGACGATCGTCCTGGAGATTACCTCGGCGCCAGATGCCAACGTTGTCGCTCCGTTTAGGCACACCCTCACCATTGCCGCCAACGACGCAGCCGCCATTCCCAACGTCAGCTTTGCTGCTGCGACCTCCAACTCTGCGGAGGCCGCTACCACCGTGGGCATCACCGTGGCGCTGTCGATCCCTTCGGGCACGGATACCCTGGTAACCATCACTCCCGATAGTGGCAGCTCTACCGCGGTGGAAACCGCCGACTTCAACTATGCGGTCGGCCCCTCCGTGACGATCCTGGCCGGTAACCTATCGACCACCATCGACCTCGACATCCTCGATGATGCCCTCTACGAGGTGGACGAAACCTTGGTCTTCGACATCACCGCAGCCCCCCACGCCGTCGTGGTGGCGCCCACCCAACACACCTTCACAATTTTGGCCAATGACGCTGGCGCCATTCCCAACGTCTCCTTCGCCACCGGCACCTCAACCGTGGCAGAGGCGGCGGCGACAACTGCATTCATCAGTGTTGAGCTCGACGCTGTCTCCGGTGCGGACACCTTGGTGACCATCGTCGCCGATGCTGCTTCCAGCGCCGCTACCCCAGCCGACTTTACCTACCTGGTGGGGCCGTCGGTGACGATTCCGGCCGGCGCCTTGGCGGTGAATATTGAGATCGCCATCGTCGACGATGCCTTATTCGAAGTGGATGAGTCCTTGATTCTCGACATCACCGGGGCCACCGGCGCCACCTTCATCGGTACCACCGCGCACATCATGACCATCCCCACCAACGATCCCAGCGCGCGCCCCGATGTCAGCTTCTTGGCTGCGACGTCGACCGTCGCCGAGGCAGCCGCAACCACGGCAAGCATCACCGTCGACTTGTCGGCCATCTCGGGGGCCGACACGGTGGTCACCATCACCCGCAATGCGGCCACGTCGACAGCCGCATTGACCCAGGACTATACCTTTGCCACGGGGCCATCTGTGACCATCGGCGCTGGCAGTCTCACCGCTGACATCACGGTAAACATCGTCGATGACCTCCTCTACGAACTGGACGAGACCCTAGTCCTCGACATCACCGCGGCACCCAACGCCACGGTGATCGCGCCCTCCACCCACACCTTGACCATTGGTGCCAATGACGCCGCGGCCCGACCCACGGTAGCCTTCGCCGCCGCCACCTCGACGAGCAGCGAGTCGGCTTTGGGGGCTGTCCAAGTGTCGGTGTCGTTGTCGACGCAGTCGGGAGCCAACACGGTGCTCACCATCGTTGAGAATGGTTCCTCCACCGCGACATTGGGCACCGATTTCAACTATGTGACCGGGCCCAACCTGACCATTCCGGCCGGGAGTCTGTCGGCCAACATCACTCTCAACATGGTCCAGAACCTCATCTACGAGGGTAACGAAACCCTTATCTGGGACATCACCACTGCTCCCACCGCCACCCTCGGTACACCGGCACAACACACCCTCACCATTGCCGATGACGAAACCCCACCCACTGTTTCCTTTACAGCGGCCAGCTCTAGCGCGGCTGAGAATGCCGGCACCATCACGGTGACCCTCACTCAATCGATGGTAACCGCGGCCACCACATCCATCGTCTACAGCGCCTCGGGCACCGCCACGGGCAGCGGTACCGACTACACCATCCAGGCTGGCTCGGCGAGCCCGCTCAGCATTCCCCCAGGTGCCACCGGGGCAACCATACGCATCGACATCAACGATGATGTTGTCGATGTGGATGATGACAATGAAACCATCATCCTGACCCTGGGGACCCTCACCAATGCCACGGCCGCGGCACCCACGGTCCACACCGTCACCATCATTGACAACGACGCTCCTTTCGAAATCGTCCAGGCCGAGACGGGGGATGCGAACGGCAACGGCTACATCGATTTCTACGCAGTCACTTTTTCCAACCCCGTGATCGACGCCTCCTTTGACGCGAGTTTGTGGCGGGTGACCGGCCACTCCAGTCTTGCCATCGGGGATCCCTTGGGCATCGACATCCCTGGCGATGCCATCATCTACATCACCTTCGCGCCCTTTGCCCCGCCGGTCCCATTTGACACCGGCGAATTGCCCGATCTTTACACCACCGCCGTTGCTGCCATCCAGGACGGCGCCAACTCCGACCTGGCCATCGTCACCGCCGCCGCCGTCATCGAAGTGGATGGGGCACCGCCAGTGATCGGCAAGGCAACCACCGAGAACACCCCACCTTTCGTGGCCACCTCACAACTTTACATCATTTTCTCGGAGCCAGTGACCGACTCGGGCGGCGGCAACCTGGTGGCTGCCGACATCGCCTACGTCAATGATGCCAGCCGCGCCAACGATGCGGTGCAAGATCTCGGCACTCTGCTCGACGCCGATGGCAGCGATGGCCGTATCACCTACGACTCACTGGGCTCGGTGATCTTCACCGGTGGTCCCGACGGTGACATCTACGCCGACGCGCTTGAGCCAGGCGGTAGCGCCGACATTGTCGACGCCGTGGGGCTCAGCATTGCCGCGCGCACCGTTACCATTACCGGCTTTACCCATCCGTCGGTTGCCAGCGTCAGCTCCATTGACGGCGCCACCGTCGAAATTGTCTTCTCCGAGCCCGTCGACAACAGTGTCGCTGGTGACTACACCACCTACGGTTTCACCGATTCGGGCTGTAACATCGACATGGAGGCACTCACCGGACCGGCGTTGAGCCCTGGGGTGCCCGACATCGCCGCCGCCACCATCAACGACCGGACCTACCGGTTCACCACCACGGCCCAGGACCCGAACTGTTGGTACACCATGACCGCCAACGACACAGTCGTCGACCTCGATGAAGGTGCGCTGTTGATCAATCCGAAGTCGGGTTCCTTCCAAGGTGATCAACAGCTTCGTGTCGTCAGCGCCCAGGCGGTTGATCTACGCAGCTTCCTCGTCGCCTTCTCCAAGCCCGTCTATTACAATACCGGCGATGGTGCCGGACGGAGCGCCCACGATACCTCGCTCTACACCATCACCCCGGCCGGTTCCCTCGGCCTCATGGTGCAGGCGCGACGCTACAGCGAGCTCACCGGTGATCCCGCCGACGACAACAAAGTCTTGGTGAACCACTCCCTCGAGCAGAGCGGCTCACAGTACACGATTGAGGTGACCACCACCCTCGAGACCGACCCCCTCGGCGAGACCCTGGCCGACTCCCCGTTCAACCGAACCTTCTTCCAGGGATTTGGTGCCACCATCAACTCCGTGGACGACGGCGCCATGTTCATCGATCCCTTCGGCGACGGCACCACCTTTTCCTTCGTGTTTGCACACCAGGGAAAGGTCTACGCCGGTCCTAACGATACCGACGACGCGGTGTTTCGTTTCGACCCCGACGGCTTCAACGGTGAAACTGCGACCTTCCAAATAACCGCGTCGAACGGCGGACCCTACGACACCTTCGCCGGCCAAGTCCGCTCCGATGGGGTCGATGCCTTTGTCTCGGCCAATGTCAGCGGCAGTGATTTTCTCGTCTTTGGCGTACACGCGGGCAGCGGCAACCTCGATGACGTCTACTTCACCCAGGACACGGACAACGTTCTCGACATCGGCTACTGCAACATCTCCGATTTGACCATTGGCAACACCGAAACCCTGCAGATGATCTACGGCTACGGCAATCGCCTGTACATGGGCTTCGCGGACGATGGCGCCTCGGGTCGGCCGCTCATGGGCTACGTCGAGTTGTTGCCCGGCGGCGGTTGCGCCGTCCCCGGCAACAACGATTTTGTCACCGTGCCCGCTTCGGGCAACCAAAGCCAGGCCCATTACATCAATCGTATTGGCGCGGGGGCACCGGTTCCCAACACCGCCCCCGTCATCGGCATCGACAGCATGCTCGCCTTCGACCCCGCCGGTGCACCCCCGGTACGGTTGTTTATCGCCAACAACGGCTCGGTCTCGTCGACCCCCGATTTGCCGCTCAGCAATGCCTCGACGTGGACCGCCAATGGCTATGACGGAGCGCCCTTCGCGGGCACCACTGCGCGGATCCCCGATGTCGGTCGACGTCGACCCGGCGAGAAGGGCTATCCCTGGATGACCCAGTGGGGCGACTATCTCTTTGTCGGTCGCAATCGCCGCGACGACAACAGCGCCGAGGTGTGGCGCTACGACGGTACAACCTGGGCACGCACCTTCTGGAGCGGCAATATCTCCGGCTTCATCCACACCGATGTTTCGCTGCTAACGGTCAATGGTGCCCACCTTTATATTGGCTTTGATCACGACGATGGCGCCCGCTTGTATCGCTCCGACGTGACCGATCCGGTGGACCTCGGTGCCGCCTCCGAAGGCGACTTCACCTGGGTCGGCGGCATCCCAGGCTTCGGCCCAGCCACATCCACCGATCTCGACAAGAACAAGCACATCATCTCCGACGTCTCGGCCAGCTACGCTGGCAGCAACTACCTCTACATTACGGTCGGCTGTCAGTACGACCTCGACCGCGGCATCCTGGACCCGACGGTTCCCGATGGCCCCTGCGATCGCGATCGAGGGTCAGGGACGGACTTCGCTATCCGCATGTTCCGTCAGGTCGACTAACCCACGCAGCCATGCCGAGGAGAATGAGAGTTATGAACGCACGAAGTATTTTGAATTTCCTGGTGGCTATGTGTCTCGTGGCGATTTCGAGCCACTCGGCCTTTGCCCAAGAGAACATCGAAACCAAGTCGGCCGATGATAACCGGACGGACGCGTTCCTGCGGCGGCATGTGGCTCACACTGCCCTGGCCGTCGGCGTCAGCGCCGGACTCGACACCGCCGTTGGCGACCTCGATCCAGAGCTAGATCCAGGGTTCATCGGCCAAGCCTATATCAACGGCTCCTACGCTGATCTGTCGTTTTTGTTGGGCGAGCTCGATGTCGGCTGGGGCCGTCAGGGCCGAGCCGTCGAGGCTAAGGCGGGCAGTCTCATGCGATTGCCCATCACGTTGTCGGTGCTGGCTGTCACCCCCATGCACGAGCTCTTCAAAGACGGCGCCAAGTATCCAGCGCCCTACGCCCGTGTCGGCGGCGGCGTCGCCTTGGCCATGCTTGGGCGCGGCGGCAATACCTCGACCGAGGATGTCTCCACCGACGCCGTACTCAAGGTCGGTGGCGGTCTCTATCTACCCGTGGCCGAGTGGTTCGGCTGGAAGAGCTTGCGCGCTCGCATCGAAGCGACCTACAGCCTCCAGCCCGAGTCTATCACCGGCCACTTCATCGCCGCTGGGCTCGGCGTCGAGCTCGGCATTCCCTTTGATCGCGACGGTGATGGCATCCACGATCGCGTCGATGAGTGCCCCGACGTCGCTGAGGACATCGACGGATTCCTCGACCAGGATGGCTGCCCCGAGGCCGACAACGACAACGACACGTTGCTCGATGACAACGATGCTTGCCCCAATCACGCGGAGGACCTCGACGACTTCGAAGACCTTGATGGTTGCCCCGACGATGACAACGACAAGGATGGCGTCGCCGACATCGACGATCGATGTCCCCTGGAGGCCGAGGACAAGGATGGATTCGAGGACGGTGATGGCTGCCCTGATGCCGACAATGACAAGGACGGTATCCCCGACAGTCGCGACACCTGTCCCCATGTTGCTGAGGACATCGACGATTATGCCGACGGCGACGGCTGCCCCGATCTCGATAACGACGGCGACGGTTTCCCCGATGCTGCGGACAAGTGCCCCAATCAACGGGAAGACCTCAACGACTACCAAGACGACGACGGCTGTCCCGACGCCGCCAATGACAAAGACGGTGATGGCCTTACCGATTTGGATGACAAGTGTCCCAGGGAGCCTGAGGACTTGGACGGCTTTGAGGATAACAATGGTTGTCCCGATCCCGACAACGACGCCGACAACGTCCCTGACTCACGTGACACATGCCCCAACGACGCCGAAGACGTCGACGGCTTCGAGGACGCTGATGGCTGCCCCGAGTTTGATAACGACCTCGACGGTATCGTCGACTCCCGCGACAAGTGTCCCAATGAGAGTGAAGTCATCAACGGCGTACAAGACGATGACGGCTGTCCCGACGAAGGTGCGGTTCTGGTCCGACTCACCCGCGAAAAGATTGAGATCCAGGAGAAGGTCTTTTTCGCCACCGGCTCCGATGTGATCATCGATCGTTCCCACCTCCTGCTGACCCAGGTCGCTAGCTTGCTCGCCAATCATGGTGAGGTTGCCGTTGTGCGCATCGAAGGTCACACCGACAATGTTGGCGATGAGGCATCCAACGAGAGGTTGGCCCAGAAACGGGCCGACTCCGTGCGCAGATACCTCATCGATCAGGGCGTTGATGGCGCCCGTCTGCGGGCCGTCGGTGTCGGGGAGCTGCGCCCCATCGCCTCGAACACGACGTCCGCCGGTCGCGAGATGAACCGACGGGTGGAGTTCATCGTCGTCGGTGATGACGGGACAGAAGACGCATCCAAGCCAGAGGAGCCCATCGAGGTGGCGCCGCCTGCTCCCCCGTCGAAGCCCAAGGATGGCGGCACCGCTGACGCGCCGCCACCGCCGCTACCGCGACCGCCACCAACGGCACCGGCACCGGCAGTGGACCAGCCCGCCACGGAGTCCGCCGATGAGTCGCCAGCAGGCGCACAAGTGCCGGCAGATGACCCTGATCCGGCCTTCGCCTACCATAACCTGCCTGAGGCCATGTCGGTCACCACGTTGTCCGGGCAACTGTGGAAGACAGAGGTTCACGCGTCGCTGCTCTTGCGCCACAATCCAGCGGCAGGATCGGTGTCAGCGAAGCTGAACGCCGGGACCCTCATCAAGATCCCGCGGACGATCACCTACACGGTGAAAGAAGGGGAGTTGCTCGGCAACATCGCCAAGGAACAACTCGGTGACGTGCGGCTCTACACGCTCATCGCCGAAGCGAGCAAGGACACCCTCGAGGATCCGTCCAAGATGGCGCCCGGAATGGTGCTGACCATCCCCCTGGTGCATCCCAAGGTCGAAAAGAAGCTCCTTCGCAAGTAAGCACGAGTATCGCCACACCTCCTGCATCACAAACCCCACAGGCCCGTGGCGGCAAATGAAAGGCCAAGCGGATTTGCACAGTGATGCCGACTCTCTACATCGCTCCCACCCGCGCGCAGTCCCCATGACACGGTCGGGGCTCTTGCGTGACAGTCGGGTGCACCTGACGGTGCTGCTCACTCTCATTGCGGCTGCTCATCTCGCCTGGCTCCATGTGGACGAATCGCCGCCAGGCAGCGATGAGGCGATGTACGCGAAAGCTGCGCTGCGATTCTCTGACGCCGTGACGGGCAAGGGAACAGTTTCCTATCGCGCACTGTTCGATCCGGCGGGATCTCGTCAACCCATCCCCGTGTGGACTGCCGGCATTGCGGTTCTCTTGCAATGGAAGCTTGATCCACCCATCACGCCCAGCAATCTGGATGCCGAACACATCCGAAATGCTCTGCATCGCCTGAACCGTGTGCGAGAAACCTGTTCCCTTCGGCGAAGCAATGATCGGTTTGGCATGGCGACGGCATCGAGTGCAGCAGCAGCCTCCGCAGCCTCGCCACGGGCGCAGCGGAATCTCGCAAGCCTGGCGTTGCCCATACGACAGGTGGCTTCGGCGACACCGAGATTTGCGGACAACAGAGCGCGGCGGAGTTGATCGGCGAGCTTGGCGTAAGTGGCGGAAGCGCACGGGAATCGAACCCGCCAAGGACGTTTCTCACGCCCTTCGTCAGTTTTGAAGACTGGGGGCGGCA
>MGST01000102.1 GCA_001798605.1 Deltaproteobacteria bacterium RIFOXYA12_FULL_58_15 | reverse complement strand
CGTCGGCCTCCTGAATGCCATTTGTGTTGAAGTGAAGGAAAAACAAACAGTTACCAACCAACCCGTTTTTTCGCCACGACGGACTGCCATGTTTTTTTAGGTTTTATTGATGGAAAACGGTTCACGCACTGGTTGCCGCTCCACGCCACGAAGCCGGGACTCGAACCCGCGGCCTCCGGCGTGACAGGTAGCCGAGAGATCTGGTCGGTGATGGAGCCTGTTGATCTCCTTGAAAATTGGTCATCAGGGATCACCCCTGATCGACCCTGAAAAAGGGCCTTTGCAAACAACTCTGCAAACAATTCGGGGATGCGCTACCGCTTTTCGGTCGAACCGCCCAACGCGCCCAACATGACCTTCTTGAACAGCGGGGCGTCGATCTCGCGGTAGGCGTCGGCGACCTGCCTGACGTGGCAGGCCGCAACATCGGGGATGGCGACTTCGACTCGGCGCCGGTAGACCTGCCGCACCATCTCGATGGCCGGCACGAGATCGGCATCCCCCGAGAACAGGACCGCGGTGTCGTAGCCGCCTTCGGCGGCCAGACGCACGAGGTCGATGGCGATCAGAACATCGACGCCTTTCTCGTGCAGCGTTCCGTCATCGTCGCGTTGGAAGCGGCCGAGCCTGAGAACGCCCTTTCGGTGTTGGCGGATGTAGTGGAAGAAGCGTTGCTGGCCGGCATAGCTCCCTTGCTCGGCGACAGTCGCCCCCCTGCGGGAGCGGCGCCCCGTAGAATCTCCACTGACTGAACTTGCGCGTGGGGCCGACCATCTCGCCGCAGAGCTTCGGCAAGTTGACCTTGCCACCTCCAAAGGTGTCGCGTAGGTGACCGAAAAGATTGCCGCCGTCGATGAAACAGGTCACACGTTCGATGGTGGTTGCGGTGGGCATCAAAAAAAACCCGCCGTCGTGTTACGGACAGCGGGGAACTTAGAGACACCACCCCTTTCGGAGCGGGCAAGATCAAATGTACTCTTCGGTGCCCTGGTGGTCAACTGAATCGTTGCCAGGTGTAATCGTTGCCAGGGACCGGATTGCCCCACGGTTCTTCGACGTTCCTCCACTCCCGTGATGGTGGAGAGCACGCTGGTCTCCCCATGCGTGGTCAAGCCCGGGGAGTCGATCAGCGGGCCTCTCGGAGACTGGCTTCTTTCCCCAGCGAGCTGCCGTTGTTCTTGAACGGCCCGAAGCTGTCGAGCTTACAGCAGGCGTCTGGGAGGGCGGCCCTTTGCCACTTCTCGACTGGCCGGAGCGGCCAGAAGATCGTTGGCCTGCACGCCAAGCAGATTCGCGAGGGTGACCAGAGAAGCCACGGTCAGGTTGGCCCTGCCTGACTCGATGAACTGTTGGTATCGCGGCGTCCAGCCGGCTCTCTCGGAGAAGCGCTCCTGCGTGAAGCCTCTGGCCGTGCGTAGTTCTGCAACGCGCCTGCCGAGATTCTTGAGCACACGTTGGGCGTCCTGTTTCCGGGGCATTCGGGCAAGAGTGGACTGCCTTGCGTCGGTTAAACACGTAGTGATAACTTCGCATTACTGGCCAGGCACTTCTTGAAAAGCATTGGCGGGGAGCGGACTCATGGGGGCACCGGCGTTCGTTGTGGCAACTCTGGCGCTCCAGGGCAGCCAGCCAAAGGCCGAAGAGCCCGCAGCAGTCTCGTGCAAGGATGGCGATTCTGCAATAACCTGCCAGGCCACATGCGACTCTGAGGCTTGAGGGAGCTGCTCCGCAGGCCACCTGGCTCGTGACGGTAGATCCCAGGGCGTAGCAAGAGAATGGTTGCTGTTGTCCCCGGCCGGTGTTTGGCCATATGTCTCTGTGCGGGAGACAGCAAGGGGAGGAATCGAAACGATGACAAAGTCTGATGCCAAAGGGCGTGTTCTGATCGTCGACGACGACGCCATGATCCGCAAGGCGTTGGCTCGTGAGCTGGGCCCCGAGTTCGAGGTGGTTCAATCCAGCGACTACGCCGAGGCCGTGACGTGCTTGGCCGAGCGCTCGGATATCTGCGCCGTTGTCTGCGACTGCAATCTTGGTTCAGGTCCGAACGGGATCGAGTTGATGAAACAAATTCGCCAGCGAGCACCGGGTTTGCCGCGGATAACCGTGTCAGGAAATGTCTCTGAGGAGCTTGGCCGGGAGTTGATCGCGACGGGCGTGGCCCACGTTGTCATCGCCAAACCGTGGTCTAACGGCGCGATCCTCGACGCGGTCAAGCAACATCTACTAGGTTCTCGTGCGGAACGACCGACACGAGTTGAACCTGTTCGAGCGTGCCCACGGGTGGAGGCGACACTTCCGGCGCGCATACTCTGCGAGATCTGGGGGCATGCCGTTGAGCTCCAAACCAAAGACATTAGCATCGGTGGGGCGTTCATTCAAACGGGCTCACCACCACCCCTCCACAGCAGTCTGGAGCTCAGCCTCCGTGGTCCTGACGGATCGAGCGTCCGAGTAGAGGGCAGGGTCGCTCACATCGTTTCGCCAGAGCGCGCTGGTGTTGACGGCCGTCCATTTGGGTTCGGAGTGGAATTCGTGCGTCTGACGCCACAACAGGCGCAAATGGTTCAGACCATCATCGACACTGCCAGCCGTCCGGAGATCCCGAAGCAGGTCAAAGCGCAAAACAAGTCGGTCACCGCCGATGTAGCGCGAGTCGTCAAACGACTCGATCCCGCTGCCACGCCGAAGCGAAGGCCGAACGAAGATGATGTCCTGCAACGACTGGGCGGGGAGCTTGCGTCGTTGAAGGAGAAGGATTGCTTCGGCGTCCTGGGCCTGGACTCGAATGCGGATGCTCCTCAGACACGAGCGGCATTCCTGCGTGTCTCAAAGGAGTACCATCCCGATCTCTATGCCCGTTACGCCGACCGCGAGATCCGCGCGGTAGCCACCGAAGTCTTCATCATTCTGAAGCAGTCGTACAGCAAGTTGTCCGACCAGGTCAGCATCGAACGGTACAAGAACTCGATGGGTAAGCCCGCCGGCTCGGTGGGCCGTGCAGAAAGCGAGCCACCACTAGCGTCAGCCGCGCCTGTTGCATCAATGCACGCTCCGCGAGTGTCCAGCCCCAGCTCGCTCGACGCAGACGACTTGTTTGCGGATGTTGAACAGACTGAACATGGCCATCAACCTGTCTTGGTCGCTCCTTTGGTGTCAGAGGCGCTCAATCACATTGCCCACGGCCGGCATGGCGAAGCCATAGACCTGTTCAAACAAGCGCTCGACATCGAGCCCGGGAACACGAAGGCCAAGATTTGGCTTCTCGTTGCTGAAGCGCGGCGGTTGAAGGTGTCAGGGAAGATTGAGGAATGTGTCGCACGGTACAAGGAGATTCTCGGCTTGGATGACAAACACATCGAGGCCGTTCAGGAGGTCCGGGCCTTCCACGAAGAGGGACGCCGTTCACGTGGGATTTTCTCACGGATCTTGACAGCGACAGGGGGAGGGCACTGACATGGGGAAGATCGTTGGAATCGACCTCGGCACGACAAACTCATGTGTCGCCGTTGTCGAGGGTGACCACGTCACGGTCATCCACAACCAGAGAGGAAATCGCATTCTTCCCTCGGTCGTCGCATTCACGAACGAGGATTGCCTGGTGGGTGAAAGTGCCAAGCGCCAAGCAGTGACGAACCCGACGCGCACCGTCCACGGGATAAAGCGTCTCATGGGGCGCAAGGCGGATTCTGAGCGACTCGTTGAGCTCAAGAAGACCAGCCCCTATCAGATCGTCGCGGCGGCGAACGGTGATGCTTGGATCCGCATCGACAACAAGGAGTATGGCCCGCAGGAAATCTCCGCCCTGATTCTCAAAGAGATGAAGGACTATGCCCAGGACTACCTCGGCGAAGAAGTGACCGAGGCAATTGTCACGGTCCCGGCCTACTTCGACGACAGCCAACGTCAGGCAACGCGAGCTGCGGGAAAGATTGCTGGGCTCGACGTCAAGAAGATCCTGAACGAGCCAACGGCGGCAGCCTTGGGCTATGGGGCGCACAAGGACAAGAAAAACCAAGTCCTGGCGGTATTCGACCTCGGAGGAGGCACGTTTGACATCACCATTCTGCGTTTTGAGGACGGCGTGTTCGAGGTCTTGGCGACCAACGGGGATACGTTCTTGGGCGGCGACGACTTTGATCAGGGTTTGGTCAGGTATCTGGTGAAGGACTTCATGGACCGACACGGGACCGATCTCACCAAGGACCCTTGTGCTCTCCAGCGTCTGCGTGACGCGTGTGAAACGGCCAAGAAAGAGCTTTCCAACGCTCCGGTCGCGGCCATCAACCTGCCCTTTGTCTCCGTTGGACCAGCGGGCCCGCTCCATCTTCAACATGACGGGCTATCGCGTGAGCTTTTCGACCAGCTCACGGCACCTCTGGTTGAGAGGTTGGAAATTCCTTGCCGCACTGCGATGGAGGACGCGCACACCAAACCGGAACAGATAGACCAGGTGCTTCTGGTCGGGGGTATGACGCGAGTGCCCGCCGTTCAACGAAAAGCCGAAGCGATCTTTGGAAAGAAGCCGTCCAAGGGCGTAAACCCCGACGAGATTGTGGCCGTGGGCGCGGCGACACAAGGCGCTATCATCACCGGTGAGCTGAGCGAAGTCGTGCTCCTGGACGTGACGCCCCATTCGTTGGGCATTCGGGTCGTTGAGGACGAGATGTCTATCGTCATCCCGAAGAACACGACGATTCCCACCAGCGAGCGAAAAGTATTCGCCACCACCCGCGACGATCAGGACTTCGTCAACATCGAGGTCTACCAAGGAGAATCCAAGCTCGTCAGCCAAAATACACACCTCGGGAGGTTCACGCTCGGGGGGCTCCCCCGCAAACCTGTGGGCCAGGTGTATGTTGACGTGGTTTTCACAATTGATGCCGATGGTGTTGTACACGTCACCGCCAAAGAAATGCAGTCTGGCAAAGAGGCTTCGGTGACCGTCAGCCCGTCCAGCGGCCTCACAACACGTCAGCTTGAGGAGATCACGCAGAAACATCGCCCGGTGGTTGTGCGAGAAGCCGGCATTCATGCACCGTAGTGTTGACGTGGCTAGACAGAGGCAGAGAGACCAAGCTGGGGAGTCGACTGCACGCACAAGCCCTCAAAGCAGCGTTTCTGCAGGAATAGGGCGGGAGGACGAAGCCGCCACCATCATCCGTTCTGCCATGGACGGCTTTGGGGCCATCGACATGGAGGGGTGTTTCCTCAACGTCAATGATGCCTACTGCCGCATGATTGGCTACTCCCGTGTGAGCTGTTCTGAGATCGGCAATCAGATCGGCCGATAGAGCCTGCCGAAATCGGGGAGTGTCCGGTTGAGCACGTCACAACCAGAATCGCCAACGGATGTTGGCAACCTGTCGCCCCGAAGAGCCGTGTGCACAGCACAAGCACGGTTCCGTGAGAGGCGCCCGAGGCAACGAGGGCGCCTACCTACTCGACCTGAGCAGACCCCAAGCGTGCCGCCACGCCCCAGAGGTGGGCGGATTCTCACAGCTATACAACTCGGTCCCGTCCACCAGGGCATTGGTATGTCCGGCCGGCGGCACGACGGCACCGGCCAGGCTGGCCGACTTTGGGCGGCCGCTGATGCTGAACTCCTGAGTGCCATCCTTTTTGGTTGCGGCCGAAGGCTGGACTGAGGTATCGACGGACCCGGTGATACGAGTCTGGGAACGAGAGTCCTCCAGTCCAAGGAACACGCTGAATGTCTGGTCGATACCGATTTGTTTGTCGTCTCCGTTCTGATGCTTCAATCGCGCTGATTGCGATGCTCATCGTCTTCGCGCCACGACACGCTGCCGCACAACTCACCGAGAATCGAAGCATTCCGGTCGAGCGTCTGCGGATCTCCTTGGATCGCCAAGGCGTGCAGGCGGCGGAATCAGGCACCGTGCTTCCGTTCTTGTCGTGGGACACCGGTCTCTGGCTCAACTACGCCGACGATCCGCTCGTCGTGTACGATCTCGATACCGGCAAGCGAATTGCGGCTCTGGTGCACTCGCGCCTGGACGGCGCGCTCATGGCAACCGTCGGCGTTTGGAAGATTGTCCAGGTGGGCGCTGAGATCCCTTTCATCGCGTACCAGGACCGCAGCGGCTCGATTCAACACACTACCGGCACGGCAGTCCTGGCCAGCCTTTCGAATCTGGGGTTTGGCGATGTTCGGATCGTGCCGAAGATCCAGCTGCTCGAAGCCGAGGAGGTCGGCGTCGACTTCGCAATCCTGCCGACCTTCACGGTTCCTTCGGGCATGGCCAAAGATTATCGCGGAAACAAGGGTCCAACGTTTGGCCCGGAGCTCGCCGCGTCACGCTCTCTCGGGAACGTGAAGCTCGCGGCGAACCTCGGATACCTTCTCAGGAAGAACCAATCCATGCTCAATCAGGAAGTCGCGGACGAGATCCTGTACCGGGCAGGCGTCGGCTACCAAGTGCCGTTCGGGCCCGAACGGGGCTCACCCGTCGAGGTCGACGCCCTCGTCTCCGGCGGCGTCGCCGCGGCCGCGCCGTGGAAGAACTCTAATCAATCGCCGCTGGAGATCGTGCTCCAGGGCAACTACGACCTTGGCCCGGTCTTGGTGTTTGCGGGAACGTCGTTTGGTCTTTCGAGAGGTTTCGGGACGCCCGATTGGCGAGCCTTTGCCGGCGTTCGTCTAGGCATGGTGGACGACGATATCGACAACGACGGCATCAAGAATGTCGACGACAAATGCCCAACCGAACCCGGGCCCAAGGATAACCTGGGTTGTCCCGAAACGGATCGCGACCACGATGGCCTCATCGACCGCCTCGACAAGTGTCCGGACGAGCCCGAGGACAAAGACGGCTTCCAAGACGACGACGGCTGCCCCGACCTGGACCACGACGGCGACGGCGTTCTTGATGTGGATGACAAGTGCCCCAACGAGCCGGGGCCCAAGGAGAACCAGGGCTGTCCGGACGTAGACACCGACCGTGACGGTCTCGTGGACCGCCTGGACAGCTGCCCAGCAGAGCCGGGCCCTAGAGAGAACAACGGCTGTCCGGACGTGGACACCGACGGCGACGGCCTCGTGGACCGCCTCGACAAGTGTCCGAAGGAGCCAGGCCCGTTGACGAACGCCGGCTGCCCCGAGCCCGACCGCGATGCCGATGAGGTCATCGACCGTCTGGACAATTGTCCGGACGAGCCGGGCACGATCGAGAACCACGGATGCAAGGCCAAGCAGCTCGTGACCATCACGGCCGACAGGATCGAGATCCTGGACCGCGTCTACTTCAAGACCGCGATGGCGGTGATCGAGACGCGATCCTATCCGCTGCTCGAGAACGTTGCCCAGGTCGTTCTGGCGCATCCCGAGGTGGGCATGGTCTCTGTGGAAGGGCACACCGACGATCGCGGCAGTGCTGAATACAACACCAAGCTGTCGCAAGACCGGGCCAACTCGGTGGTCGCATTCCTGGTGAAGAAGGGCGTGCCGGCCGAGCGCCTGATCGGCAAGGGCTTCGGCCCCACGAAGCCCATCGAGAGCAACAAGACTGAGCGTGGCAGAGCGAACAACCGTCGGGTAGAATTCAACCTGCTCGGCGCCGAGGGCAGCATCCAAAAGGGCGCCAACGAGGCAGCCGACGACACGATGGAGAAGAGGTAGTCCATGAAGATCGACAGAGTATTCCGTGCGCTGGTCTTCACAATGGTCTTGGTGGCTGCGTCCCCGGCATGGGCGGCGGCCAGCCTTTCGGTCACACCGACAACCTGGAACGTCGTTGGTCTCGACAGCAACAACCCGAACGTTGGTCCGAACCACTTTCCGACTGGCGCGCGCGTCTGCAACACCGGCGATGCGCCCGCGACGGATGTGACAGCCACGTTCAAGTGGGATACCACGGACACGTATATCAAGTTGCGTCCCGGTACCAATTCGGTGCTTTCCGTGGCTACGTTGGTGGCCGGATCCTGTCAGGACTTCTATTTCGAAGTGGAGGTGACCCGCAGCGGGAGCGCCTACGATCACAAGGCCCGATACTACGTCGAGGTGACGTCGACTGTACCGGGGACCACCATTACGACGCCTCGGCCCCGTGAGATCTACGTCGAACACCTGGTATCACAGGCCCGCAACTCCGTGTCAGACCTGAAGGTCGGCGAGACCATCCCCACGCTGACGTCGGTTCCGAATGGCGGGACCATGACCCTGCTGGTGGGTAACAGCTACTACATTCGGCTGATCGGGGCGACGGCGACTCAGGGATACCAACAGGCCGAGAGCTTCCTAACGCTACCCAACACGATCTTCCAAATGCTGTCGGTTCAAACGATCTACTCGGCTGACACGTCCGCCTATGTCGCAAACCCCAGCGATCTGGCCTACGGGGACGCCTGTTCGTGGGAAAACGATCCGGACAGCCCCAACTATCGCTCCTGTCACGATGACGGCAAAGTCGGCGGTTCCATTGAGGTCACCTACCACATCAAGGTCCTCGGCGTTGGTGCTGCCAACCCGGAGACGATGTCGACCCTGATTTATGACTTTTCGGGGAGCAGCTTCCACTACAACGGCGACTACGAGGTTGCGTCGCGCAGCGTTTATGTCCTCTCCGCATCCGGGGTGGGCATCAACAAGACGTTCGTGGCCGACGCCATTGTCCCGGGTGCAACCTCGACAATGAACATTCGGATCACGAATCCCGGGACCTCCAACATCACCGGGGTGAACTTTGCCGAGACGTTCCCGGCCACGATGGTCATCGCACCCACTCCCAATGCGTCAACAACCGGCTGCGGAACGCCGACCTTTTCGCCGACAGCGGGCGCCGGCTCCATAAGCTTCTCCAACGGCACGCTCTCTCCAAGCGACAGTTGCACGATCAAGGTCGACGTGACAGCCCCTGCGGTTGGCACTTACACGAGCACCACCGACCACCTCTTCATCAACGGCACAACGGACACGGGCAACAGTGCGACCGATGACCTGGTCGTCAGTGCGACCGTTGTGGCCTGCACGAATGGCACGATGGCGAGCTGGACGGTTCCGGTCGGAACGGCCGCGAATCCGCCCGATGTGGCTGGTGGCATACCCACGACCAAGGCCGGTAACGTCGCAACTGCGACCCTGTCCGCCCTGCTGCCAGCCAGTACGGCCATCGTAACGACCGGCGGTCAGGGTGACACCACGTCCTGGAGGACGTACGGATACAAGACCGTCAACCAGCAGTACGTCAACATCGTCCTGCAAACCAAGAACTACTCCAACGTGTCGATGAGCTTCTACGTTGCCAATGATGGCGCTGCAAACGGTCCCACCCAACTCGTGGTGTCGTACGACGCTGGATCCGGTTTCACCGACATCTTGACGGTTACCAACCCGGCCGCTGCGTTTACACAGCATGTGATTGATTTCACTGGCCTCACCAGTACTACCGGCAACACGACGGTCAGATTCAGAGCAACTGGCGCCAATACTGACGGACTCGGCGGATCGCTGCACTATGACAACTTCGTGTTCACGGGCTGCTCGTACACCCCGCCGCCGTCGATGAGCAAGTCGTTCGGCACGGATCCCGTCAGACGGAACACTGATACCTCGACCCTAACCTTTGCGCTCAGCAACACCGCATCGAGCCCGTACAGCGCCCTGCCAATCACCGGGGTAACGTTCACCGACACGATGCCGACAGACCTGATCGTTGCCACGCCCTCGAATGCGGGCACCAATTGCACGACCGGTGTAGTCGCCGCCACCTCAGGCACGAGCGTCATATCGCTGACCGGGGCGAACATGGCGGCAGCGGGAACGTGCAGCGTTTGGGTAGACATCAAAGGTACGGCAGGCGGGGTCTTCGACAACGTCAGCGACTACATCGACTCCAATGAAAGCAGCCCAAACAAGAGCGCGGGGGGATACGGCACCGATTCACTGACCGTTCTGGCGCCGCCAAGCATTTCCATGGCGTTCGCCGCTACGCCGATCCTCACCTCGGCGTCGACGACGCTCAGCTTCACGGTGACCAATCCCAACTCCACGACAACTCTCACGGGCATGGCTTTCAGCGACAGTCTGCCTGCGGGGGTGGAGGTCATAGGAGGATCTTCCTCCCAGTGCGGCGGTACCGTGACAACGACCGCACCGTCGACCATCGCGCTGAGCGGCGGTTCTCTTGCCGCACTGGCTAGTTGCACCTTCAACGTCACCGTGAGCGGCACCGCAGCGGGGACCAAGAATAACACGGCGGGCACGATCTCGGCCACGAACGGCGGGACGGGTAACAGCGCGAGCGCCACCCTGGTCGTCAAGGACGCCAGCCCGGCCATCGGCATGCTGAAGCAGCTGGGGCCAACCGCCTCCGGTCCGTGGTCTTCGTTCAGGCCGGTGGCCACAGGCGCACCGGTCTACTACCAGTTCACCGTCGAGAATGTCGGCGACGTGCCGCTGAGCACGGTGACGGTCACAGACGACACCTTGACGATGACCTGCGCCGCATGGCCCAATCTACCGGTTGCCGACGCGACCGACGACGACCACATCGCAACTTGCGTCCTGGGGCCTTTTGTCGCGAGCTCCGGCAGTCACGTCAACACTTCAACCGCGCACGGATGGTATGGCGGCAACGAAGTCACCGATACATCGTCGGCCACCTACGCCACCACCGGACTGACGCTCGCCAAGAGCGCAACAGAAACCTCATTCAGCGTAGTGGGCGATCTGCTGCACTACAGCTACTTGGTGACCAACAGCGGCTATGCCGCTCTGGTCGGCCCCGTCACCGTTGCCGACGACAAGGCTACGGTGACGTGTCCGGCGCTCACGACGGTCGGGGACAACGACAACTACCTCGACGCGACTGAGAGCATTACGTGCACAGCCACGTATGCGGTCACTGCAGGCGACGTCACCGCCGGCTCTGTCACCAACAATGCTACCGCCGCCGCCTCGGGTTTCAGCTCTAGCCTTGCGTCGAAGACCATCAACATCCTGGCCTCGTGCGGCCAGCCAGCCAACCCGACGAACGGCACCTACGCGTCGTGCAATCCGACGGCTTCAGGAGGCACGTGTGCGCTGACGTGCTCCGGTGGGTACACAGCGAGCGGCAACGCTTTGTGCACGGTGGGTGCGTGGAGCACCGAGAGCTGTGATCCCGATCCATGTCTGTCGCAACCCGTTGACCCAGGCAATGGCACCTACGCGTGGTGCAATCCGACGGCTTCAGGAGGCACGTGTGCGCTGACGTGCTTTGCGGGCTACACGGAGAGTGGCGATGCGCTGTGCTCGGCGGGGACATGGAGCACCGAGAGCTGCACCCCGAACCCATGCGCGTCGCAGCCAGCCAACCCGACGAACGGCACCTACGCGTCGTGCAATCCTACGGCTTCAGGAGGCACGTGTGCGCTGACGTGCTTTGCGGGCTACACGGAGAGTGGTGATGCGCTGTGCACCGCCGGCGGGTGGACGACTGAGGTGTGCACTCCGGCGTGCATCTCCAACGCCGACTGCACGGCGCCGACTCCGGTGTGCGACGTCCAGGTGAGCACTTGCGTCGAGTGTCTGCTCCACACTGACTGTCCGTCCGGGCTGTGTAATACCGTAGACAATACGTGCATCTACGGATGCGTCTCGAACACCGACTGTTTCGGCGCGAAGCCGCTATGCAACACCAGCGACAACCTGTGCGTAGAGTGTCTCATCTCCTCGAACTGCGCGCTTGGGGTGTGCGAGCCCGAAAGCAACACGTGCGTCGAGTGTGTGCTCAGTGCGGACTGCCCCCCGACTGCGGAATGTCATCCTGGCGCCCATCTGTGTGTGCCCACCGGCTGCACAGTCGTCAACACCTGCGCCGCACCGACGCCGGTGTGCGACCCGGCGAAGGACTTCTGCGTCGAGTGTCTGGTGGACAGCGACTGCGCGAACCCGACGCCGGTGTGCGACTCGACCGTCGACGCCTGTGTCGAGTGTGTGGAGCATTCGGATTGCGGCGGCGTCAATCCGTTCTGTGACGTTGGCGGCCACCGATGCGTCGCATGCCTGTCGGACGCAGACTGTGTCGGCGACGTCTGCCACCCCACGGCCAACATGTGCGTCGAGTGTGCTGGAGACGGAGATTGCCCCGGTGGAGTTTGCAAGTTCATCACGTTCACCTGTGAGCCAGTGAAAGAGTGTGGCAACTCTGTGGTCGAGGCTGGCGAGGGTTGTGACGACGGCGGCAACGTGGACGGCGACGGCTGCAACTCGTTCTGCCTGGTCGAGGACGGTCAGCCGTGCAACACCGCTTCGGTAGGTGTGGCCGGCCACGCGTCCTGCGCCAGCGGTGCCTGCGACACGTCACATGGCACGCCCGGATCCTGCACGAGCGGGGATACGGATGGCGACGGTATCTTCGACCCCATCGACATCGACGATGACAACGACGGCATCCTCGACGTGGACGATGGTGACGGGCTGGTCGATACCGACGGCGACGGCGTCCCCGACAGCAAAGATCTCGACAGCGACAACGACGGCATCGGCGACGCCATCGAGGCCGGTCACCACCTTGGTCTCGACGTGACCTCATGCGCAGGGGGCTTCGGTACCAACGGGCTCTGCGATGCCCTGGAGACGACGCCGGACTCGGGCAAGCCCGACTACGACGGTGACGGCGTCGAGGACGGGGTTCCGCGTGACACCGACGGCGACAGCGTCGCCGACTTCCGCGATCTGGACAGCGACAACGACGGCCTGGACGACGTCATTGAGGCCGGTCACGAGATCGGCGACGACGACGGCAACGGGCTCATGGATTGCCTGGGCGGGTACGGCGTCAACGGCATCTGCGACGCCCTCGAAACCTACCCAGATTCTGGTGAGTTCGACCACAACGGCGATGGCACCGCAGACGGTAAGCCTCGCGACACGGATGGCGACGGCGTCGCTGACTTCCGTGACCTGGACAGCGACAACGACGGCCTCAACGACGCCATCGAAGCCAACATCATCTGCGACGGTGCCGCCGAAGACGGAGTGTGCGACGGGCCGGACAGCGATGGTGACGGCATCGTGGACAGCGCCGACGGCGCGCCGGGGACGTTTGGCGACCACAACATTGAGCAGCCCCCGGATACCGACGACGACGGGGTGCCGGACTATCGCGATCTCGACAGCGACAACGACGGCATCTCCGACCTGGTGGAGGGCGGCTCTGGCTGCGTCGACGTGCCAATCGATGGAGTGTGCGACGGGCCGGACAGCGATGGTGACGGCATCGTCGACAGCGCTGACGACGCCCCGGGTGTGTTCGGAGACGGTGGGGCCGCGCCGCCGACCGACACCGACGGCGATGGGACCCCTGATTTCCGCGACCTGGACTCCGATGACGACGGCGTCATGGATGTCGTGGAAGGCGGTCACGGCGGCCTCGACGGCGACGGCGACGGCGTGATCGATGACCCGATCGATCTCGACGGCGATGGCATCGCTGACGTGGTCGACGATTTGCTAGCGGCGTTCGGTGGTTTGTCGAACCTGGGTCTCGACACCGACGGTGACGGCGTCGTCGACTTCCAAGATCCCGCCGCTCCTGATGGTGGCCAGTTTGCCGACAGCATCGGGATCAGCGGCGGCGGCTGCAGCGCGGTTTCGAAGGATGGTCTGCTTCCGACGTTGGGCATGCTCATTCTTGCCGCCCTAGGCACAATGATACGGCGGCGGCGCGGACTCCGGAGATCAAGTATGGAGTGGCCCATGGGTCGATCACAAACCTAATCGACGGAACGGCTTTTGTGGGTCATTCGAGCATCACCACCACCGAAAAAGTGTATGCGCCAATGTGTCAGGGCTTCGTAGCTGAGGCCATGACCAAGATGGACGCGCATCTGGCGGTGAAACGGGCGGAGCATGAGGCGTCACAGCCGAAGCCGCCGCCCAGGATAGCCCTTGTGGCAAATGGAAGATGATGTAGGTTTGGTGGACTAGTACTGGGATCCCCAAGTCCATAGTGAAAAAGGGGCGCTCTAT
>MGST01000101.1:10087-13692 GCA_001798605.1 Deltaproteobacteria bacterium RIFOXYA12_FULL_58_15 | reverse complement strand
ATAACAACAGCGACGCCAGTCCAAAACCACCACTTTTCATACACGGCATCGTCAACAGTGGTGCGAATCTCCTCTGGCAGTAGCGGGTCGGTGGCACCCATGGGGCCGGACTTTGGCGCCGGTTCAGACTCAGGCTCAGGCTCAGGCTCAGGCTCAGGCTCAGGCTGTGCCACGGGCCGCGTCCCTCGCGCTTGTTCGAAGGCTTCGGCAATCTTCGGCGAGGTGTCAGGCGGGAGCTCAAAGTCTGGGGAGAGCTCGAGGAGCTGCACGAATGAGTCCTTAGCCTGTTGGTCACGCCCGTAGATAGTGTGCATGGTACCCAGGAGGAAGAAAATCTGTTGTTTCTCTTCGTCTGTTGGCTTCCCCTTGAGCGCCCGATTGAGCAGCGGTGTGACCCGTTCGTAGTCGAGGTTCTCGTACGCCTTTTGGGCTTTGGTGAGAGAGCGGTTGCGTGCATGCGCCTCGTTGGCTGTGAGAGCCGCGATGACGACCAGCACAAAAATACCGACACCCCGGCCCATGGCGCTAGGGTAACCGGAACCTCGTCAGTGTGCAAATGGCGATTCGCGCAGCCGCTGAATTGGAGTAGACTGCAAGGCCGTGGGCAAGACAATCAAGTTTGGTCGTTACCTTCTGGAGCGGCGTTTGGCCCTGGGTGGCATGGCCGAGGTGTTTCTTGGCCGCATCGAGGGCCCCGAGGGATTCCAGAAAAGAGTTGTGCTCAAGCGAATCCTTCCGCACCTTCAGGCGGACGACAACCACGTTACCATGTTTCTCGACGAAGCGAGGCTGGCGGCCCGCTTCGACCATCCCAACCTCATTCAGGTGTACGAGTTGGCTCGCATCGACGAGCAATATTGTTTGGTGATGGAATACCTCGAAGGCGAGGATGTTGCCTCGCTTCTCGACGAGAGCCTGCGTTTGAGCAAGAAGATTCCCGTTGAGCTCTGCGCTCTTATCATTGCCGGTGCCGCCGAGGGGTTGCACTACGCCCACGAGCTCACCACCGAGAAAGGTGAACCTCTCAATGTGGTGCACCGAGACATCTCTCCAGCCAACATCATTATCACTTCCCGTGGCGGTGTGAAGATTGTCGACTTTGGTATCGCCAAACACGAGATTGCCCACTCCCATACGGTTCAGGGCACTCTCAAGGGAAAGTTTTCGTACATGTCTCCGGAGCAGGCACGCGGTCAGGTCGTTGATCGCCGCAGTGACATCTTCTCCCTTGGGATCATACTCTATGAGTTATTGACGCTCTCGCCGTGCTTCACCGCCAAGAGCCAAATCGAGACGCTCGACAAGGTCGCTAGCCTCAAGTTCAATCCGTTGCACAAAGTCCGCCCTGACGTGCCTGAGGCATTGCAGAAGATTGTCGGCCGCATGTTGACCGAAAAAGATACTCGGTACCAGACGGCCAACGACGTCCGTGCGGATCTTCAGCGTTTTCTCGTATTTTGCAAGATGCCGACGGCAATGGATTTGGCCAACCTGCTTGAGCGCGTTTTTGGGCATGGCGTCGGCAAGGTGCCGAGGCACGTCGGTACGGCAATACTCGATTTTGATTCCCTGCCGGTGACCGACGAGCTCTCATCACCGGACGTCATCCCCGACGACAAGACATATCAGCAGCTCCGTGAATCGCAGGTCATGTCCACCAGTTCGGTGAATGTCGACATGGACGGCGGCATAAGCGGCGAAGTGTTCCTCGATGGACTGAATCTTGTCGAGGCGATTGGTCCCACAATCGAGACGAGCGTTCGAACGGGGACCGGGCTTGAGCCGTTCGACATCCCGTCACGGGAGATGTCCCCACGACGGCGTTCGACGATTTCCCGCGTCGCTGACAAACTGCGCCAACCACGGTACTGGCCGACGACGTTGATGATCATGGCGGTGGCTATGGCTGTTAGTGCCATCGCGCTCGTCATGATCTATCGCGCAGCCATGGGAATGCCGTGGCAACCCGACCAATTGTTTGACGAAGTTCTTGGTTCCAGTCCACCACCGCTCGAGTCCGGAGAGGAGATAGGCTCTGGGACTCTGCAAGTCATCACGGTGCCTCCTGGTGCGGTTGTTGCTGTCGATGATGAACGACAACCAGGTCAGTCGCCGTTGACGGTGGATAACCTATCTGTCGGGTTGCCCCACCGGGTGGTCGTAGAGCTCCCTGGCTTCAAGAAGGCCGCACAGGAGCTCACTCTCAATGAGGATGGTAGCTTGAGGACGCTGACTCTCGATCTCGTGTCCGATGACAAAGTGCCTGGTCAGGTAGACGTGGCCGTCAACAGCGATCCCGCGGGTGCCGTCATCGTCGTGGATGGCGTTCTGTCCTCTGAGAAGACGCCGGCAACCATAGGCTTGCCACATGGGGTGGCCGCCAAGTTCGAGGTGCACCTTCCTGGGTTCACTTGCAAGCCGACAGACTTCGTTCCCGAGCTCAAGGGTCACAATGAGGTCAACTTTCCCCTTGAGCCGGTCGCAGTGAGCAAGACCGGATTCGTCGACATTCACAGTGAGCCGCGAACAGAGGTCTACATTGGTGGCAAAAGAGTTGGTCTCACTCCCATCCGCAGGTACGAATTACCCGTCGGGCCCGTTGTCGTGGATTTGCGCAACATCAAGCTTGGACTGCGCAAGACACTTCGTCTCGATGTTGTTCCAAGTGAAGTGTTGAGTCGTCGGGTGGTCTTCAGAAAAGGTCAGGTTGTATTTGATGCACGGCCATGGGCGGACGTCTACCTGGGCCGCCGCAAACTTGGCACCACGCCAATGGCACCCGTCAGCCTGTTTGAGGGGACCTATGCCATTCGGTTCGTGAACGAGCGTTTAGGCGTCGAGCGGGTGGTGCAAGTTTCAGTGAAGCCCGGCAAGACTCGTCGGATCGTCCAGAAGTTGCGTTAGGGTCGGCGTCGCCAATTGTATTTTGGCTGGGGCAGAAAAGCAGTCCTTGACGAAGGACAACAGAACCCTATATTCCTGCCGTCGCTCTGGTGGGGGAAGCCGTGGAGTGGAGACGATGCCGATATACGAATACGAATGTGGGAAATGTGGTGAGGTGTTCGAGGTCTTTCAGAAGCTTTCTGATCCTCCCCCCAAGACCCACACTTGCGGTTCCCGCAAAATTCGACGGATCATGAGCCAAACGTCGTTTATTCTCAAGGGCACCGGTTGGTATGTCACTGACTACGCCCGCAAAGACAAGGGCGGAGACGACAACGGCTCGGCAAAGTCATCCAAGAAAGACGGCGAGAGCTCTGACGACAAGTCCAAGAAGGATATTCCTGGTAAGGAATCGACAAAGAAAGACTCGAAGAAGAAAGACTCTGGCGGTGCCCAGCAGAGTGCCGCGTGATACCGCTTCGATAAAACGGTTCGAGGAAGCCGCCGTTCTGGCGCCTTTTTCTCAATTAAGGAAGCTGCCGGGGTAGTTTTTCAGCTGGCGAAGGTTTGCATTTGCAGGCGGGTGCCTGGTCTTGCAATAGATCGGCCAGTCGAGCTTGTTCTCGGTGCAGCAATTCCAACTCTCGCCGGATCGCGCGAAGCTCGGCCGTCAGGGTATCGGGCGGCGGTGGCACTGTGACCGGCGGCGCAAGTTTTGCCTC
>MGST01000101.1:0-10047 GCA_001798605.1 Deltaproteobacteria bacterium RIFOXYA12_FULL_58_15 | reverse complement strand
TGCTCATCTCGGGTGCACAACCGCGCGCAGGTGTTGCGCCAGCAATCATAACCAGACCCGCATATGTCGTCCGAGGTGCACGGTTGGCCGATCGGATCGCCCTTGCATGCAATCCAGCCGAGGAAGAGCAGGCTGACCCACCATCTGATCACGCTGGTCACCGACTCAGTTTGTTGGTCGTGTTACTTCAGGCTCGCCTTGAAATTGGGCGCTGGTTTGAATGCCACGGTCTTGGTCGGCGCGATCATGATGACCTCACCAGTCTTGGGATTTCGTCCCTTGCGAGCATTCCGTTTCTTCACCGCGAATGTGCCAAAGCCCGGATAGGTGAAACGTTTGTCCTTCTTGATGGCCTTGTGCAGGTGCTCGAAGATTGATTCGACCAGTGAGCCGACCATCTTCTTGCTGATTGTCGGCCCTGCATCCTTTGAGACGCGATCGATCAACTCAGCCTTGGTCATATCGTTCTTGCTCCCTCGAAAGTGGCGGAGCGCTTTGCTATGAGACTGCGGCCGGCGTGTCAAGGCCAGCAGCCTGCCCTTTCTAGCAACAAAGGGGTTGACAACTATTTTGACAGGAGCGGACCCGTCTCAAGACTTGGGTTGGCCTCAGCTTTCGATTTTGACTGTGTGGCTCATCTGCGTGCCGGTGTCGAGATCCTTCGCTGTGAGGGAGAGAATACCTTCGGCGCTCACAGTGAAAACGACCTCTACGCGAACACTACCGGCTCCACCTGGACGCAGGTCGGCGAAGGTGAATTCGCCGAGCAGGGTGTTGTCATGGACCGTAGCGGCATCACCTTGGACGATACGCATGACCAAATCTTTTTGGTTGTCGCGGTGGGTGGTGAAAGTCACCTGGCATTGATTGGGGACAGAACAATTGCGTCCGAACAGGCGGTGTAGGGTGGCGTCAGCCTTTTCGATGCTGATTGCCATGGGGAGAACATCGAGTAACTGAAACCGCAGATCGGATCGATCGTCCAAACTCCAGGCGTAAAGCGCTGCGCCAATGGCCACCGCTTCATCGGGGTGGACACTCTTTGACGGGACTTTGCCGAAGAAATCGGCGATCCGATTCTGAATCAATGGCATGCGAGTTTGGCCACCGACGAGGAGCACTTGGTCGATTTCACTGGGTTTGAGTCCAGCTTCATCGATGACGCGAGCACAGGTGTCGAAAGTTTTGTCGACCAGATGCGCGGTGAGAGCCTCGAGATCCACGCGACGAACGATCATGTTGAGGTCTAAGGGTTTGCCACCACCGGCCATGGTAATGAACGGCACACTCAACGGCACTTCATGTCGTGCGGATAAGTCGACCTTCACCCGTTCAGCCATGTCCCGAATGCGTTGCATCGCAATCGGGTCGGTCGCGAGATCTATTCCATGCTGGGTGTTGAAATCGGAGAGAATGTATTGAATCAGAGCATTGTCAAAATCAATGCCGCCTAGGAAGATATTGCCGCCGGTCGATCTTACCTCGAATACGCGGTCCCGGATGCTGATGACGGACAGATCGAATGTGCCGCCCCCGAGGTCGTAGACGGCGACGCTCTCATTGGTGTTCTTGCGAGCACCGTAAGCGAGAGCGGCGGCTGTCGGCTCATTGATGATGCGGACGATTTCCAAACCGACGAGCTCGCCCGCCTCGTAGACTCCCTGCCGCTGGCGGTCGTTGTAGTAAGCGGGAACGGTGACCACCGCCCGTTTGATATCCTCGCCGAGGTAACTGCTTGCGACTTCCCTGATCTTGCCGAGAATCCGTGAGGAGATATCCGTCAATCGCAGGTCCTTTCCACCTACGACGATGGTGATGTCGTCCGCGTCGCCGCGCTTGATCTCATAGCCAACGCGCTTGATCATCTCCCTGACGATCTCTGATTCGAAATTGACCCCGAGCAGCCGTTTTGCTCCAAAAACAGTGTTCTTGGGGTTAAGCTGCCATTGGCGCTGGGCTTCGTAGCCGACAAGGTCATTGCCCTTGTCGTCGATGGCAAAAATCGAGGGCACGGTGAATTGGCCACCTCGATAGGGGATCAAAGTGACGTTGCCGTTTTCGTCACTCACGGCACCACAAGAGTTGGTGGTCCCTAGATCTATTCCGATAATCGGCGATTTCATGGCGGACACTGTAACACAGGCACTGGGGCCTGTCTTCAAACCACTCCTTGGGATTGCGGTGCAATCCGATACCAGATGTGTAGAAAATATCGTCCAGCAGGTTGGCGGCGGAGCGGCGGCGTGAGAGACTGGCGTGTCCAATGAAGTTGACTGGTATTACCGTGGCCTATGGTGGCAGTTTCAACCCACCGCACATGGGGCACCAAATGGCCTGCCTGTATCTGCTCGAGGCACTCGGTGCCGATTGCGTTTGGCTCATGCCGGCCGCGCAGCACCCATTTGGCAAAATCCTGGTCGATTTCTCTAAGCGTCTGCAGATGTGTCGAATCATGGCGCAACCCTTTGGCAGGCGGGTTGAGGTCTCTGATGTCGAGGCAGACGCCGGCACCAGTGGCAAAACCTACGACACCTTGACTCGGCTGGTGAAGCGATTCCCCGAGCGGCGTTTTGCGTTGGCCATTGGTTCCGACATTCTGCAGGAGGTTGGCCAGTGGCATCGTTGGGATGACGTCAAAGAGCTCGTAGAGGTTGTGGTTGTGGGCCGTGCCGGATATCCAAATGACGATGCCGGTCCGGTTGAGCTTCCGGGATTGTCGAGCGGTGAAATTCGCCGCATGTTGCGACAAGGGATACCGATCGAGGGTTTGGTTCCGGTCGGCATCGCAGACTACATTGCAGAGCAGCAACTCTACAGTGCGCAGGTGAGAGCCGGATGAGCAGGAAAGTTATCGTTGCGGATTCTGATCGCACCACCTTGGAGCTGGTAACCGCCGTTCTCACTCGGGATGGATTTGAGGTTCTGGCGACCCCTGACGGTGGTGATGCCTTGGCGCGCTTCTATGAGGCCACGCCCGATTTGGTCATCTGTGCCGAAGGGTTGTCGAGCATCAGTGGACCGGAGTTGTGCCGCCAGGTGAAAGCACAGGGCTCTGAGGCACGGGTCGTGATTCTTCACAGCAAGGGTGAAGGTATCGAGAGTTTGGGTCTTGCTGGAGAACTCGGCTGTGACGCGGTTTTGCCGACGCCGTTTCGGTACGATGAGCTGAAGAAATTCTTGGCTCAATGGGGAATGATCTCAACAGCAGGTTCTAGATCAGATGATACCTCCTTCACGGTTCCCACCTCTGAGCACTTCAAACTGGAGATGCCGCCCCCCGTTGCTTTGCCCCGTTTTGATGCGGTCTTGCCGCCTCCTGTTGTTCCCCCTTCCGAGGAGAAGCTATCAGCTGTTGCGATTGCACCGACAACCGTTCCGATTCCTCTGCCCATGGGAGCAGAAATCCCGTTTGTGGACCAGGACCTGCCAGATCTCGACCTTGATGAGATCGGCGGTGAGGAGATTCTCCCAGAACTCGCCCTTGAGGAGGTGTCCGCGGCTCCGAGCCTTGATGTGCCAGTGACAGGCACACTCGCGGAAGTGCCGATGCCGCGTTTGATTTACAAACTCTACTTGGCCACATTCTCCGGTGTTCTGCAGCTGGTGAGCTCGGCCGCCAAGCGTGATATCTACTTTTGGGGAGGCATGCCGGTTCGCGTAGATTCTGCCCAGATAGAGGAAGCACTCGGCCGCATGCTGCTCGACCATGGTCGCATCACCGTCGACCATTATACTCAGTCCCTCGAAATGATGAAGCAAACCAACTGCCGTCAGGGCGAAGCGCTCCGTCAGCTCGGGGTCATTGATGATACCGATCTTCTTGATGCCTTGCGCCAACAAACAGAGCTGAAGCTCTGCAACAGTTTTGCGTGGCGGGATGCCAGCTATCAAATCGTACCGCGCACCGACTTTGCTCGGGACATGGTTCTGAGTGAAGTCCACCCCCTCAAGGTGATCTGGCGTGGGGTGGTTGAACACTATGATTTGGATTCCCTCCTGAGCTTTTTTGTCCCGCTGCAGAAGCGTTATGCCGTAACAACCGATCTCTTTCCCGTATATTTTGAAACACTTGGCCCATTTCTTCGAGAGCTGAAGATGGCGGAACATCTCGACGGTCAATCGACTTTTGCAGAGGTGTTGCAGCGGGGTGCCGAGCAGCAGTTGCGTTTGACACAGGGACTCTATGTCCTGTTGGTGAGTGACATGGTTCGTGCGGCCAAAGAGCCGGGCCCGGCGGCCAGAGCTCCCACCCCAGCGGTGATGAAACCGGGTGTGGGGACATCGGACCCAGTTGAACTCGCCCGCCTCGCTGACGAGATCGCCGCCGAATACTTGCGCATCAAAGGGTCGGATTATCTCGATGTTCTGCGGGTTGAGATATCGTCGACGCCCGAGGAGGTGGACGCCGCCTACACCAATATTCTCACGTCACTCAAACTCGAGGAGCTGCCGGCGGGCATGGCTGACGATGTGTTGCGACGGGCAGGTGAGATCAAGGACATCTTCGCTCGGGCCCGCATGGTGATTCGTGACCCCAAGATGCGTGATCGGTACCTGTTGGGGCAGCAACAACAGTTTTCGCGCCCCGGCTCGTTGGCCACCGACTCGCGATTGGAAGCGGCCTCTGGCCTGCCGCCTTTGGCACAAAGTCTCGAGCTCGATGTGGGAGGGGCAAAGGTGAGCATTCTCGAGGCGCAGCGGTACTTCAGCGATGGCCAAGGAATGATGGAACGTGGCGACTGGGCCAACGCTACCCAAGCGTTTCGCAAAGCCATAGGGGCAAATGCCGGTGAGCCGAGCTACCGGGTGGCGCTCGGTCGAGCCATCTGGCAGGCCGAGAAGGACAAAGGCGAAATCACACGTTCTCGCGTGGTGACCTGCCTGCAACAGGCCCTTCAAATCGATCCCGCACACATGGAAGCCAATCTCGAGATGGCGAAGATGCTCACCGAGGCCGGAAACCGCGAAAGGGCCGTTGCCTATGTGCAGCGGGTGTTGCAGCGTGCTCCGGAACACGAAGAAGCCAAACGTTTGTTGGCGAGCCTCGGCTAGGGCTGACGACTGACAGACCAGCGCCGATTGCGCCCACCTCGTTTTCGTGTCATCCAGCATCGAAATGGGTTCGAGACAAGAAAACAAGCTCCTGGCCGGGGATATTCTGGTGGTCGATGACCAGCCAGTGATCCTCGAAGACATGCGTACGCATCTTGAGCCGATCTTTGGATCCATTGTGGGTTTTTCGAATCCGTCCGAGGCGCTTCGCCACCTCCACTCAGGGGAACGCTACGCGGTGGTCATTCTCGACGTTGTGATGGCACCGTTGTCGGGACTCGAGATGCTCAAGTTGGTGCATGACATCGATCCCCACGCGCGAATCTTGATGCTCACTGCACACGGCTCGTTGGGGACAGCGATCAAGGCATTGCAGCTTGGTGCTGTCGATTACATCAACAAGCCGGTTGAGGACTGGGCAATCGTCGCTGCATCAATCAATAGGGCGAAGACAGAACGTGCTTTGCAGATGCAAAACGAAGTCCTGGTGAACACGCTCACCGAGCAGAACTCGAAACTCAATCGAACCGTATCGCTCCTGCAGACCCTTACAGAGACATCGGAAATGATGCATGCCTCGCGAGATGTTGCCAAGATCCTCAACATACTCGTTGAGCGGGCTTGTGACGTTCTTGCGGCGCGTCGAGTGTCGATCATGATTCTCGATCCCGATCGTCGGGAGATGGCAATTCAAGTCGCTGCAGGCATCAAGAAGGCGGTGCTCCGCGAGGTGCGAGTCCGACCCAACGAAGGCATTGCTGGCACAGTGATCGCCCGTGGGGAGGCCATCGTTGTCGACAATGCCGCGACGGATGATCGGGTGCCGGATACTGAGGAGGGACGCTACTCGAGTCGGTCATTCATGTGCATCCCCATCTTCCTAGGCAAGGACAAAGAGGATTCGAAGGTGATCGGTGTGGTCAACGTCACCGATCGATTGCTCGACCGCCCCTTCTCGGATGCAGAAGTCGAGTTTGTTAGCCACCTGGCGCGTCAGGCTGCGTTTGCCATGGCCAACGCGGCCCTGTGGAAGTCCTTGCCGCTGGTTCCTTAGTTTGAAACTGATCCTATAATGAACCGCGCTGTATACATTGAGACCTATGGCTGCCAGATGAACGTCCTCGATTCGGAGCTCGTAGCGGGTCAATTGGAGGCGGCCGGTTATCGTATCGTCGAGTCTGCGGCTGTGGCCGATGTAGTGCTGATCAACACTTGTTCGGTGCGAGATCTTGCCGAGCACAAAGTCTGGTCACATTTGGGCAGGCTCGGCGTCGAGAAGGAGGAAGGGCGGAAAGATCTCATCATCGGTGTCATTGGCTGCATGGCGGAGCGGGAGGCAGAGGCCATAGTGAAACGGGCCCCACAGGTGGAAATTGTTTGCAGCCCCTCACGACTCGATCGACTGCCGATATTGTTGCAGAACGCGATTGAGAACCACCAGTTTCAGCGAGCTACCGCCGGTCACTCGCAACGCTCGGGTGTGACACCGTCCGACTCCGCTGATGATCTCGAAGCACTCGATTCTGCACGATCGTACGTCCGCGCCGCCACCAGCGCGCAGGCGTTTGTCCGCGTTACCCGCGGATGCAACAAGCTGTGTTCCTTCTGCGTCGTGCCTTATACCCGCGGACCTGAGGTCCACAGACCGCCACAGTTGATCATCGACGAGGCCAAGCGGCTGGTCGATGCAGGCGTGATTGAGGTCACCTTGCTCGGTCAGACGGTGAACCACTACGCTTATCGAGCAGGGGAGGTGACCACATCGTTTGCGCAATTGCTGTGGCGTGTGCACGAAGAGGTACCGGGAATTGAACGGCTTCGTTTTGTCACTTCGTTTCCCAGAGATTTTGACGATGAGACTCTCGATGTTATGGCTCGCTCTTCCCGGATCTGCCGCTACCTACACCTGCCGGTGCAGAGCGGCTCGAATCGCATGTTGCAACTGATGAACCGCGGCCACACCATCGAATCGTACATGGCGTTGCTGGAACGGGCTCGGCAATTGATGCCTGATATCTGTTTTGCGGGAGACATGATTGTCGGCTTCCCTAGCGAGACTGAGGGCGACCACGCTCTATCAAAGGAGTTGTTGCGTGTGGCCCAGTACAAGGGATGTTTCGTCTTCAAGTATTCACCCCGTTCGGGCACCGTCGCACATCGCCGATACCCCGACGATGTGCCAGACGTGGTCAAGAAAGAGCGCAACTTGGAGTTGCTGGATATTCAGTCCGAGATCAGTCTTGCGCACAATCGGAACAAGATTGGGCAGGCTTTTGAGGTGCTGGTCGAAAGTCAGAGCAAGTTACGCGCGCACGGAAACAACGAGCTCGTGCAGATCGATGGCTTAAGGGGCGCATCTTCTCGGAAAGCGCGCCTGGTCGCACGCACCCGAGGCGACGAAATTGTCGCCTTTGACGGCGACGCCAGTCTGGTGGGGACGAGTGTTCGAGTGCGTGGAGTAGACGCCACGCCATTGACCATCTTGGCTCGACTCGAAGACTGAGTCCGTGGGCTCGTGTCAACCCTAGACCGCTTTCGTATTTATGAGATCCGGTCTTTGGGTTGATTGGAATGACGCAGGCGCGGCGCCAGCGCTCCAACTGGCGCGCCGCGCTGCGTCATCGATGGGCCAGCTCAGTTCAAGTTGAAACCGGTCTAGCCAATGTCAAGTGGACCGCATATTGTGCGGCGATGCGCGGTCGAGTGCTGCTCACCGGTGCCACCGGATTTGTCGGCGGACACCTTTATGACCAGTTGCTGCGAGATGGTTGGCAGGTTCGTTGTGCCAGTCGTAAGCCGCAGGCAGCGTCGGCGCGCGCGCCAGAGCGAGAGTGGGTATGGCTCGATGTCGAAGAGCCAACGTCCATCGCTGCCGCCATGGCGAATTGTACCCACGCCGTTTACCTGATTCATGCGATGGCGCAGCCCGGTAACTTCGAGGACCGAGAACGAATGGGGGCCGAGCGTTTTGTTGCGGCCGCACACGAGAATCGTTTGCGGCGAATAGTCTACCTCGGGGGGGTTATGCCTCACGGCGCTCCTTCGAAACATCTGCGAAGTCGTCTAACGACGGGGACCATTCTTCGCGGCGGCACTACCAGCTGTGTCGAGATTCGGGCCGGAATGATCGTTGGCAACGGCAGCGAAAGCTGGCAACTGGTTCGCGACATCGTCAACTTACCCATCGTCGTGTTGCCCGAGTGGGCGGGAGGACGTTCTCAGCCCGTCGACATCAGCGACGTTGTCGCCGCGCTTGCGGTTGCCCTCGAGCTTGAAGGTGGCGGCGGGGTGTGGGCGCTGCCCGGGCCAGAGATTCTGTCGTGCCGCGAGATACTGGTACGAGTCGCCCGTTTGGCCCACACCAGTCCGTGGTTTGTGGAAGCTCCGCATCTTTCGGCGCAAATGGCGGGCGCTGGGCTCGATTTCGTCACTCGTGCCGACAGTCGAGTTGCTCGGGAGCTCATCGAGGGACTGCGATACGACCTTGTCGTCAGCGGCGACGGGTTTTGGAAGCATATGTCGGGGCATCGCCCCTTGGGTTTTGATGAATCGGCGAGTCGTGCTCTCGCTGCCGAGCGCAGCGCTCCACCAGGCCCAGTCGACATAGCTATTGATAAATGGCGGCGGCGCGTATGGAACGCCGCCCCGACCACGTTGCGCAGGCATTTGCTCGCGCTCTCTAAGGTTCTCGCTGAGCGATCAAGGGAGCGGTGGCCATGATGTGGGGATGGGCGAGCCGCGTGTCGTTGGCGACCGTGGCGACAGTCGGTTGGGCGGCGTGTTTGACGGGTTTGTCGGCGGGGAGCGTTTTTCGCACATTGGGTATCTACGGCGCGGTTGCGACGGTCGGCTTGATGGTGAGTGATCGTCGCCCAACCATGGAGCTTCTCGCGCCAAATCGTCGGGTCATCATGACCGGCGTTCTTGGTGGCGTGCTCACCGCTATTGCGACTCATCTTGGTTACGCATTCACCCTGTGGATATGGCCGAGTTTCGCAGCGCAGACGCGTTGTCTCTTCGCAGTCTTTGAGGCACTCCCAGGTTCTGCTGCAAGCTTGCACTGGCTCGTGCTCATTATCGTCGCCGAAGAGGTTCTCTGGCGTGGAGCGTGGGTGACGATACTGGGTGCGCGCTGGTCGGTGGTGGCCGTTGTCGTTCCGACGATTCTTTATGCCATCGCGCAACTCGCCTCAGGCCTGTGGCTCGTCGGCGCTTTGGCATTGGGATGTGGGCTGGTTTGGACCGTCGAGCGCTTGTGGACTCGATCCCTGCTTGCTCCATTAATCACTCACTTGATCTGGGATCTCGGGGTAATGGTGTGGATCCCCATCGATATTCCCGGCACTTGCTGAGGCACCACGAGTTCCACCTGGTTGACTGGGGAGCGTGACGTTGGTACCGGACTGCGGGGCAGGGGAGCTTGAGGAGTCGTCATTTCAATTTCAGTTACAGATCGCGTTCGCACCGTATTTCCGGGTGATCCCGTAGAAAAGCTCGCGCCCGACATGCTTGTGGTGGCCCTCGAGTCGGAGGAGGTGTGCGGTTCCGGTGCACATGCGACGACAGCGCTATGTCTAGATGTCATGATGCGACATTTGCCGTCGAGTTCGGTGAGGAGCCTGTTGGACGTGGGATGCGGCTCCGGCATTCTGGCGATTGTTGCCGCCAAGCTCGGGGTCGCCGAGGTAATGGCCGTCGACATCGATCCAGGATCGGCAAGGGTCGCGGCGAAGGCGGCTGCTTCCAATGGTGTAACGGGGCAGATGACTGCCACCGACGCTAATGTAGCTGACCTAGATAGAAGCTATGAGTGGGTTGTCGCAAACGTTGAGACGAACACCCTCATCAAACTTGCTGACATCTTGTTTGCACGGGTAACGCCAAGGGGGCACTTGCTCCTCAGCGGCATCACCGAGTCTCAGGAAGCGCGAGTGCAGCTGGCCTACACAGTGACAGGTGAGCGGCCCAGGTTCGAGTTGTTGGAGCGCAACGTCC
>MGST01000100.1:1125-13772 GCA_001798605.1 Deltaproteobacteria bacterium RIFOXYA12_FULL_58_15 | reverse complement strand
GCATGACTCGGGGTCGGCATGGGTCGCTAACCCTTCACCGTATGACTCTTTCATTCACAACACCTCACCGGTTTATCCCGGCGCACGGGGGCCGAGCACATGAAAGCCGGTATTGGACGCAGATGCCCAAAAGCCGCCAGCGTCTGTGGAGACAATGAATCCCTCGAAATCGGGTGCCGGCGTTCCTGCCGCCCCAAAGAGGACGGTCACGGCGTCGGCGTTGAGCCAGATCTCACCCGCCACGGGATCAATGATTCTCAACGGCCTCTGGGGCCTCGTGGTCTCGAGGGAGACATCGACATTCCAAGTGCTCTCGTTGCCGACATCGTCGGCGCAGATGAAGGTGATGACCTTGCGCCCGTCACCTGCGGTGAGCTCGACTGGCAGCGCATCCAGGTTGCGGTGAAGGGCCCCTTGCCCGCCCCGTCCGACTCCACCGTGGCAACAAAGCTACCACCGCGCAGGGCGATAGGGGGAGGCACCAACAAGTCCCGATCGACCGTCAACGTAATCGAGACGGTCGTGCCGCGCGCTGCCCTGGGCGGTTCGATGGTACTGGACACCACGCTGGCCGCATCAGCCTGGGAGGCGTTGGCGCTCACACAGATGCCAACACGCTGCTCACACACATAGCCGTCGGGACATTGCGCCCCCTAGGAGCAGCTGATCGCCACACCCGCGTCGACGCGGAGATCGAGCATGCAACTGGGCGCGAGCAAGAAGACGCATGAAACAAAGAAGACAAATGATGCGGGGTATTTGCTGCTTCCCATGACATTCTCCCTGTTCGGATTCCAACAAACTCCCGAAGGGTACCCTAATCTGGTATCTGCGCGACCATTGTGGTGGCTCGCGTTGCCCAAGGGGCGGGCCCGGATGCACCCGTTGAAAGGAGTCGAGACCACGCTGGACCGAGTCCACGCTGGACCCAGTGGTCAAACACTCCCTTTTCCGTTTTAATGTCACGCGCCAACGACGCAGGCAACGAGAGCCCGCAACCAAAGGAGAGTTAAGTGTCGGACTTCATCAAGAATCTACTGGTCCTCGCCCTACCTGCTTCGGGAAAATCAGAGGCACGTAAGTACATGAGCTCACTCACGCCAGATCAGTGCCGTGAGATCTTTCACATCGGTCCGACCGTACAGCTCGATGACTATCCCTACGTCGAGTTCATGCGAGCAATCGACGAGGTCACCGATCACATCTTGCACCTGGGGACCCTCTTCTTTGTGGACCACGATCGGTCGTTTGTGGATCCCCATGAATGGGGCACGCTCGTCGAGCTGCTGAACGAAGACTACGCCGATCTGGTGGCCGAGAAGGACATCAGCTCAGCACACCCAGCGCTCGACTTGTTCAAGCGCATCGATGCTGCCCAGCAACGCGCGGGTGCCAAGATCAAGCTTGGCCGACTGCCCAAGGACGTGCTCGATGTGATGGACGTTCAATTGGACAAGGTCGCGCGCAAGGTGAGCGATGCCAAACAAGCATTGTGCAAGGCTGGCCTTAAGGACGGCGAGACCCTGGTTGTCGAGTTTGCCCGTGGCGGCCCCGTCGGCCCCATGCCACTCGATCCCCCCTACGGTTACGGCTACTGCGTCAGCCGTCTCTCTCCTCAGATACTGAAGGATGCGGCAGTCCTTAATGTGTGGGTCGACCCCGAGGAGTCCCGTCGGAAGAACTTCGCCCGCGCCGTGCCCCCGCCGGGCGTCGATGACACCTCGATCTATCACGGAGTTCCCTTGTGCGTGATGCTTGACGACTATGGCTGCGATGACATGGAGTGGTTGCTCGAGACTTCAGGCGAGCCCAACACCATCCGCATCGACGCCCACGGTGAGACCTACATGCTGCGAACAGCCCGCTTTGATAACCGGGATGACAAGACGACCTTTGTTCGCACCAAGCCGTGGTCCAAAGAAGATGTGAAAACCATCCATGATGAGCTCAAACGGGCAATGGATATCCTTGCCGGCGCACGTTATTAGTTAGTTAGTTGGTTGGCTGGTTGGTTACGCCTGCTTCGCGCCGCAGATCCTTCAACTGACTTTCCGATGCCTGGATGGCCGCCAATTGGGCCGGGGACAGTTTGTTGTCCTGCCGTTGGTCATTGGCTGCTCGGGCCATCCCGATGGCATCCAAGGCCGCATCGATCAAGATTTCAGGTGGGTTCCGACCGTCTGTGGACGATGCAAGCTTGAGGCCGTGTTCACCGAGCACCCCGAGGGTTCTTGTGAGGTCTCCGATGGTGAAAGCTCCCCACTGCGGTCTGAAGATCTTGCCTGCGACCAAGTCGATATGACGGAAGTAGAGATCCGTGAACCTGGCACGCAATTGATTGGAGTCGATGGTGAAGCGGCCATCCCGCCCAGGGACCAACACACCGGCAAGGACATCGATGACGAAGAAAAGAGCCTTGGCGCGCTCGGCAGCGGCGTCGGAGGTGATGAATTCTCGGCGCCCAACCTCCTTCTCGAGGTTCTCATGGTCGCCAATGACCTCGGCCACGAAGGTTGCGTCCTCCTTGCTCAACCGATACGGCTTTCCCGCCCAATCGACCATGCCGCCGGGGAGGTGGTGTTGGGCGAATTGGCAACCGATGATCTCATGGTCCGGCGTGACTTGCGCATCGGGCCTTCCCAAGAACTTGAGAACGTCGTGCATGGGAGCGGCCACTTCGGCGAGGAGGTGTGCCTGTTGGGTTGAGAGGATCTGTGGAAATCTGCTTTGGCCGTTCTCGGTGAGGAGAAACGCCTTGGCAAACAGGGTCGCGTTCTTCAGATGGAGTCCCAATCCGCCCTCTGGGGTATTCTCCAACTGGTCACGGACAAAGCCATTCAGACCCTTGACGAATGCATAGGTTGCCCGAACGACGTCGCCATTTTTGCACTGCCCAAGGGTGGTTTCCAACTGCCGATAGTGCTCCCAGAGTTCAGCCCGGGCTTGCAAACCTGCCGGGTTACCGCTCTCTCCAAACTTCTTTTCAATCTTCGACAGTGCATAGGCGGGGTATGCGTCGCGACCCAGGGGTCCAAACTTCACCCACTCGGTGGACTCGGTCAAAGCCTTCTCCACGCATTGTTTGACCAGTGCTTTTTGCGTGACCCTATTCCATCCACAATCGACGTTATCCCATCCGTGTTCTTCTGTCATTAACGATTTCGGAACCATAGCGATGGGCCTGACCACATCAAGGCCCGTGCCACTGTGAGTATGACGATTGGGATGGTGCCTCGTCGGCGCGGATGCTCTGAAGCGTATCCCTCCCGAAGCGTCTGTGGTGTGTCTGTTCTGGACGCCATAGTGCATAGCGCATTGACACATGCCTACACACATGCAACGTTGATAGAATGGACAAGACCAACGCTTTAATGATTCGGCAATCGCTGGGGAAGATTTTGGCTCGTCTGAAAAAGACAGGGCGGCCCATTCTCGTCGAAAAGGACAGAAAACCCGCAGCGGTATTGATCTCTCTGGAAGATTACAAGAGGCGGTTTGTGGATGTAGATGCCGATGACGAACGACGGCAGATTGTAGAACGAATTCGCGATGCACACCTCAAGACTCCCCGAGGAGAGTCCGCCAGTTCCATTCTTCGACGTTTGCGTGAGCGGTAAATGACCCCATGATTGTGATTGATGCGTCTGTTGCCTTGAAGTGGTTCTTTGACGGCGAGCCAGGTCGTGTGCGGGCCTTGCTGGTTCTGGACGCCGTGAGGGAGAATCCAGATGGCTTTGCGGTTCCCGAACTATTTTTTGCCGAAATGCTGGCGGTTTTGTGTCGGTCGCTGAACGCGAAGAGCAGCCGCATTCAGTCCCACATGGGAGATCTCGAAGCGCTGGGCTTGACTCGAATCGGTCATGGCCACGAGCTTCTGGAAACTGCAGTCGGCTTCTCGGTTGACTGGGGACTTTCGGGATACGATGCGCTGTATGCTGCAACCGCTCACCTGCTCAATGGCACTTGGCTCACTGCAGACAAAAAGGCCGCCCGACGCGTCAGAAAAGCGCCATTGGTACAGCTGCTCGACAGCTGGCCCGTGTGACATTGGCATTCAGGTGTGGGTGACAGCGCCTATTCCGCCTATTCCGCCTATTCCACGGTGGCTGGCTCGGCGACGAGTCCCATGAGATCCTCTGCCGTCAGACTCGCTGCGGCCGATGCTCCAGACAACACGCCCTCCACCAGTGAGCGCTTGTCGTGGTGTAGCGCCAACATCCGATCCTCGATGGTGCCTTGGGCGTACAAGCGATAAATGGTCACCGGCTGCTTCTGACCGATGCGGTGCGCGCGATCGGACGCTTGATCCTCGACGGCCGGATTCCACCACGGATCGAGGTGAATCACCGTATCTGCCCCCGTGAGATTCACGCCGAGACCACCGGCCTTGAGAGACAAGACGAACACACTCTTCTCTCCCGCCTGGAACGCGGTGATGCGCTCTTCGCGACTCGCCGCCGGGGTCGATCCGTCCAAATAGTGGTAGTCGATGCCGGCCGTGTCCAGTGCCGCGGTTACCAGCTCGAGAAATCCGACAAACTGGCTGAACACCAGGGCGCGGTGTCCGGTTTCGACCAGGTCGCGAACCATGCGCCCGAAGGTCCGCAGCTTGGACGCCGGCCCTTGCCAACTCGGTTCGACCAGGACTGGGTGGCAACAGAGCATGCGCAAACGGGTGAGCACGGCAAGAATGCGTAGGCGTGCCTCACCGCGGCTCACCTGATCGTCCAACCCTGCCAATTGGGCTGCGAGCGCCAATCGCATCTCCTCGTATAACCGCATCTCGTCTTCACCGAGCTCCACTGGCACATCGATAACGCTACGCAGCGGCAGCTCCCTGGCGACCTCCCGTTTGGTTCGGCGCAACAAAAACGGGCGCAGTCGGCTCCTCAAGGTGGCGGTGGCCGCCTCGTCCCGCGAGCCTTCGATCGGCGCAGCATAGGTCTTGCGGAACCATTCCCAACCCCCAAACAAGCCCGGCATGACCACACGCGCCACCGACCATAGCTCCGACAGACGGTTTTCCAGGGGCGTGCCGGTCAAGCCGACCACCCATTTGGCCTGCAACTGCAGTGCAGCTTTGCAGCGGTGGGTCGCTGGGTTTTTGAGTGCATGGGCCTCATCGAACACCAGCGATGCGAATTCTTTTCCTGCGAGCACCTCGATGTCCCGGGTCATCAGGGCGTAGCTCAGCACCAACACGCTCCCGGGGCCGAGATCGGCGAGCACTCGCTCACGGTCATTGCCGCGGTACTGCACCCTATGCAACGACGGGGCAAAGCGCTCGGCCTCACGCATCCAGTTGAAACAGACACTCGTCGGGGCGACCACGAGAGCCGGGCCGAGACTGCTGCGGTGCAACAGGATAGCCAGTGCCTGCATGGTCTTGCCGAGCCCCATGTCGTCGGCAATGCAAGCGCCCGCGCCCCAATGGGCGAGACGCGTGAGCCATCGAAAACCCTCCACCTGATACGGACGCAGAGTCGCCTGCAGTGTTGCGGGGACGTCGACTTCCAGCGTTTTGGATTCCCGCACAGAACGGATGAACTGAAGCCACCTCTGCGAGTGCGCCTCCAGCTCGCCCAAAACGCCGTCCTCACCGAAGACCTCCTCGAGACTGCTCTCGGCGGCCACCGATACCTGCAGCTTGCCACTTTTTTCCACCAGCGCCGGTTGCAGACGACGGAGTTTCTTCTCCAAGTCACTGGAGATCTTGGCCCAGGTATCCTTTTTCACCTCCACGTAGCGACGGTCTTCTCGGATCGCTGCGAGCAGCAAAGCCAGCCTGACCTGGCGATCATCGCCAGCAACGCCGCCGGTGAGCTGAAAGAAGCGCCCCTCATCAACGACCTGCAGAGCCAACTCGTCGCCGCGCATGGGGCGACGCACGCGCAAGGCCTTACCCTTGGGCCACTCCAGTCGCACCTTGGGGTGCTCTTGCATGTGCGCGAGAAAATCCAGCGCTTCGTCTAGGTCCTCGAGCGCCAAATCCCAGATGGTGTCGTGCGGATGCCGGTCGAGGATCTGATTGACGAACGCCACCTCCGCGTCCAGATCGCGCTCGATGTGCCCCACTTCCCCGTTGCGCTCGTCCACCAATCCGAGGACGACGTCGTCACCAACGCCGGGAACCACGAGCGGTGCCTGCGGGCAGAGGCGCAAACGAATGCTCATGCGCAGCACTCGCCCATCCAGATACTCCGCGCGCAAAACCACCTCGGGATCGACTCGGATCGACTCCCCCTTGAGCTCGACGGGCATCTCCAGGGGAAGCCGGTTGCAAAGAGGCAGAAGTCCTGTGGCAAGATCCTTTTCGGCCGACTTGGGTACTTCGAGCTCCATGAGCAGGCCGGTGTCGATCATCTCCACAACTGCCCGTGGCAGGTGCTCGACGCGAATCGTTTCGCCATCATCGGTTGCCTTGATTTCTGGGAATCGCTTTGGCCTCGGGTCGCTCATACGGTCGCCAAAAGCAACCATGACGTGCCACACATCAGCGCGCCTGCACGGCACCAGGCGGCCTTCGACCACCTCGACCGCCCGGCGCTTGCCATCGGCACCGACAACGCGCTCGCTGTCCACCAAAGCACGTAACAAGTAGAGGTGCTCCAGCGTGACCTCCGGCGCACCGTAGTAGTAACGATGGCCTCGCGCCAATCCAGTCTCTTGCCATGCCGCGCAGACCCCGCGAACCATGGCATAGGCTTCGCGTTCCCCGGCAGAGAGGTCCAGACTGTCGAGCGCCTGCGGCTCCGGCAAGGGGCCCCAGCTCCACACCAGGGGCAATTGCCCAAGGTCGATGCGAAACATCAATGCCGGGTTGGGTTGGTGCTGCTTGGGACGGGGCAATTGCCCGACCAGCGAGTCGAGAGTCCGCGCCCAAGCTGGCTTGGCCACAAACTCCGCCAGCGTAGCCGCGAAACCCCGCTGGGTTTTGGCAAATGGAGGCAGTCCCAACAACGAGATGAGCGCCGCGTCGATGGCGCGCAGTCGATGCAAGCAGCGTGGCGTGGCGCACGCAGAACAGCTTCCCAAGGGCGGATCTGACGCTCCGGCCCAACCAATCAACGCCTCGACGGGTATCGAGACCCTCACCCGCCGCCCAGCTCGCCGGCTGCCCACAACCGGCATCGCCTCCGAAAACCAAATATCCAAAGTGCGCTTCTGCTGCTTGAGCTTCAACAGAGGATTGCCGCTCTTGTCCAACGGTCGCATGAGCACAAACGGGCGCAACGCGTCCCGCACCTGCCAGAGGGAACCGGCCAGGGCTGACAGGGCCGGATTGTTCAGCGATCGGCGGCGCGCAGCCCGGAGCTGCTGGTCGTCTTCCTGGGCGGCCCCAGCGCACTCGATGCGATGGGCGAATTGCTTGCGCACGATAGATTGGTTTTCTGCTGTCAATCGACGACCGAACAACAATTCGCCAAGGGTCCACCCATCGTCGAAATAAACATAACGCGGATACAAATCGGGCGAGCAGCCATCGAAGAGCAACACGGTGCCTGACTGGTCAACGGCCTGGGCGCTGCCGACTTTGGCGAGCGCCTCGGCGATTTCGTATGCAGTGAACTCGTCGTTGGCTGCCCCCTTGGCAGAACCCTTGGCTGCCCCCTTGGAAGAACCCTTGGCCGCCCCCTTGGAAGAACCCTTGGTTGCCCCGTTGGAAGAACCCTTGGCTGCTCGCTCGTGGTCTCGCGGCTGCGGGCGATCCTTTGGCCAGCCACCTGACGCGACCAAATCGTCAACTGCCGCCAGGGCCCGTTCCCGGGCGATCTCGAGCAACTCCTGACGCAATGGACGGTACAGTTGTCCACGCAAGCCCTCCAAGCTGCGCATGAGCTGGACAATGCTTGCACCTTCACCATTCATCTTCCCGAGCAACGATGCCATCACCTTCTTGGCTTGAACGCTCGCGTTGTCCATGAGGCGACCGCGCGGAGACTGCAGCGCCATTTCCAATTCGGGAACTTCGCCTAGCACGTTCAACACGTGCTCGATGGAGCGCGCACGCCGCAACGCTGCAATGGCTTGCTGAGGCTTCATGCTTCGCAGGGGTTACTCAACAGCGAGTGCGCCGTCAAGACAACGGCCCGAAACCCTCGAAATCCATCTGTCACGACTCATGCACAACCACATCGGCGGCATTGATTCAGCTCATTGATTCAGCTGTTCGATCACCAGATGGTTTCGACGTGTGGGTATTTCTGGATCTTGGTGTCATTGGTGACGATGGGGATCTTCGCCAGACGAGCTGTCGCAACAATGATGCGGTCCGCGGGATCAGTGTGGAAGCTACTTAGTCTCATGGCCTGGACGCCGAGGTTGCGTCGCTGCCCACCAGGTAGGGACTTGCCGAGAAGAGAATCGCCGAAACGCCCCATGAGACAGCGCCAATGATCGCGAGGGGCGTCGAGGTGCCGTACTCCCCTTGACTGTCGTAATTGACCGCTGGGAAAACGGTGGCCGCGCCGGCTATCCAAAGGGCATACGCCAGGATGCGACTCCAGTGGGTGGTATACGTCGGCACCGCAGGGTCGATGTACTCTTGGCGCGCCGAGAACTGCAATCCGGAGCCGGCGGCGGCTAGGCCCACACCTGCGGTGACCAGGCTGGCACCGGTGTAACCGGCATACTCGTTGTGAAGAAACGGAGTGGTCGCAACCGCAATGCCGCCGGCAATCCCTATGACGTCGCCGAGAATCCAGATCCAGCGATAAATGGCAGCGCGGTCACGGGCGTCATCGGTGATCCGTTGGTCCATCAAATACAACGGGATGGTCGAAGAGCTGCCAGCTGCCGAGGCCGCTGTGGTTGCGCCTGCTCCCGTCACATCCCCGCGGCTCAGGCCTGGAACCTCAACGCGAGAGCTGTTCAACAACTCTCGGATGACGATGGGAAGAACGTCGACCAGCGCTGACTCGGTGCCTGGCACCTTTCTCGAGGTGCTTGAGACGACCTGCGCGCTGGATGGCTCGATGAGTCGCAGATTCAAAAGGAAGATCTCGCCGAGCTTCGCGACGTTTCCCGAAACAATGAAGCGGACCCCAAGGGAACCGCCGATGTCAGCCAAACACCGCACGTCGTCGCAACCAATGGCGTCTTTGAATCGCTCAAATCCCAACATCGATTCGATGTCGGACTTGCCGTACACATCCACGTCACCGAGTTGGCGAATAGCGTTGGTCGCCAGATCCCCGAGTGCGTCCATCGATTCTTGCGAGATTCCAGACTTGGCAACGAAATCCAAAACGGCAATGCTGGTGCGCTCGGCACCGCTCGCTGTAACCGGAAACGCGAACGCGCTTGCCGCACAGACGATCACCCACGGTCTTACAGAAACGACAGGCAGATTTTTCATGACGGCAGTCCCTCGTCCGCAGGTAGGACGGACAACTTTGTTGCGCCGGCAGATAGCCCAACGGCGGCGAGGAGTCCATACGTTCGGGACGCTGCGGACGCTGCGACGCTGCGGGACGCTGCGGGACGCTGCGGGACGCTGCGGGTGGAAAACGCGTCGTTGTGGGATTTAGATATGGTATCCTCGGTGTCTAACAACATCATAAGGAGCAGCAACCGTGGGCATTTCAGAGATCGACAAATCGGCTGCCGACACGATCATCGGTAACATTTATACTGAGGAAGATCGCGAGAACGCCAAGATTGAGAACAAGCGCTCGCAGATGGACCCCTCGGTGAGTGATGCGGCGTCACTGCGGATCGCCCAAGACGAGCTGGTCAACCCAGAAATCGTGAATTATCAGCACGACGCGGTGACTGCCGCGAGCTCCGAGGTGCCGCCCGTTGCCGAACACGCACAGGCGAGCGAGGAGAACAAAACCGTGCCGCTCACCTCGATCAACCCGCGGCTCAAGGCCTAGCTGCTGCGGCCTCGCCGTTTGCGAAAATAGTCCACCGTCATTTTGAGACCGTCGGCGAGACTTACCTTGGGTTCCCAACCCAGGTACTGTTTGGCCTTGGTGATGTCGGGCTGGCGGCGGGTGGGGTCATCCTGTGGCAGGGGTTCGTGGCGGATCTCTGATTTGCTTTCGGTGAGGGTGATGATCTGTTTGGCGAGCTCTAGGACTGTCATCTCGTTGGGGTTGCCCAAATTGACGGGAGTCGTGGGGGCGTCATCGCCCATCAGGCGGATGAAACCTTCGACGAGGTCGTCGACGTAACAGAACGAACGGGTTTGTTGGCCCTCGCCGTACACCGTGATGGGTTGATGGGTTAGGGCCTGGACGATGAAGTTGCTGACGACACGGCCGTCGTCTTCCATCATGCGTGGACCGTAGGTGTTGAAGATGCGGGCAATGCGGATGTCGACACCGTTCATGCGGTGAAAGTCGCAAAAGAGGGTTTCGGCAATGCGCTTGCCTTCGTCGTAGCAGGCTCGCAGGCCGTTGCAGTTGACATTGCCGAAATAGGTCTCGACTTGCGGGTGGACCGATGGATCGCCATACACCTCAGACGTAGAGGCTTGAAACACCCGGGCTTTGACTCGCTTGGCGACGCCCAAGACGTGCAGGGCACCCAAGACATTGGCCTTCACGGTTTTGATGGCGTTGTATTGGTAGTGCACCGGGGAAGCGGGACAGGCGAGGTTGTAGATTTGGTCGACTTCCACCAAGAGCGGCTCGACGATGTCGTGGCGAATCAGCTCGAAGTTTGCGTTGTCCCGCAGGTGCTCGACATTCTCCTTGCGGCCGGTGAAAAAGTTATCGAGGCAGATGACATCGTGGCCCTCTGCCACAAGGCGCTCGCACAGGTGCGAACCGATGAAACCGGCACCACCGGTGACCAGGATTCTCTTGGATGTCTGTGACATTGATTGGACTCCCTCACTGCCAAGTACCGCGACGGTTTGCCAGTTGCAAGCCGGTCGTCTTCTTCGGCACTTCGGCTCTTCGGCTCTTCGGCTCTTCGGCTCTTCGGCCACCGACCAGCTCGATGAGGTATGGAGTTGTCCGACATGTAGGACAATGTCGCAATTGCTGCACCCAATACTTGAGAATCATTTCGTCTGCGGTATCGTTAATATTGCTGTCGTGCTGTCGGTGATTGATTGACAGAGACGGATTGAGGATCCTACCATCGTGTCGGCTTGGTGGGCTTCGTAACCACAAGGTGGGCGGTGTGGGTATTGGAAAAACGAGTCCCGTCCCTATTTTATTTGAGGAGCACCTAATGAGATTGAGTAATGGGTTATTGGCAATAGCACTCGTCATGTTCGTCGCAGCATGTGGCGGCCGAGCCGGCGGCAAGGCTGACGGTGACTCACCGACCGGTGGTGACAGCGCGCAAACCTTCTGCAGCGATAACAACCAATGCGAAAGCGGCGTCTGTGAAGGCGGTCGTTGTGTTGCGGCCCCATCATGTGCCACGCACGCCGCATGTGATTCGGACGAGTACTGTCATTTCCCGACCCTGCGAACGTGGCTGGCTGGCACCACTGGCAGTTGCTCCGGTGCCTGCACCGACGACAACTCCTGCGGCGTCTTCGGTCAGGAATGCCACGCCTACCCAGCCGACGGCATGCGTCGTTGTTGGACCAACACCGAGTGCACCCCAGGCGTGCGCACCGATTGCCCGCCCGGCGAAGTCTGTTCGCCGTCCTCCCACACCTGCAAGTGGCCGAAGGACTACTGTTACTTCGCCGAAGAATGTCCCGTCGATTGGAATTGCATCGATGGCACCTGCATCGACCCGAATGCCACAGGCGAATGCACCAACGACGACGACTGCAATGATCGTCCCGGATGCGCCACGGGTTGCACCTGCAACACGGAAGATGGCCAATGTCAGGTCACCGGATCCTGCTCACCCACTCCCGCAGGCGACATCTCGTGTGGCGAGGACAACTACTGCGCCTCCACCATATGCCAACCAGCGAAGCCCTGTCCGCCCAACACCGACGACCTCGCCGGGCACGAGCAATGCGTTCCCTACACTCTCGTGTGCCGCCAAGACCAGGGCGACGACGAGCACCACTGCGGCAACCCAGATGCTTGCGTCGACGGGCAATGCGCGGCGGCCGGATTCGAGTGCAAAGACAACTTCAACCCACCGCTTTGCATGCCCGAGGGCGGCCCCGAGTGCACCCGCGATGGGCAATGCCCGGTTGGGGATTACTGTAACCTGCCGACCAGCACTTGCGAACCTGGATGCAGAGACAGCGCAGATTGTGGAGCGAGTTGCCCAGGACAATCGTGGTGCTCCTGCACGCAGGCGAATCTGTGCAACTGCAACGCAAGCCATGTGTGTGTGAGCGAGGTCGTCACCGATACAAATCAACCATGCGACACCACTGATGAATGCGCAGGTGGGACGGTGTGCGCACCGGCGACCTTCCTCGAAGGATTGCTATGCGAATCTGGCCTCGATGCAGCAAGCTGCAATGCGAAATGCCGGCAGGTCTGCGACCTTCTGATCGCGCAGATCAACGATACCTGCCCCACTGGAGAGAAATGCGGCGGGTCTGATGGTGGCTTCCTCAAGAAACTATTGGAGACTTTCCTGAAAAGTCTGTTCGCTCAAGGAAGCTCGGGCGCAGTCTGCCTTCCTGAGTAGGTCTCAACGCCGGACCGGCCAACATCAGGGCGCTGCCCGATCACAACGACATGTACCCCAACATCCCAAACTCGCTG
>MGST01000100.1:0-1071 GCA_001798605.1 Deltaproteobacteria bacterium RIFOXYA12_FULL_58_15 | reverse complement strand
CCCGTTGCTGCACCCATGTGGAGATAGACCGCTGATTCGTCTATCTCGCCAAGGCTTCCCATGATGGCGAGTTCGTCAAAGCCATCGCCGTTCAAATCGCCGACACCCGCCATGACGTACCCGAATGATTCATAGCGTGTTTCCGCCCCGATTAGCCGGGTGGGTAGGGACCAATCCGCCTCACCGCCAAAGTAGACATACGCTGCCCCTGCCATGTCGTGCTCGCCAGCTTCACCAGGTGCGGATATTGCCATGTCGGGATAATCGTCGCCGTTGAGATCCATTCTTCCCGCAATGCGCAAACCAAAAGCACCACGCGTCGCTTCGGGACTTGGGCTCATTGTCACAGTTTGAGCGTTCTCCAAAGACAAGCTCGATGAAGCTCCGAAGACAGCGGCTGCTGCCCCACCTTCCGACGTGAAGTACGTTGCCAGCAAGTCGGCGTAACCGTCCTGGTCCAGGTCCCCCGCGGCTGCGGCGGCGATTCCAAATGCGATCTGAGTATCGTTGGGCCTGAAGGTCACCGATGGGTCGAGCAGGATCACCGCACGCCGTCCGCGGTACAGACGCACAACGGCACGCCTTTGCTCACCCGATTGCTCCATGTCTCCGATGGCCACATCTGGAAGGCCGTCGCCATTCCAATCATCGCCACCCGCGACATAGCGACCAAAGCCCATGCTCGCCGTTGGCGCGAGTATTGTCTGACCCGGCGCAGCCGAGATGCCGCCTTGGCCCCCCGAGTAGACGTACACGACACCTGGCTCCCCCACCCCAGTCCATTGGGGAGCGGCGACCAGAAGGTCGGCAAAGCCATCCCCATTCAGATCTCCTGACTCCGAGAGCACTTGGCCGAAGTTGCGGCTGTCATCTGGGTCGCTCAGGACCGTAGGGCTGCCGCCAATGCCACCAAACCCACCGTGGAAAACAAAGACGTTGTCGTCGGCACCCACAGCCAAATCATTGTAGCCATCGCCATTGATATTGCCGGGGAATGCTATGGCGTCGCCGAGGTCGTCGCCACCCTCGGGGGTCAACACCACGGTTGGGTTGTTTGCGCTGATACCCGAG
>MGST01000099.1 GCA_001798605.1 Deltaproteobacteria bacterium RIFOXYA12_FULL_58_15 | reverse complement strand
GTGGTGAGTCCGCAGGCATACCCACACATTCGACGCATCGATGCTGATTGTGTGGTGCATCCTCTGGACGACCGAGACGTACTGTTGGCGACAGCCTGCGCAAAGGGACTGGCTCAGTTTTTTGCGGAGCACGGGGAGCGCCTCGCAGCAGAACGGATCGAACCCATCACTGCAGTCTACTCGTTGAGCACACTGCCCGGACAACCCAAGGTCAGGCTCACCTTCCCGCATCCCGAGGCTCACTGGTTGACGGAAGAAGATGACGCAGACACAACCACAGAGGCGCCCGCACCGGCGTCGCCTCGACTCGACAACCTGCTCAAGTCTGTGCCGAAGGCGATGCGGGGAACTTTCGAGGAGGTCGTGGTCCAGACAGACCGAGTGTGCTCAAAGCACCTGAACGAGGAGTATTGCCAGCTCAGTCGCGAGCTAACGGCGACGCTCTGTAGGAAGCGTCCTTCCCCCCTCGAGAAGGGGAAGATCACGACCTGGGCGTGTGCCGTGGTGTACACGCTCGGTTTCGTGAACTTCCTGTTCGACGAAGCATCATCGCCCTTCTTGTCTCGTGGCGACCTGTGCAAGCTGTTCAGGACCGCCCCGAGCACCGCGAGCGCGAGGGCAACGGAGATCAAGAAGCTGCTCGACATAGGGCAACTGGAGCCACGCTGGTGTCTGCCGAGCAAGCTCGACTCGAACCCACTGGCGTGGATGATCGAGGTGGATGGATTCGTACTCGATGCTCGGCAAGCTCCACGTCAGATTCAAGAGTTGGCTTCCCAGAAAGGGCTTATTCCGTCCCTGCCACAATGACCCAAGCGTCGCCACCGCCGGTGTAAGGCCAGGCAAATGCGGAGGCCCTTGCCCCGTCGGGACCAGGACTGTATTTCATCCTCACGATACACGTCGACCGTGTCGTCGAACACCGTGGTCAGAAATCGCCCATCCGGGCCGACAGCAGATCCTCACGATCGGCATCGGGCCAAATCAACATGCCGGTGTCGTCGGCAAGCACGGTCACATGGGCAAACGGACGGTTGGGAGTACCGCTGTGAACCCACTGATGAGAAAGGGAGGGGAACGGCCAAACTCCAAGAACCTCGAAATATCCCGCACTGGTTTCAACCACCATCGCGTAATGGTGAATGCCCGCCTCTTCCCAAGAGCCGTCGTAGGCAACCAAGGCCAATCTCAGCAAGCCACTGCTGTCGTAGGCAAACTGAACGGTGGAATAGTTGTTCGAACCGTCGCTCATCTCTTGAGTCTCGGAGGCAATCCAGTCGGTGGTTCCTGGCACACCCGTTTGGCTAACAAAACTCGCGCTCAAATTGTCGATGGCCCAAGTGGTCCCGCTGTAGGTGGCACGAAAAATCGGTGATGCAGACCCAGAACCTGAGACCGAATAGCGGGCGTGGTAGAAGATAACCGGTTCAACTCCAGCATTGAGACCTGCGGACACAGTGGGCTCACCGTCCAGCGTATCGACGGTTTCGGCGGTCGCACTTGCGGGATCCGTGAGATCGACCCTAATCACCCTGACCTCATGAGTGGAATTGGCGTAGACGATCCAGCTTTCGCCGTCAGTCCCACTGCCGTTGTGATCGCCAATGATTGCCATCTCGACAGGGGCCGATCCCGACACATCAGCGACGGCGATTGCTGGCACGAAGCCGCCGCCATCCCACCAAGTCACCATGATATCGTCATTGCCCCCTGCCTCGAGTCGATAGGCGATAACCGGGTTATCGGCGTGGGTGACACCCACAACCGGCAGGGTTGCGCGATCGCTCGCTAAGGTCATAGGCCCGAGAGAGCTCCAGCCTGTGCCGTCATCTCGCTCGACAAAGAGCTCGGCGGTCGCAGCTCCCACGGTGGCGTCATGATGAACGACCCATCGGTCGGTCGAGGTGGCAACACCACCGAGATGGCCACCAATCCCCGCCGGGCCATCCTTCACCACTTCAGTCGTCCATGAGTCGCTACCTTCGTCGTAGGTGGCAGCAATGATTCGATGCACCCCCACCACCCGAACGAGCGCAGTCGGACTGGTTGCGTTTTGGAGCATCGACATACCAGCGATTTGCTCACCGACAACGAGGGCTTCGGCAGCAGTCCCATTGTGCACAACCCGTCCGGTATGGATCACGTCGTCCGCATCGAGATAGGAGAAGGCCACATCGATCACCGCAGCGGCGATGTCGCCAACACTTGCAACCCACAGCGACGTCGATTCAATCTGCTTTCCCAATCCCAAGAGCGTTGTCCCAGTCACGCTGCCGCCATCGAGACGACCTATCCCCATAGTCGTGCTTCCCTCGGCACCGGTCATGGCGTACCACAGCACGCCGTCGCTGGCTGTTGCCACGGCAGCGTTTCCGCTGTAGCCGAGATCGATCGGTGTGGCGCTGAAATCCGTGCCATCGTACTTCACCGACACGCTGTTGTCGTTGGTTCCGTTGCGGTACGTCACAACGGGTGCCCCGTCGTTGGCGATGGCGATCGTTGGATAACGGTAGTTGGGTGGCCAATTGGGCAGATCGGCCAAGACTATGTGGGAATCCTGCCACACCTGCCCCATCCTTTGCTTCACCATCATGTTGCGGCCGTCGTTGGAGCCGGAGTCGGAATAGATCTGCGTCCAATAGACCCACAAATCATCACTTGCATCGAAGCTGGCCCGCACCTCCTGACTTCGATTCGAAACGATTAGTTCGGCAGCTCCCCATGTGGATCCACTTCGCTCCCACAGGTAGATGGCACCGAGATCCAAGGTCGAGCTGAGCTTTGCGTTGGCGGCAAGCGCAATGCCTCCGCTGCTGTTGCGGGTGAGAGCAATGCTGTTGTCTATGACGTTGGCACCGGCCTCCAGAAGATCAATCGCCCAACCGCCGGTTGTTCCCGTCCCAACGAACAGATCGACACCCTCGCCGCTGGTGAAGGCGAAGGTCACATTGGAGCCATCGGCCACCGCAACAATGTTCTGAGCCGGCTTTGAGTGGACGACTTCGCTGGCAAAGGTGCCAGCAGGGGGCTTGTAGAAATGTCGAAGTCTGTCGCCACCGACAAAAAGGTGAGCGGTCCCAGCGGCATCAACGATGTACCCCTGGTGTTGAACGGGAGCAACGGGTAAGGCGTCGAAGGCGAGATTGCGTGGTTGCACTCGCCAGGTGAAGGACTGCGGGGCAGGCTCGTCCCGCCCGCCGCTGTCACCCGCGGTGAAAATATCGTTACCCAGTCCATCCACGCCGAAATACTCGAGACGATGGAACCCCTGCGCAACGGTCACCGTGTAGCTCAAAGGACATTCGGCGAACGGCGCATCGTCGAGGCGACACTGGACTGTCAGGGGAAGTGAAGGCTCGGCACAACCATTGTCTTCGAGGACAAACTCAAAATCGGCGACGGTGCTGGTGGTAATCGCAGCCGTGGAGGTTCGAATCTGGGCCGTCGGTGCGGAGACGTCGTTGCAGAGATCGGCATAACCGGGACAACTGTAAATGTCATCGCCCCCCTGCGGACAACAGAACCCGGGAAAGCCGCAGTATTGGCCGACGCAGCTGTGCAAGCAGTCGGGATCGCACCTGTCATTGCCCGCGGCATCGAGGGCCCGTGCCCGGAAGCTGCCAATCAGATTGTCGCCGAGAGATACGTTGTCGAGACCTCCAGCGGCGTCGGCCACCACCGTCTTGAGAAAGGTATAGCCGCCACAGGTAGCAGGAATCGACGGCCAATTGGGCCAGGCCGAGTAGAGCTCAACGAGGGTGAAAGGTGCGAAGACCCCAGGCGAGGCGAACAGAGTGTCGTCTTGTCCAACGGGGTTGGAATTGACGATCAAATCGGTATCGACCAACAGGGTGTCAGGATTGGTGTAGTCAAACAGGATTGCATCTTCGGCTATCACTTCTGCGACGTTCCCCGAGCCCTCTTTGGTTGCCACAATGACGACATCCATGAAGTCTTCTGGTTCCGCTCCGCGGCTGGTCCAAGTGCACTCGTAAATATTACCAACCGCGAAGGTGGCACAGTCAAACACGGCGACCTCAGTCGGAGGAGTCGGGTAGCCGGACAACTCAACGTAGGGGGATGCCGCGAGAAGGTCGGTCGCTCGAACATTGATGACGACGCCCACGCCATTGCGCACAAAGAACGGAACGGTGGAGACAAAGGCGATGGCAGGAGGCTCGATATCGGTATCAAAGGGGACCAACGCCCCCGTATTGCCCAGCGTGTCGGTAGCACGAATCCAATAGGTTCCCTGACCAAGATTGGCGCTGGTCTCATCGGTGTAGTTGTCCCCAAGGGAAACATCAGCGAAGGCACCGTCGGCGGTGGCCACAATCGAGGCGATGGCGTTGAGAGCCTCCGCATCGCTGAAGACCGCGACTGTCGCCTGCGCCTCAGTGGCCGCATTGTTGCCACGGACCGCATCGTCCGATCCAGGTGGATTGGACGTCACCACCAGAAGGTTCTTGTTGACCACGGGGCCGGTGGTGTCGAGGATGATCGGTTGACTCGCAATGGAGCGGGAACTCAAGCCCCGTTCATCCCGGACCACGGCGTAGACGATCTTCACACCGTCTCCCGCGGTCAGGCTCCAATCGACGGTTCCCGCAGAGTAGGTTTGCCATTGCAGATCATCGTAAGATTCGAAACCGATGGCTGTGTTTGACAGCACCATCTCTCGTGCACCGGCTGCAATGATCCGCACGGTTACGTCTCGGGTGGCAGTTGCAATGCCGCCGTTGTTTATCAACACGGAGATGAGCGCATTGCCTTGCGCGTCAACTTCCTGCGGCGCATCGTACAAGACGATTCCTGCGCTGGTCGTCTTGTTGGCGATCACATCGACAGGATCCGTTTGTCCGGTGAAAAGCGACCATCCGTCGGCCTCGAGTCCCAACAGCATCACCACACGGTCATTGCCGATCGGCACCTCATCTATGCGAATCGTGTCCTTTTCATTGGAATCGAGCTCAAACTCCACAACGACGGCGGTAGAGATGCCTGGACCGGTAACGATAGCTCTGAGCTTGATAACGCTGGCAGGGAGCGTCAACGCATCGCCCCCATGACCGCCGCCCAATCGTGCCGACTCGTGCCACCGAGCAACGAGCTCAACCTCTCCCGCCTGCGGCGATTGACACGCCGCCAATGCCGCTGCTGCAATGACCAATCCCCAGCGAAAGTCACAACGACTAGCGTGCATTGGTGAGCCCCCTTTGCAAGGACAACTCGATTGAGCCGGTCTTCTTGCCCTCATCTTGGCCGGTAAGCAAAATGGCTGAGGTCACACCACCGGCAACGACGCTCAATCCAATCGTCCACACCCACCACCGCTTGTACCAAGGTGTAGGAAGCTCACTGAGCTCCAGCATGACCATATTCACCAAACCCGGCTCGACGTAGGTTTCGAGATATTCACTGTAATAACCTTCGGCGTTGATCCGCAGGTTGTGGCGACCTGGCGCAAGACTGGTGAGTGCGACCCTATCGTCCACCCATTCACCATCGAGCTCGATCTCGAAATCTTCCTCTGGAGAAACACGCACAGCCAGTTTGCCCGGAGCGTCGAACTCGGCTCCGACAAGTTGATAGACAGCAAACTTTGCCGCACGCAACAGATCCGAAGCCCGCCCCTTGAAGGCTTCATTGACCCGATTGGCAACCTTCGCCTCCCCCGTTTCAATGAGCTTGAGTCCGACCAGATAGGTGTCGCCCAGTAGGCCGACGCTGCCGATGACCAAGTAGTCGACCCCCAAGGCGCCGCCGATTTCGGCAAAACATGAAGCATCCTCACAACCGACCGCAACCTTCGTCGACTCGAGCTGCAACATCGCCGCAATTTCGTCTTGAGAGATGACGGAGATGCCGGCGAGATTCTTGAGCTCCAAGGCAACCACCTGGGTGAGGTTCTCTCCCGTGCCCGCTTCAATGCCATGGCCCATCAACGGCATGACCGCGAGTTTGAGACCGTCATCGGGCACCTCTAGGGAAAACCGCGTTACTGCTGTTTGTTCTGCGAAACCAAAAACGCGGCCAATTGCGGTCGGTATCTGCTCAACTAAGGACTCAACGTTGTGGGCGGTGACGGTCGCTCGCCCGACGGTTTGTCCAATCTTCGGTTCTATTAACGATAGACTCAACATCAAGACGTCCCCGACCTTGCCGATGTTGCCGGCCAACAACAAATCGGCATCGGCCGACTGCCCGAGCTCCGCGAGACAGGTGGTGTCCGATTCACATCCCATCGACAGCTGTGTCTCCGCGTGCTCGAGTAGCGCTTGAATCTCAGCAGTAGTGACAACATCGACATTCGGAACTGTGCCGAGCCGCGCCTCGAGTTGGTTCTGCAACAGAGCGACGACACTGTCGTCGACGCCTGTCCCCTTGAGCGGAACCACAAAGGTCTTTTTCCGCTCCTTGGCCAACAACTCTGGTGTTGCCCCGGAAACAGTCTTGGCCGCCAATTCGTCATGCTTGACGACCTCCTCTGTCCCCGAATCCGTGGCGGACGCCCCGGTAGCCACGGCACCCATGTCAACGGGCGTTTCTTCTGCGATTGCAGACGCTGGGGCGGAATCTGAATCGAAAGTATCTGCGGCCCCTATGGTCGTGGTCTCATCGGAGTCACCCTCACCGGCGTCAACACTTGCGCCCCCACCCTTCACGGCGTCAATACTTGCGACCCCTTCGAGCAGAACCTCCGGATCCATGAGGAGCTTCTTTTTGACCTTTTTGATTGCCTGCATACGGAAATAGGCTATCGCCTCAATTCCCCTCAATTTCAGCACATACCGATGTTCCCCTGCAGGCACCGCCAGATGAATGGCTACGTCCCGTTGGGGAATTCTGCCATGTTCTGTTTTCAACCTCGCCTTACTCACCAGGAGCTTTTTTCGCGACTGAAACTGGTCGTCGCGGTTGAGTACGGCCTCAAACTCGAGCTTTGGGTCATGGGTCACTGGGCGCAGAAGAATCGCCATCTCAGCTGGGCCCACCACCACAAACGACAATGCGGAGTCAGTCTGCCAGAGGTGATACGCCCTCAGTTTTCGCTCACGACTGACCTCGTGCTTTGAAGTGATGTTCCAAGACTGAGCCACTGCGTCGGCTGCGGAACCTGTCAGCACGACCCCCAACAGTACCACACCGACTCCTACCGTATTTCTCATGGGACTCCCGAGCGCCAAGACTTACAACGACACAAAACCACCATAGCATAGCCGACGCCCGGTGCCTGTGCATCGCTTATCGACTTCGCTACGTCTCACCGGTGCCCCTCGGTGTGGTTTTGGGGGTCTTGTGCCCCCTTGTCTGATGAGTGCGGCGCGGTTATACGCAGGCAAACCGATCCCTATTAGCCCAGGGTTTTATCGGCCCGTGGGGGGTTAAGGTAGACCATGCGATTTATCTCATTTCTTGCCATCTTGCCGCTTCTTGCCACATCCAACTGCGGAAGACGAGGTCAGACACACACGCAAGAGTGCCTTACCCACGAGGACTGCACCAATGAGGCGATGCCCTTCTGCCACACTGGCGAAGGCCGCTGCGTCGGTTGCTTGAGCGACGCCAGCTGTGCGTGCCATGAAACATGCAGCGAGGACCAGTGCCTCCCGATCGGTGCCGCAGATGCAACTGGCGCGGCCAACGCCCACGGCAACTGGATTGGTATCCCAGGGCAAGACAACTACACGTTCGTGAGCCTTTGCGACGACAGCGACGACTGCCGCGTAGGAGATATCTGCAATCCTTTTACGCGCGGATGCATGTCCCCTCCTGACGACGACGTTTCGTGCCAGAATGACGTCAATGCATGCCCCGCAGGTCTCGAGTGCGATCCGCAAACAGAGCTGTGCCTGCCACCAGCTGCCTGTTTCAGCAATTTCAACTGCTGCGGTATGGAGGAGTTTCGCTGTTCGAGCTCGGACCCAACTGTCGCAGGTGTGTGCTTCAGACGCGAATGCCTACCCCCCGATCCGATCACCGCCACTTGCCCGATGGAGCCGAAAATCGGCGTCGGATGTCCCAATGGAACCTTCTGCTCTCCTGTCGGCATCTGCGTCCAATGTGTCTGTGACGACGAATGCAACACCAGCAGCAAACCAGAGTGCGATGTGGTTGGCGGCGTGTGCGTGCCGGCTGGTTTCTGTCGGGAACCATCGGACTGCGTGCCGACACAGTCCTGTGACCGAATCGACCACCGTTGCGCTCCCCACTGCGCGGACGACGGCGGCTGCGTCAAAGGCGATTATTGCGATCCTGCAGACAACGTTTGCAGATGCGACCCGGATGCCTTCGAAGCAAATGAATCGCGAACGTCGGCACGGTGGCTTCCCGTGCCCGAGAGAAATGCCGAACCAGTACTGTTGGAGCTCACCCTTTGCGAAGACGACATCGACTGGTACAGCCTGACACTTGAGCGCGGCGATCACATTCAAATCACCGCCCACACTGAGAGCGACCTCCAGGGGAACTTGACGCTCTATGGAGCCGATGGCATTGCCAACCTCGCCACCGGCACCGTCTCGCAATTTCCGCAGGCCCTGGAACTGAATATCAATACAGATGACACCTATTATCTGCACGTGAGTCGCATCTTTTCCTTCGGAGATTACAGCCTCGAGATCGTCCGCTCCACCGGTGTGGTTTGCGACGAAGGGGGCCAGAACAACTCAGCGAACACCGCCACCGTGATCAACGACCCGGCAGTGCCCGTTGCACTCGGCTGCATCCGCACGAGCGGCGAGCTCACCGGTTATCATGCCATCGAGTGTGTCGACTCGATGCGCTTGTGCCCCCTCGACATCGATTACTACATCATCCACGTGCCCGCGGGCTCCGAGGCTGTTGCAACTGTGGGCAATTATCCTGATCAGAATATTGACCTCGTCTTGTATGGACCGTTCGAGCCCTCCCAGGCCGCCACCGAGACCGTATACTTCGATTCATCAGTCACCTCGGGCGACGAAGAGACCGTGTATGGCGGTACGCGAGTGCCGGCAAAATTCCTGCTTCGGGTCAGTGAATCCTTCGGCTATGACACCCCATACGATTTGCACGTAGAGGTGCGCCCCATCGGCGGCACTGTCTGTATAGAGGACATCTACGACACACAGACCGAGAGCCCCGAACCTTTCGACACCACCGGGTATAACGACCGTTTCGCTGACGCATCCGGCATCGCCCTCGAGCCATCAATCCCACGGGACCTCGATTTGACAATGTGCGTGACGGATCTCGACTGGTTCGTGCTCGGTGCCAACACTGGTGGCGTGCTCGATGGTCTCGGTGCAGGTCAACGGGTTTCCGCGGAGATCCTCAATGTCTCGACGCAACCCACCGATCTACTCGTCTTTATCGGCACCAACCCACAGAGTGTGGCAAATGCGCTGCAGAGTGGCAATCCACAGACCCAAAGTGTCCAGTTGCCAACCAACGGCGAACTCGTCTACGTGGCGGTCGCGGCCAAGTCATCTGTCGAGGAGCCCGTTAACTACACCCTGCGCTTCGAGCTCGAACCCCCACCGGCGTGCAACCTCGACACCCTTGGTGATTTGTCTGCCGACAGCCGCAACGACACCCCCGCCGCTGCTGCGCCCCTGCTGTTCCCCCCATGGCCGAGCAGCGCCGAAGACCCAGCCCACACCTACCCAGCTGGTGACACAGAAGAATTGTCCTCCTGCGTCGGCGACGCCGATTGGTACACCATAGAGATGGGTGAATACACCGGCGTCAACGTCGATATCACCTACACCATCGGCACTGGCGAGCTCGGTCTTGCCGTTTATGATTCCACAGTGGCAAGCGCCACTTTGCCCGAAGCAGATATACCAACCACCGGCCAACTGGACCTTTCGACCAACAACAACACAGGTGCCCAATCAGTGCGGGCCGAGGCAGGCGAAGACACAGTGTACATCGTCGTTTACAACCGTGGCGATTGGCCGGTTTCGGCCTACGATCTCACTGTCGAGATAACGCCGGCTGGGTGCATCGACGATGCTCTGGAGGACAATGACACCGCCGCGACCGCGACCCCCGTGATTCTCCATTTGTCACCAACAACCGCTGGCCGCGAGGAAGCCAAACTCACCGGTTTGTTGGTCTGCGAAACCGACGTGGATTGGTACTCCGTACCACTGCAACAACTGGATCTTCTCGAGGTGACCGTCAATTACGACCCCTCGCAGGGCAACACCAACCTCTTTCTATTCCGCCCCGACGGCGGTGGCTCGAGCCTCGCCTCTGATTACGACAATTCCAACACCGGCGTGATGAGCTTCAGCTACCGACTGCCGTCCACCTCTGCCCAAGGTGATTATCTGATCAAGCTCGATCCGGGCACCTCCCCTGATCACGAAAATGAGTACGACATGGAGTTCGTCATCCACCGCGACTGCCTCGACGACCGATTTGGCCCCGCCACCTATCGCTGGCCGACCGAGCTCACTCTCCCCGACGATAACCTGGAGTACGGCAGCATGCAGCTGTGCGATAACGAGGATTGGTTCGCAGTCAGCACCCAAACATCTACCTCAGTCAGCGTCTGCTCTCGTTTCGACCATTACGCCGCCGATATCGACGTCCAGGTTTTCGATACCTATCCGGAGCTCGGAACGACAACGCCCATTGCAGACAGTCGCACAAAGAACAATTTCGAAGAGCTCACCTTGAACGCCGTGGCCGGAACCACTTACTACGTACGGCTCTACCTCGATTTTCGCTCTCCGGGCGACATCACCTACGGTCTGTGGATAGTCGATCGTCCAGGCGGTTGCCCCGACATGTGCGCGGACCACGTGGTCAACGGCGACGAGACAGATGTCGACTGCGGCGGCGCAGAGTGTGCGAAATGCGCAATCGGTTACGCCTGCGACGAGGCCAGTGATTGCGCGAGCAACAACTGCAGCGGTGGCATCTGCCAGTGAGCCCGAGGAACAATTGATGCACAATCATGCGGGAAGAATGATTTCGAGATCTCAGTCGGCTACAACAAAGACCGCCTGGGCCATCTTTGTAACAGCCATGTTCACCATCGCAGGTTGCGATGAAAACTCGGGTGCCACCGATGGTCCAGACGCGCCGAAAGACGTGGTGGCCACTGCGGCGGACAAGGAGATCCAACTCTCCTGGAGTCAGTCCGCTCATGCGACGAGTTACACCATTTATTGGTCGCAGACCTCCGGTGTGGGTCCTGACAACGGCAATTCGCTAACCGACGTGACGTCGCCATATGTTCACAGGCCGCTCGTCAACAATCAGATGTACTTCTATGTCATCGTCGCGAGCAACGCGAAAGGCGACAGCATGCCCTCCCCGGAGGTTGGTGCCACCCCCCAACCGGCACCTGGCGCACCCTTGATGGCACGCGCCGATGCTGGGGACGGCGAGGTGACGATCACCTGGAGCCCATCAACCGGTACGTCCACGTATTCCATCTATTGGTCAGTCGATCCCGGTGTCAGCAAAGATGACGGGGTCATCGCCGATCTCCCCGCCGCCGAAAACTCATACATCCACACGGGCCTCGAAAATGAAAAGACCTATTACTACGCAATCGCAGCGAAGAACCGGTTTGGCGAGAGTCCCCTCTCACCGGAGGTGAGCGCCACTCCCTTTCCCTCCACGGCCATCCCCTACACGCCAACCAACGTTGTGACCACGGCAGGTGACGAGGCCGTGACCTTGTCCTGGACCGCAACGCCGGGTGCCGCGACTTACAACGTGTATTGGGCGATCACTTCTGGAGCGGGCACTCTTGGCACCAAGGTCGAGGCAGCCGCTTCAAACCAACCGATCACGGGGCTCACCAACGGCGTCACCTATTACTTCGTCGTTACAGCTGAAAACGGAAATGGCGAATCCGCACCCTCAAACGAAGTGAGCGCCACCCCTGTGACCAGTGCGGTGATACCTGACCCACCACAGAATGTGGTGGCGACAGCTGGTGACGCCTCGGTCACCTTGACCTGGGACGCCGTCGACAATGCCGACCTCTACAACGTCTACCACAGCGTGACCGCTGGGCTCGGCGCCGCTGGAATCCTCGTAGCCCACCAGTCATCGGGCGACACGGTGACGGGCTTGGTCAACGGAGCGGTACATTACTTTGTGGTGACAGCCGTCAATGAAGCGGGCGAGAGCATCCCGAGTAACGAGAGCTCTGCCACTCCCGAAGCCACTCCCCAACCGCCTGCGCCACCGTCGGCCGTGTCCGCCGTTGGAGCAGATTCTCAAATCACCGTCACCTGGACGCCGGCCACTGGCGCAACATCTCACAACCTCTACTACTCAGAGACCTCGGGTACTGGCACTGCCGGAACCCTGGTCGAAGCTGTCACGCCACCGCAGGCGGTGATGGGCCTGACCAATGGCACCACCTATTTCGTGATTGTCACCGCAATCAATGATGTCGGTGAGAGTTCCCCTTCGCAGGAGGTGAGTGCCACCCCCATCCTTCCAACGGAGGTGCCCGCAGCTCCAACCGGACTGATTGCCGAACCTGGCGTGGGAGTGGTGCAGCTCACCTGGGCGCTCTCGGCGACGGCGACGTCCTACACCATCTATTTTGCAGAATCATCCCCAGCGACCGCGGGCACCTCAATCGCAGGAGCACAACCTGGAGCCGTCGTCGCCGGACTCACCAACGACACGACATATTATTTCGCCGTCACCGCTCACAACGCTGTGGGCGAAAGCCCCGCGTCAGACGAGATCAGCGCCACCCCACAAGAGCCCGAGACATGGACCCTCAGCGTCAACAACACGCCACCAGTCGAGCATCGCGAAATCGCTGACCCGTCCGCTCCCGATGGTTCCGACCCGGTTTTCTGCGCCGAGTATGATCTCACCGCGTCATGGGGCAGGGCACCGCAGCCAACCACCGTCGTAAGGCTGAACCTTGGCTACGCCAACGAAACCTGGGAGGAGTCACTGGAGATTGAGTTCTATTCTGATCAGGTGGGCACCTACTCGATTGCCGACGAAGATGCTCGTGCTCGCTACCAAAGTGGTGCCAACCGTTTTGAAAACGACAACGGCACCTTCACGTCAGGGATCATCGACGTCGATCGTCACGACGACGTGGGTGGCAAGATCGGCGCAACCTTTGACCTGACGCTCTGCCGAGTGGAGAATTGCGCGGCGAGCGCAGTCCACCTGACAGGGAGTTTTCTCGTCACGCGCGAGCCCGACACTGGAACGGTTGCCCATCCCAAGGTCGTCGGACTGGGCGTCGGTCACACGGCCCGGGTCGACAACACGGTGCTCGCGAGCACGAGCAGCTATTTCGAGATAACACCGGTTGTTGCGGGAACCGATTACTCCATCTTCTTATGGAACCTTAGCGACGACGTCGATCTCCAGATCTTTACCGATGCGACCTTCACCACCCCCTACCTGTGCCCTGCGTCGTCAGTCGGCATCGAGGCCGAACAATGTGTTGTGGCCGCGACCGGGGATTCTTTGTTTCTACGGATCGACTACGCCGCCGTGGGTCCCGGTGCTGATTTCGCGATATCGGCGACAGAGCTCGCGACCCTACCCACCCCCACGGGTCTCTATGCTGTAGCCGGGGACTCGGCCGTTTACCTGCGCTGGAGCGCAATTCCCGACGCTCAACACACGGTGTACTGGGGAACGTCTCCCGGGGACCTCACCCACCTCGTCCGGTCTGTGGTCTCCCCTTGGCGTCACCAACCGGCAAATAACGACACGACCTACTACTACGCAATTGCGGCGACACTTCCAGACGTTGGCGAAGGAACCAGGTC
>MGST01000098.1 GCA_001798605.1 Deltaproteobacteria bacterium RIFOXYA12_FULL_58_15 | reverse complement strand
AAATAGCCAGCTCGTGTCTTGGCGCTCGCCAGGTAGAACGCCACCTCTTGCGGCACGAACGTCTGGCCCGCCTCCACCTTGGGAATGTCGTCCGCGGCCACCTGCCGAAACTGGACCGCCGCATCACCGATGACCCCATAGGTCTTTCGCAGCGTCTCGTTGAGGTTGTCGAGGTTTTCTTGAATGGCGAAGCTGGTCTGCAGCGCCTCGGTGTAGTGGCCCATCATCGTCGAGGCGTTGGCGCCCTGCATCATCCCCTGCGCGTAATTGACGCCGAACTGGACCGCCGCCATGAGCGCCTGCTGACGTTGCGCGGCGGCGGCGCGTTCCGCGGCGGCCTCGGCCTCCTGCTCGGCGCTGACGAACTTCTCCAGCTGGGCGTAGAAGCCGTCGTGGTCCCGCTTCGCGTCCTCGCTCGCCAGGTACGCCTGGCCGAGGTCGGCGACCAACGTGAGCAGCGTGGCCCAGCGATGCTGCCCCTTCCTCTCGGCCATCTTGGCCAGCGCGGTGAAGGCGGCCAAGCGGATCTTCTCTTTGTCCGGACGACTCCCGACCGTGCGGTCCACCAGGCCGAGCGCGGCCCACAGGCTCAACGATGCGCCGCCGTCGTCGCCGGCACGCTCGAACTCGGCCGCGAGCGCCATGTACTGCTGACACAGCTCCTGTTTATGGGTCACCGGGTAGCGGAGCTGCCAAAGTCCCGTGTGACTGGCACGATTCCACACCACGTCCCGGTAGTTCTCGTCGATCGCCTTGATCCGCTCGGCCACGTCCATCGTGCCAAGCGCCGGTGTGGTGTTGAGCAGGTTGCGCGTCGGCAGGCTCGGGCTGCCGCCCCACGGCCGCGGCGGCACGCAGGCGAGCATGAGGAACGCGGCGACGCACATCAGGCCAGCGGTGCGTCTCATGGCTGGGATCCGGGTGTGACGGCCGCCCGGCGGATCTCCTCGCGCACCTTCTCCCACAGCGGTGCGGAGAGAGCGTCGGAGAGGCGCGGCAGCGGTTCGGCGGTCGCGGTCTTGAGAGAATTCTGTGCCGCGATGGTAGTGACGACCTTGCTGCCGCGGCGCAGGGTGAGCACGGTGCTGCTCTCGGCCGTGTAACGATGGACCTCCAGATTGACCAACGCGTGGATCAAGGCGATCAGACACACGGTCCCGACGACAGCAGCACTCTCCACTGCGATGGTGAAGGGTTTGCGTTGGTCGAAGGCCAAGGGGCCTCCATCTCCTGCGATGGTCTCGACGGTCATGAGCGCCCCACCTGCCGTGCCACCGGCGATCCCGACCGCCGCGCCGATGGTTAGCATGATCATGCCCGCCATGCCGCCTTCGGGCTCCTGGTCATAGCGATAGCGTTGCTCACCGCCGACGGTGCCATTGACGGTCAGATCGGCGTCGATGACCGACGAGACTAGGCGAACATCGACCGGTCGTCCGTCCAGCTCGAGGGGGTGCTCTTTGAGGTACCGCCAGAGCGAGAACGACTCCGACGTGCCGTCCATCTCGTTGATGATCGAGCCGATGCCCAACGTGACCCGGCGGGGCCCGAGCGGGCCCCCTGTGTCCGTCATTTCGGGTCCTGCGGCTACAGCCATCGCCGTGCTGACCGACCATGCAGCCAGCAGTACTATCCAACGCATTGTGTTGTCCCTTCGATCTTCAGTCCTCGCGCCCGACGAATATATCCGGACGAGCCGATCGCAGGCAATGCTGAACCGGATCCGTTGATGCCTGTCACGAGCAAAATCAAAAAGAACCAGTTCTCCACACGCGAGAACACTGCGGCGAGTTTTTCTAGCTGCCGGTTGCTGCGTAATCTTGGATTTTGCCAGGCACAGCCGCCTTGGGCATCAAGAGTGCTAGGAGGAACGTGAGCAGAGCAGACAAGAGGATTCGCATGGTAGGCTCAGTACCACATGAGTAAAGCTGAATGAATCTGTTCGGCGAGTTACGAATAAAAGAGGAGGACGACGGTTGAGATTCGATTCAGAACGCCGCCCGCCGGATGGCCCCCGCAATGTCAACCTTCGCCAAGAGGTGAACCAGTGCGGTAACCCTATCCAGGTATTCCGGCGCACCATCGACTGACAGGCAACCACCGCGAAACGCCGCAGCGAAGTCGTACTTCCCGCGGATCAACTCACCGACGTCTGTGGGCTCGGGCGCGAAGTGAACCTGCACGCCGGCATCCCGCTTGCTACCCTATGAAGGTGACTGCAACCAACTGGCCACAAAACTGAGCGGATGAAAGTCGGCGCTTGGTCGCGTCTGTATCGAGTGCGGCGGGGCTCACCCTGCCAGACATTTTCGCTCAAATTCACATAGGTCGTGGTTGGCAAAGCGACGGCAGAAAGGATCCACATGCGAGGCAAGGACATCTCCCTAAGGCTTGCGACCACGACATTCACGGCGACGATGACCGCCCCGAGGACCGCCGCAAGCCCCACGTATGGCACGAACGGACTCAACACGAACACCAGGAGAAAAATGGCGTCGATGAATAGGGTGATGGCTGAACGTGGCACGAATGCCCGCAGAAACGAGGTGGGTGAGTTGGTCACGGCAGGCCCCCTTACGTCGAGTCAGTGGTCGGCGTGAGTATGCGATTCAAATGTCTCTTGCGTCAAACCGATTAGAGCGAGTCCGCCAACAGTGCTGGGCGAAGGCCTGTTTCTGGCGTCCATACGCACGATGTGCCGCGTTCTGGAGGAGAACGGCGTCGTGCGTGGGCGCCGCGCCCAACTGCGTCATCCGTCATCCTGCTGACGCTGCGCCCGAGCTTCTCGCCACCGCTCCCAATGCGTCTTGGAGCTGGGGGATCAAATAGTCTTAAATTGATCTGATTTTGGTCCTAGACATGGGGTCCACTTCAGAGGCCCCTTTGAACCACCCGACAAACGGTGATCGGCCAGCGGCATAGAATAGTTTGTCATTTCCCTCATTGCCGTTCCACTTCGCGGCAATACTTGGCACAGCTCCAGATACTCCGGTATCTGAGGGTGCCCCCTCCCAATCTAGTACTCAAACGCCCCGATGTCTGGTGCTGCACCGTTGTACGGCAATCCCACATTCGCTCCGCCATCGATAAGGTCGGATCCCGTAGAAAGATGCAGAAAGTTGATGTCCGGCAAGCTTCCATCTGTCCTTCGTGGAGCATCCACACCTGTCGGTAGAATACTTGCGAAGTCTGCGGCACCGATACTGACCGGCAAATCCCAAGAGTTGTGGCTTACATTGGTGAGATCATCCAACGCCGCCTCGTTGTTCCCATTGTCGTAGGAGATATTGTTCTTCATGTAATACGGGACATCAGGGGCGAGACGAAAGTGATAACCACCGCAAAAGGTCGTATCGCCTGCAAAGCAATTCTGGTAGGCGGTATTGTTATAGATCTCCATATTGCACAGTGCGCCATTATCTTCGAATCCCCACATCTTGTTCTGGAATGCTAAATTGTTGACGATTCTTCTCTTCATGGGATTTCCGTCCGCATACGTAGGCCCAAGCTTAAACCCGTTGCCATCGCCAGCACTCTCAAAATTGCCGGGTTTAAAGCCGTTCCAGAATGCCCACGAATCTTGAATGACAATCATGCCCTCATTGGACCACAAATCCACGCCGTCATCACTGTTCCACCACATTCGGCAACCCCTAATGGTATTTGTTGCATTAGGATCTGATATCCTGATCGTCAAGCCATCGGAGCCGCCCCACGGTTCGCAGCCGGGCACAGTTGTCACGGGATCGCTGTTGTGATGAAAATCGCTGTTCAAGACCAAATTGTCGGTAGAGGGTCCTCCACCATTACTGATCGATAGACCAAATCCATTATGATGTACGTTGAGTAATTCAAAAATAGAATGACTTAAACTGTTTGAAGTTATGCCATTGTACCAATGATCGCCTTCTCTCTGTTCAAACCAGGCTATTTCGAGTCCCTTAAAATGAATATATTCTCCTGAAACAGAAATTCCCACGAAGTCGGGGTAAGTAGAGCTAGGTCTTATGAGGGGCGTTTCGCCAGGATACGCCCAGACCCTAACCATGTTCCCGGCGCTTCCGCTCTTGCCAACAAGGTGTTGTTCAGAGGGAATTTCATAGGTGCCGCCACGAAGATAAATGGTATCGCCTGCTTCGACAACCGTCCACGCACGATTGAGAGTAAACCAAGGTGCATTTGCCGAGCCATCACCAGTAACATCGTTGCCCGTTGGAGATAGATAGTAGGCGCGCAGTGCTAATTCGACGATGGTGATGACGGAGGTATCTGATTTTGTGCCGTCGGCAACACTCGTCGCAGTCACGTGGCATGCTGCCGCCGAGCTAGGCGCTGTGTAGAGACCATTGGATGCGATGTTTCCGCACCCACTCGCCTCATCAACGGACCAGACGACTGCAGTATTGGCGCTTCCCGTCACGGAGGCACTGAACTGTTGGGTGGCGGCAGTTCCAACTGTTGCCGAGGTGGGTGTCACTTGAACGCTTACGGAAGTGGCAAGTGGCGTCAGAGATACTAGGCAGACTCGTAACGAACCGGTGTCTGAGTTGGCCCCCCATTGGTCCAGGCTTTGGACGGACTGCTGTTCAGTGCGAAACGCATAGTTGTCGCCCAGTAGCGTTTCGATGCCGTTGGGCGGCGTGACGGAGACTGAGTACTCGTGGCGGAAAACATCCACCACCTCGCGCACGCGATACGATTGTCCCGACACGTACGGCATCAATACCAACGCCTCATAAGCACTGCCGTTGCGGGCGTCGATGGTGCCCGTGGGGCTGAAGCGAACAATCGTTGCTAGATCGGTCCACACGAGGCCCGTCAGCGTTCCGTACGACAAGGCGACAGCTGCCTCGACGAATGCGGCCTGCGGCGTGACGTTGAGCACGATTTCAAAGGCGCTCGTTTGTGATTCCATCGAGGTGCCCATGTAGGCGCCCGAAGCTCCGCTCACGCAGGCGGGGCACGCATCCGGTTGCCAGACGCCGTCACAGCAATAATCGTTTTCCACCGGCGCGTCGCCGCATTTGCATTCGCCCACCACTTGCCCTTGGGGGCAGGGAGAAATGTCGACTACCTCGGCCCATTGGCAGGTTGCGCTACAATACTGGCAACTCGCGCCATCGACGACATCACAAGGCACACCATTGATGGAGCCTTCGTCGCATTGTTCGCCTTCGTCGAGTCTGGCGTTGCCGCAGTCGTCAAGGACCGTGACCGTGGTGGTCCTCGTCGTGGAGAGACAGGCGCACACAACGATCGGCAGCGCCGCGCAACAGAACATCCTCCGACGAAATGGAGTCATGAGTCTAACCTTTCCGGAGCGTAGAACTCAGTCTAGACAGATTGGAACTGCCCCATTTCAGTGAACAGGTTGATTACGCTGCCAGCGCCAGTATACGCATAGCTGCTTCCTACTTCATAGGATTCTTGCCGGCGAGGGCCTTGTGACGTCGCCAGCTGTCGAAACCGCAGTGACACCACGATCCGAACCGGGAATATGTACCGCCTCGTTCGCAACCCCAGCCGTCTTTGGAAGTTGAGTTAAGTATCTCCCAACAGCGGGGTTGGACCATAGACCGGCCACCTGCGCGTCCGGTCCCCATTGCGGCTGGGTAAGGCAAGCTGGGGGTCAAAGCGGCGGGAGCGAGGACTTCTTTCGGCGTCCGGTGACTCCTTAGTGCGGGTATGTGGATCCTCTCATCGCTTGCCTCCTGTGCTGGGGAATCGTAACGTCGCAGCGTCTACGGGATCTTTCGCATGAGTGGCAACATCCGCCATGCGCTGGTTCACGAGATTGGGGCTTGCGTGAGAATCTTTCACACCTCTGATTGGCACGTTGGTCGATCATTGTATGGCACGTCCCTCTTGTCGGATCAGGCTGAACTGTTGGCGGAGCTGGTACGCATCGCGGCTGACGAGCAACCAGACGTCGTGCTGATTGCCGGAGATATCTATGACCGCGCGGTACCCTCCCACGCGGCGGTGGATCTGCTCGATGAGACCCTACACAATCTGGTCATCAAGAATGGCCTTCCCTGCATTCTGATAGCCGGAAACCATGACAGCGGTGAGAGGCTGGCCTTCAGCTCGCGCTTGCTTGCCCGGGAAAGTCTCCATGTCATCGGTCGTCCGAGTTCGTCACCCAAGCCCATCGTCCTCTCCGACACCCACGGGCCAGTCTATTTCTTTGGCCTTCCCTACGCTTCCCCTGGCGAGGTTCGAGAGGCGATGGGGAACGACAGCATCAACGACCACCAGACGGCGATGACGTCGGCGATGAACTCGGTCAGAGCCGCCTCGCCCCATGGTGCCCGGTCGGTCGTGCTGGCGCACACCTTTGTCACCGGTGCCAAAGCCAGCGAGTCCGAACGACCACTGGTGGGCGGGCTCGCCAGCGTCGAGCGGCGCACCTTTGATGGTGTGAGCTATGCGGCATTGGGGCACCTGCACCGTCCCCAGACGATCCACGACGAGCGGATTCGATACGCCGGCTCGTTGATGCGCTATGCCTTCTCGGAGGCCGATCAAGACAAGAGCGTCTCAATGGTCGAGATCGACCTTGCTGGAGAGGTAACCGTACGAGAGATTCCCTTGACGGCAAAACGCGACCTCCGCTGCTTGAGTGGCTCCCTGCAGCAAGTCCTCGGCGCCGCGGCGCTCGACCCTCGATATCTCGACTACCTCGAGATCACCCTCACCGATACCAAACCTGTCTTTGACGCCATGCGCCGATTGCGCGAGCACTATCCCAACGTGTTGCACATTCGCCGCGCCGAAACCGAGCTCGACACCACCTCCACGGTGCGCCGGGACCTCTCGCGCATGGACGATCGCGAGCTGCTCAACGACTTCTACCAACACGTAGTCGGATTACCTTTGAGCTCCGCTCAGAGGTCTCTTTACGACGAGCACGCCGTTGATCTTCGCTCCAAGTGGTCGAGTGGAGACGACCCATGAAACCGGTGCGTCTGCGCATGACCGCCTTCGGCCCCTACGGCAACACTGAGGACGTCGCCTTTGACGATCTCTGTGGGCACAAACTGTTTCTTATTTGCGGGCCCACCGGCGCAGGCAAGACCTCCTTGCTCGACGCCATGACCTTCGCCCTTTATGGCGAAGCCAGCAGCCTCAATCGTGATCCGAGCCATATCCGCAGTCATCACGCCGAACGACTCACCCCGACCCGAGTCGAGCTTGATTTCGACATCGGTGATACTCGGTACCGCGTCGTACGGCAGCCGGCGTGGGACCGTCCAAAAAAACGTGGCCCGGGCACGACCACAGAGCCCACGCAGGCCGAACTGCACGAGCGCAGCGGCGGCCATTTCCGGACAATCGCCTCACGCCCCAACGACGTACTGGCGCGGGTCACTGAAATCATGGGGATGAGCGCCAAAGAGTTCCGCGAGATCATCCTGCTGCCTCAAGGCGAGTTCCGTCGGTTCCTCGAAGCCAAGCCAGACGAACGGGAAAGCATTCTCGAGACTCTGTTTCACACGTCGTTTTACGCTCGCATCGCTAGGTCGCTCAAGACGTCGGCCAACAAGCAGGAAAAAATGCTGCAGGCGTTATCTGACAAACTGGCAGGGGTGCACCAGGGGGCCGGGGTGGAGACCACCGAGGACCTGCAGAAGGCGATTCACACGGGCAACATTACCGCCGAGACCTTGCAAACAGAGGTGGCCGCCTGCGAACAGAAGGCAGAGTTCGCCCGAACAGCCCTCGAGACCGCCAAACACGACGCCGCGCAAATTGCAGAGCGAGACAGAGCGGTTGAGAGCGCCGACCTCTTGGAAGCAACCGCTCTGCACATGCAGGCTCGTCAAGTCACATTGCTGCGGGCCCGCGACGCTTTGGCAATCGCTGACCTGGTCTCTCACCACGATGTGCGTTTCGATGCGGTGAGTCGCGCCGCCCTGGATCTGGACGCCACAGCCGCAGAGCTCGACACTGCCCGAAAGCAAAAAGAACAAGCTGAGGCCGTCCGCCTGCAGCAGGAGGCGCTCGGCAAGACGCGACAGGATCTCGATGCCCGCGTGTGGGAAGCAGAAAAGCTGTTCAACCCGAGAGACCAGCTCGTCGAGTTGGAGGTCCTTAGGCAGAAGAAACACCGCGAGCTCGAGGCCGCTACGGATGCCCACATTGGTTTGCAACGCAAACATACGGCGATAGAGCGGAAATCCCTCGAGCTCGGTGAGGCGCTCGCCAGGGAGCGAAAGCTCGGAGAAACAGCCGACCAGTTGAGCCACGAGGTCGAGAGAGCCAACGCCACGCTCGAGCAACTGCGTGAGCTCGACACCGAGAAACGAGCGCACGCTGAGCTTGAACGCGAGTGGCAACAGGCCAACGAGGCCGTTGGGACTGGCGCTCGTCTACAGGCCAATGCCAGCCACCGGGTGGCCGAGTTGGAGCGAGCTTGGGTTGCCGGACAAGCCGCACTGCTAGCCAGCAATCTCGAGGCAGGTGAGCCCTGCCCTGTCTGCGGATCTACTCTGCATCCGCGACCTGCCGATGAGGTCGCCAACATGGAGGCACCCAACGAGGCCGAGCTAGATGCCTCCCGCGCGCGGGTCAGGGAGCTCGAAACTCTGCAGATGCAGCGTCACACCGTGGAGGCACGCCTACACGCAGAGCGTAAGGCAAAGCAGGCCCGCATCGAGACGCTTCGTTTGGGTCTCGAAAGCATGGCAGATCGCGACATTGCCGAGCTGACCGCGAATCTTGCAGAGCTGCAGTCTCAACACGACAGCGCCGCTCGAGCTCGAAAACGAGCCCTGCAGCTCGAAAACAACCTGACACAGATCAACACCGATAGAACGACGCTCCGAGTTGCCATCGACAACGCGGCCGCGGCGGCGTCCAATGCACAGGCGAGCGCTGCTGTGATCGATGCCCGCATCACCGAGATGGAGAAGCTGGTCCCCCCCGAGCTCCGGTCCCCGGGCGAGCTCGAAAAACTGCTCAAATCAACCCGAGACGCAGCCGCAGCCATGCGAAAAGACCTGCTGGAATCTCGGGAGCGCGCAGAAGCCACAGCACAGCGGGCGGCCGCGGCACTCGCCGCGTTGGAACACACGCAGAAGCATGTCGAGCGCGAAGCGGAGCTCGAAGATGCCGCTCGTTGTGACCTGGAGAGGGCGCTGAGAAGTCGTGACTTCGCTGATCGCGCGGCGTGGGCTCGCGCGTGTCTCACACAAGAACAGGCGGAAGAGGTCAATGAAGAGCTCCAGAAGTACAACGAAGCGGTGGCCGCAGCCCGTGACCGGCTGGCACGAGCTCAAGCCGCGGCGCGGGGACTCCGTCCACCCGACATCAAAGCACTGCAGGCTTGGGCGCAGGAGTCAGCGACAACGCTCGAGACCATTCGCAAACGTTACCTAGCCGCTTTGGCCCGCCTCGACCAATTGCAGAACGCACTGCGGCTCACCCATGAGCTTGGCGAACAACAGCAACAAGCGGAGGGTCGTTGGCGCGAGCTGTGCCATTTGGCTGATGTTCTCTCCGGCAAGAACCAGCGCAAGCTCAGCTTTCAACGTTTCGTCCTCGCCGGCCTGTTCGACGATGTGCTCGCGGCCGCCTCCCATCGGCTCAAGATCATGAGTCGCAGCCGTTACCACTTGCGCCAGGATGACACCTTCAAAAGAGGTGGACAACAGGGCGGCCTCAACCTCGTCGTCGATGACGCCTACACCGGCAGCAGCCGGCCGGTGAGCACCCTGTCGGGCGGCGAATCCTTTCTGGCGGCTCTGGCCCTTGCATTAGGTCTGTCCGACGTTGTCCAGAACTACAGTGGCGGCATTCATCTCGACGCCCTTTTCATTGATGAGGGCTTCGGCTCTCTCGACCCTGAAGCCCTCGACCTTGCCATCCGGGCTCTCACTGATCTGCAAACAGGGGGACGAATGGTAGGCATCATCTCCCACGTTCCGGAGCTGCAGGAGCGAATTCCCGCCCGCATCGAGATCTCTCCGACCCCGAGTGGCAGCACAGTGCAGGTTGTTATCGGCTGACGACGCCACTTGATCTGCGGCTGCAGTAGGGGGACACAAGGCACCGAGGACACCTCAAATGAGCGAAGGCAAATTCTGGCGCAAGTGCTCCACCTGCAAGACATCTATTGGGTTCTCGGTGCCGTATTGGGTCTGCAACGTTTCAACCTGCAACCGCCCCCCAAACAGCTTCGTTTTCTGTAGCGTCGATTGTTGGGACGCCCACGTTCCGATCATGCGGCACAAGGACTCCTGGGCCGAGGAGCGAACCAGTCCCAGCGCAACTGAAGCGGCAAGTATGCCCCAAGAGACGCCGAAACCCGTGACGCGACTCGCAACAAGCCCGACGGGGCCTGCCAGCCTTGATCGACCTCGGTCAGTTGTTATCAATCGAGCGAAACACTCCGCCGACGTCACACCAACAAGGCACGCGCCGACTGCGAGCTCAGTGCCTGCGAGCACTGCGCATGCGCCCCTGGCACCGCCGCCGCCGGACGAAATCCTAGTGGTGGCATCAAAGGTGAAGGCCTACATCAATGCTCGGTCGGGTCTAAACACTTCTGCCGGTGTCATGGAGGCGCTCTCGGACAAGATCCGCGTTCTCTGTGATCTCGCGATTCGCTCGGCACAACAACACGAGCGTAAGACAGTCCTCGACCGCGACGTTCACTGAACGAACCCGGGTCCGTCAGGTTCATTCACCAAACGGCGTTACACCGTTCGGCACTTTCTCACCGGTGGTGAGGTTGCCAGGAATGGTAATTTGCTCGTCAAGAAGGCCACCCTCGATGGCGCCTATGACGGCGGCACCAAAATGTTGGCTAATGGCCGCCAAGGGTGGTCGATCCTTGATGTGCTGCACCCGTTGTTCCCAACTCTCCCAATGCACATCCCCGTCATCCCCCAGCATGACAATGGTGCCGGGGTGGCGGAACTCCTGAAGCTTCGAGGTTGGCACCCACGGAACCGGATCGCCGGGTAGTTGGAAGAGGAAGAGTCTGTCCGCAAACGACGTCCCGTCCTGCGCTTTGCCGATACTCTTGGTGTAGTCGACATAGGCCTGATCGCCACCCCGCGCGGCCTCCACCGTGTAACCTGAGACTTTGATCTTGTTGGCTTTGCTGCCGGCGCTGAGGTCGGGATCACTCGAGAGCCGAGCACCCACCATGGTCACCTCAGGACCGGCCTTGGAGTGGCCGGCGAGCCACACGGGAACAGGTGCCCCATTTTCCGTCTTGACCTGCGGCATGAACTCCTGAATCGCCTTTTTCACCTCGGGATAGACGGCCATGGCCCCTTTGGCGAAACCCGTGTGATGGTTGAAAGTGTGCCCTCCGTAGGTCAGCTCCTTTGTCTGTTTGTCTTGGCCGTTTGTCGAACTACCAAAGTTCTCTGCAAAACTCGCAAGGCCCTTTTCGTCGAAGTTCTGCCCAAACTTCTTCTTGGCGGTGCTGGCATCAGCGATGGCATCGCCAAAACTCGCGGTGCCACGCATGGCCACCATAATCATCTCGCCGTTGGTGGCCACAATGGCCTCGGCACCATCCTTTTCGATGAGCCTAAAGTTGTTGAAGCCCCAGAATTTCAGCTTCGCCTCGAGTTCGACGCGACCAGCCTTGTCTTCGGCGGAGGCGTCTGGCGCCGTTGCGAATGGCGCGTAGGCGAGCTCGTCGGCGGCGCGGGCCATCCAGTAAAGATTGGTAGTATTGAATTCGGTGTTCTTGGGGTGAAACTCAAACAGAGTGGTCTCAATGAGCAGCCGTCCGAGCTCCGGTGAAATCGAGAACTGCTGCTTGCCGTCGACTTCGACCGTCTGGATGTGTCTGCCCATGCGGAAGACGTTGAGCCGCGACTGCAGCGCTTCTCGGATTTGTGCGGTGGTTGGATTGTCGGGATCGGCCCCCTTGGGCAACCGCTCCTTGACACCCCAGAAGGCCAGAAACGCCTTCGGTGGGAGCACCATGCGCAGTTGGCCGTCGACGGAACATATGGGTTCGACGTTGCTTGAGGTGACCCCAAGCTCCGCAAATCGGGCCTTCATCCCGTCATGAACTTGGAACAATTGCTCGCGGAATTTGTCGTGGGTAAACAACAGCTCCGCATGATCGGGCTCTGCGCGTAGCACAGTCTTTGAGCCGGTGTTGATCGCGCGGACACTGGGATTGGGGATCCCGAGTTTTGTCAACAGCGCGTTGCGATTTTGCGCCAAGCGTTCGACAGAGCCGGCCCGCTCTTTCTCGCGCGCGGTGAGGTCGAGCTCGAACACTGGCTCCTTGCGAACTTGCCGCATGCCAGTTGGGCCCATCTCCCAGACGTAGTCGCCCTTGGCATCCTTGACACCGCGCAGCTTGTACAAGGATTGCAGCGATTGGGTCATTTCCGCCTCGGTGGCACCATTCTTGACGAGGAATTTGGTGGCCATACCGACCCAAGTCGGGGGAGCCACCAGTTGGCCGGTGACACCAAAGACGTGCTCGTGGAATTTGTCGACCGCAGCTTTGAAAATAAGATCGGGCGATTGATAGCGCTCGAGGTTGATGACTCCGAGGTTGAGGGGGACATCACCACTTCGGTGTAGATAAAGAGTGACTTGCCCTGGGTTGTTCTGGCGGGCCTTGGCCACTTTGAAGCTCAATCCCAGGTAGGGACTGTCGAAGGGCAAAAACTCACGGGCAACGTACCGGGACGCACGCTCGATGCCGTTTTGCAGGTGCTCGAGCTGCGTTCCAGAGGTGTCGGCGACATCCCGAGGCGCTTCACCAGCGGCCAACCGCTTGTCCCAAAGTCTCTCGATTTCAGTGGGCCACTCGCCCAGCGCATCGTTGATGCGATTGAGGTGCTCGTGTTCCAGCCCTTGAAATCTCTTGAAACGGAAGTTGGCGGTTTTTTCGCGCACCTCATCCATAAGGCCGTTGCGGTACAACTCCGTGATTACCATCTCCATCTGATGCGCGGGAATCGTGGTGAGGATATCCCGCAGGGAGTCCTCCTGACCATCGGCGACAAGCCCGGCGTCGGGAACGTCGACCGGTGCCACCCACCAGTCGTCCAACAGTGCCTCAACGAGGACGATGCGCTCGTGCCATTTGAGCTCTCGTGGATCGATGTCATCGAGAAGATCTCGTATGGCGCGACTGCTGAGCTTCTCCGCCGCCAAGGGCGCACCGGCTGCTCGCACGGATTGGGCCTGCTTGGACGTGACGCCCACCACTGGAAATCTGTTGTCGGCCGCTTCCAAATCCCAGTTCTCGCCGTTCTTCTCCAAGCGAAAGATGGTGCTACTTTGCAGCTTTGTGTATGGCAGCTCGATGAGCTTCGAGCCGACATACCCCCAGTACTTGGTGACGCCGTCTACCGTGGACTCGAACACCACCTCATTGACCAGTGACAGGCCCGAGCCCGACAGCTGGCCAAGACCCAAAATGGCGACGTCGTCGGACCTCTCGAGAAGGGCTGCGAGCGGCCCCACACCCTTCTCGGCCCGCTCAATCAGGCGAAAGGCTCCACGCAACCTGTCGGCATAGACCCCTCGTTGCCCGGGGCTCAGCCCAACGTCGTAGGCCTTCTGCATCAAATGATGAATCGCCTCACTGCCGTCGATGAAGGAAATGCCATCAACCCTGAGGAACGTATGTTCGCTCGGATTGAACCGGCGAGCGTTCGCCGCTACCTCAGTGGACATGCAGGCACTTGCGGCCTTTTGGTTGTCAGGCGTTAGCTGACTGAAGGCATTGAAAAACTGCTTGCGGCTGTAACCGTGGGCACTGAGCTTGCTGAGATCTGCATCGGTGATAGCTCTGTCGTCGGTGGCAACAATGTCGAACATCTTCACAAACGTCTTGGCATCGTCGATCACGAGGGGACGTGCATCGGGCTGCGGTTTTGTCTCCAACAAGGACGAAATCGCCGCTTGGGTCTTCGTTGATTGTGGAACGTCCAGCGGGTTGGTCGAATCAACGACCCGAAGCAGTTCCTTGGCGAGATCGTCGTCCTTGGACTTGTCGACATAGTCCTCGATGACCGCGCGATCCCGCTGATCGATGAGCCGATCCTGATT
>MGST01000097.1:13934-14396 GCA_001798605.1 Deltaproteobacteria bacterium RIFOXYA12_FULL_58_15 | reverse complement strand
GTTCTTGTAGAAGAACAGGGCCGTGTTGATATCAATGGTGCGGTAGACGTCGGACTTGTAGTCGGGCGGGAAGGTGACGTCGAAGTTCATTGCCCGCGCTGCATAGTGGGCATTCTTGTTGAGGTCGGCTTTTTCCCATCCCTTGACGTTCATGCCGAAGGCCCGGGCCGGATAGCCACTCACAGAAAAAGTCCTGCCATGGTACGTTTCAGGCGCGTTGTAGGTTTCTGCCTCACCTAGGTAACCACCGAGGTGTGTCTGACGTGCCTCGGTTCCGAGGTTCTCCTTGGCCAGGGTTTCACCGTCCGGGTTGTTCCAGCTCTCAGGATGCTCATAGGCGAGAACCGACCATACGGGATCTGACTTCTTGAGCCCATCTCGTTCCCTGATTACCGCGTCGAAAACCTCACCGCCTTTGAGAGTGACGGGATTGCCATCAACGTCTTTGAGCTTGACCTCTTC
>MGST01000097.1:0-13874 GCA_001798605.1 Deltaproteobacteria bacterium RIFOXYA12_FULL_58_15 | reverse complement strand
GTTTGTGCCGGGAGTTTCACGCCACCTTCGAGCTCGAGCGCGGGCAAACCCGCGAAGTTGAGCTTGTCGCCAGCTTGAGAGTGAGACAAGAAAATCTTGGCCTTCTCAGGATCGGCGACCACACCCTTATTTTTGTACCAGCCGCTGGACGCCGGGAGAGTGGTTCCTGGCTCGACGTGCGGCGGGTCAATGACAATCGGAGGGACGATCGGAGGGTTGACGACGTTGACGCACTTCGCCTGGTAAAAACTCTCGAACTTCTCGTTGAAGGAGTGCTCAAGGTAGGTCTTGATGTCTTTTTGGATCTGGCTTTGGGGTTGGAAACTTTTCAGTTCACCAAGCGAGAGTTTGGTACGGGATGTGCGCCCCTTCTGGGCGGCATCGAATACAGACTGCAGCGCCGCGAGGGACTCATCCTTGTTGGCACCGAACGCATTCTTCCAATCGCTTTCGTTTGCCAGTTTGTTCGTCAGTTGTTCTTGGAAAAAGGTTATCTTTTGAGCGTTGATCGGCATGATTTTGTCCTCCCACTTGGAGCAATTTGCGGCTGACTTCGTTCATTTGTTGGGTATCCAAAATGGACACCACAATCATATTTCACCGAACAATAACCTGGAATTTGTCGTTCGTCTAGGTCTTTGCGAGCTGATCCCACGTGAATTGTGACAAATGTCCCGCCTTCTATTGTGACAAATGTCCCGCCTTCTTAGGACAGCTAAGTCGATGCCTTTTCAAACTGTTAGATTGCTTGTTTCGTCGCCCGTGGCAGCCTATGCATGGCCGCGATGGAACTTGCGATCTCCGTGGCCCAGTCCGTGGTCATCCTCTTTGGCCTCGGGGCGGTTGGATTTGCCGTGGTGGCCCGCAAGACGGTGCCCGAGCAGACCTTCGCGACCCTCGTACCCTTCGCACTCGATATTGCCTTGCCCGCGTTGGTGTTGGTCGAGATCGCTGAGAAGCTCGATCCCCAGGCCAATCCCAATTGGCATCTCTTTCCTTTTTGGATGGTTGGCTTTTACGGGGTGTCCTTTGCCTTTGCCTGGCTAACCTCCCACTGGGCGAAGCCCGAGAATCGTCGCGATTTCATCGGCAGCCTGCTCTATCACAACGCGATCTTCTTTCCCCTGGTGATCATCAAGGGTAGTTATGGCCATGCGTCAAATCTGGTGCCGCTGTTGTTTTTGCTCACCATGGTGAGCCCGCCTTTGGTGTTTAGCACCTACCCCTTGATCTGGGGCAAGCGCGGTCAACCCATCGCTTGGTCGAAGATAATCAACCCCGTCTTGATTGCGGCAGGGATCGGTTTGGCACTCAAGCTCAGCGGCGCGGTGCCGCATGTGCCCGCTCCCGTCAAGTCGATCATGGTGATGCTCGCGGGACTGGCGATTCCCCTGCTCATGTTGATCATGGGCGGTAACGTCTACGTCGATTTTCGCAAGAAGCTCGGCTTTGCCTATGGGGAGCTCGGCAAATACCTACTTCTCAAGCTGTTGGTCTTCCCCATGGTCGTGCTCGGATTGTTGTTGCTGCTTCGGCCCGATTCCGACTTGGCGTTCTTGCTGTTTTTGCAGAGTGCCGTGCCAGCTCTATCTGCCGTGCCAATTTTCGCCGAGCGCTGTGGCGGCAATCGTCATCTGTGTAATCAATTGTTGGTCGGAGGCTTCATCGCATCGGTGGTGACGCTGCCGATCATGCTCCGGGTGTTTGACAGCGTTTACTGAGCCATCGTTAGTAGCTCGTCTCGGTCAAGCGAACCTTGCCGCGGAATGCCCAGTAGATGATGCCGGTGTAACCGAGCACGAACGGCATACCGATGGCCGCGATGACAAGCATGAGCGTGAGGGTCTTGGGGCTGGAAGCGGCTGTGAACAGGGTGACGTTGAATGCAGGGTCGTTGCTCGCGGTCACCAGGTTGGGGAACAGGGCGACGCCAAATAGAGCGACGAGCCCGGCGATGACGAGGGCACTGGAGACAAAGGCTTGCTTGAGTTTGTTTCGGTGGAGGCAGCGCGGAATATTGGCAATGGCAAGCACATTCAACACAGCGACGACGGCACCGATGGGGAAGTGGGCGAAGTTCGCAGTGGCGCGCGGCACCAGGATGAGGGTGTACAGCGTGGTGAGCACATAGGCTGCGGTGAAGGCAAAGAACGCTCGCCACATCCAGGGTCGCAACCGTTGTTGAAACTCGCCCTCGGTCTTGAGGGCGAGAAACAGAGATCCGTGCGTGGCAAACATTGTCAGGCACAAAACTCCCACCATGACCGGATAGGGGCCGAGTTGGTCGAAGAGACTGCCGGTGAAGCTGCCCCGTTCATCCAAGGCGATGCCGACCATGGCGTTGCCGATGGCGACGCCAAAAAGGAGAGTGGCGAGGCCCGAGCCTGCGGAAAAACTCCAGTCCCAGAAGCGGCGCCACCGGGGTGACTGCACTTTGCCGCGAAACTCTATCGACACGGCGCGGGATATCAAGGCGAACAAGAGTAGGATGAACGCCGTGTAGAAGCCGGAGAAGACTGTGGCGTAGGCCTCGGGAAATGCCGCAAACATGGCACCGCCAAAGGTGACCAACCAGACTTCGTTGCCGTCCCACAAGGGACCGATGGCGTTCATTGACAGGCGGCGCTCGTCGTCGTTTTGGGCCACCCATGGATGCAGAATGCCAACGCCGAGGTCAAAGCCGTCGAGGATGGCGTAACCTGCTAAGAGAAAGCCCAACAAGAGAAACCAGATAATCGCGAGTGTCTCCCAATCCATGGTCGCTCACTCCTTTGACGCTGCCGCGTCGTCATCAACGGTTCTGGTTAGCGAGTCGTTATGACCGGCGCGACCGCTGGCCGCATCAACAAAGCCGCCCGTCGCAGGTCCAGAACCGACGGCAATAGGGTCTGGTCCATGTTTGATCTTGCGATCCAACACGAACAGCCACACGGCCAACAGTGCGAGGTAGATACCGGCAAAGCCAATGATCGAAGTGAGAACCTGACTGGCGTTTACGCTCGGACTTCCTGCGTTTTGGGTGCGAAGCCCGAGTCTTTCATTGTAGGTGACAACACCCGCGTCGCCCAGGATCAATGCTCCCGCAGCATCGCGCTCAATGGGGGGATGCACGATCCACGGTTGACGCCCAACCTCGGTGGCGATCCAACCGGTTTCATTGGCGGCAATGGCACCAACCACGGCGAAGACAAACGCCCACAACAGCCAGCGGGTCTCGAAGAGCGTGCCACGCCACCACAAGAAGCTCGCAAGCAATGTGAGGCCAATGAATGTCATGCCCAAACCAACCATCAAGTGGTAACTCGCAAAGGGAATAAAGACCGGCGGTCGGTCTTGGGGGCGAAAACGATCGAGGCCAATCACCTCGGCGTCGAAATCGTAGTGCAGCAAGAAACTCAGTCCCCCTGGGATGGCGAGATTGAAATGGATGGTCTCCTCCTCTGCGTCGGGAAAACCCACGAGGCTCATGGCGGCCGGCCCTGTCGCGAAATGGCCCTCGAAGGCAGCAAGCTTGGCCGGTTGAGTTCTGTAAACGCTGTTGGCCTGGTGATGCCCCGACACCAACGCCGCCAAGGAAGCGATGGTCGCGAAGATGAGGGCACCCGAGAAGGAACGTTTGGCAAACTCGATGTGGCGGTCACGTAAGATGTAAAACGCAGAGATGCTCATGATGAAGAAGGCACCGAGAATGAACGCCGCGATCAATACATGGACGAGACGGTGTACAGTTGAGGGATTGAAGACCATCGCCCAGAAGTCAACGATCTCTGCACGCAAGACAGGAGCGCCATCGACGACCCATGGCTCTCCGTTGCGCGTCATTTGTACAATGTGATGGCCCGCCGGGGTTTGCTGCCAGCTGTTGGCAATGATGATCCACACCGATGAGAAGATCGAGCCAATCGCCACCATGACAGTGGAGATGAAATGCAGCCGCGGCGACACTCGGTCCCACCCAAAGACCATCACCGCGAGAAACCCAGACTCGAGGAAAAAGGCGAAGATGCCCTCGGCTGCCAGTGCAGAGCCGAAGACGTCACCGACAAAACGGGAGTATGTGGCCCAGTTGGTGCCAAACTGGAACTCGAGGACAATCCCTGTGGCCACGCCCAAGGCGAAGTTCAGGGCAAAGATCTTGGTCCAAAACCTTGCCGCGATCCCGTAGAGCGGATCGCGACTCCTGAGAAACATGGCCTCGAGAAAAACCAACACCCCACCCATACCGATGGTGAGCGGCGGAAAGATATAGTGAAACCCGGCGGTGAGACCGAACTGTATACGGGAAAGAAATACGACATCCATGGGGGCCTTCTGGGGACGAAACGAGTGAGTGAAAGCTAGTCGCTGACCGCGTCCTTTCGAGCGGAATGCAGGGCCTCGATAAACGGTCGATCGACCATGCGCTCGTGACGCATGAACCAGTCGCTGGTCCATTCGGCGACCTCGCGGACGGTCAGAATCGTGTAAGGTGTGTTGAGGAACTCGGCGAGCTTGTTTCTGAAGGAACGGTGGGCCGCCTTGTGGGTCTCGGCGTACGCGTACTTGATTTCTGCCATCAACTGCTCTTCACGGGCAAAGTGCTGCTCAGCATAATTGGCCAAGAACTCGAGGTTGACGGCGAGCTCGCCTATATCCTGACCCGCTTTGCTCGCGGCGACGATCTTTTGCGCCCGGGTGTAGAATTCGCGATGCTGGTCATCGAGATCAACATCCCCGGTAACGATGTCGTCTGCCCACGTGAGTGGGGCACGCTTGATAGGCATTTTGGGTGGCATTGGCTTTGTTCCCTCGCGTGTGCATTTTGACGATTCTCGCAGCTTCCCGCAACCCTTGTATGTCGACGTGCCGATGATGTCGATGTTGTCGATGATGGTGATTAAGTTGAGTTTGTGACAGTGGACAGCTTAGCATAACAGTGGCGAAGTCGCGGTTCTGTGGCGCCACACCGATGAGGTCTGCATGAGCAACTACGATGTCGTCATTCTGGGGGCGGGGCCCGCTGGGGAGAGGGCTGCGATCCAGGCGGCCAAGATCGGCAAGCGGGTGGCGCTGATTGAGCGAGAACACGTCGTAGGTGGCACCGGGGTGGTTTGGGGTGCCATTCCATCCAAGACCCTGCGTGAGAGCGCGAGCTTTGTGCGCTCGATTACCAGTCGCAAGCTGGATGGCATCCCCGTCAACATTGGCGCTGAGATTTCCATTGCTGATTTCATGTATCGCGAGCGCATGGTCGTGCAACGGGAGCTCGAGCTCATCAACAAGGCGCTCGACCGTTGGGCGGTCGATCTCATTCACGGCCAGGGTCGCATTCTTGACGAGCATCGAGTCGTCGTCGAGAACCGTCACGGCCAGTCCCGAATACAGCTCAGCGCCGACTTTATTGTCATTGCCACGGGCTCAAGCCCTAACCACCCGGAGGATGTCGACTTTGATACCGACGTCGTCTTTGATTCGGCGACGATTCTCAAGCTACCGCGAATGCCCCGTTCGATCATCGTGCTCGGGGCAGGTGTCATTGGTGTCGAGTATGCAGCCATCTTTGCGGCCTTGGGCCTGCAGACCACCTTGGTGGACACCCGGCCGCAGATGCTTCCCTTTGTCGACAGGGAGATCATTGAGATTTTGCAGCGAGAGTTGCGCAAGTTGCACATGGTGATCATTCACGATGACCACTACGCCCGGGTCGAGAGAATTGACGGTAAGCCACCGTCTGTGCGCGTCCACACGCGAGAGGGCAACACCGTTGAAGCCGACGTGCTTCTCTATTGTGTTGGACGAGATGGCAACAGCAAAGGCCTTGGTTTGGAAAACGTCGGGATCCAACCAAACGAGCGCGGACTCATTCCCGTCAACAGTTTCTTCCAGACCTCGATGTCGCACATCTACGCCATCGGCGATGTGGTGGGGTTTCCTGCCCTAGCGAGCACCTCCATGGAGCAGGGCCGTCAGGCAATCCGGCACGCTTACGGCGTCGCGGGCCCAAAGGGCGACACTGCGGTGTTACCCTTTGCGATCTATTCGATTCCCGAGGTCAGCTATATTGGTGCCACAGAAGAGGAGCTCGTGGCCGCTGGTACCGAATACGTTGCAGGTCGGGGCCGCTATGAGCTCAATCCACGCGGGCAGATTATTGACGATACGGGGGGGTTGCTGAAGCTGCTCTTCGAGAAAGCGTCGATGCGCCTGCTAGGGGTGCACATTGTCGGCACCGGTGCCTCAGAGCTCATCCACACGGGGCAAGCTTTTCTCTACGATGGGACAGATGCCACTCAAATCGCCGAGACGTTGTTCAACTACCCGACACTTTCAGATCTCTACCGCCACGCGTCCCTCGATGCTCTGATGCAGGCGAACAAGCTCGATGCGCTGATGGCGCGATGATAAAAAAGCGGCCACACCCCGCCAAGAATGTGGCCGCTATATCGAGCGTCACCAGACCTGCCACGAGCCGCCAATATCGATTATTCTTGGCCCAGCACCGCTCACTGATAGTTATCGGGCAGGCGGGCAAAATGTTGCATGCTTCGCACGACAAAATACGACAAATACGGCCATCCCGATCAACGCATGCAGGGAGGACGTTTTGGCCTCGTGCGCCCGTGTTTGTCTTGGGCTCAATCCTTGGCTAGCCTGGGAGGAAGAAAGGAGAGCGCATGAGCCAGCGCCGTTTTGCACGCGCCGTTGCACCCATCACTATCGTTGACGTCGATGAGCCGCAAACGAGCTATCAAGCGAGAGATCTCAGCGTTGGTGGTGTCTTTTTGCTCACAGAAGAACCGTGGGGGCTTGGCAGCGCCAGGTGTCTCGCTATCGAACATAAGAACAGTCGCGTTATTGCCAAAGGTCGGGTCATTCGGTCCGATCCCACCGGTGTGGGTCTGCGATTTTCCGACGAATCGGAACAGTTTCGGTCATCCATTCGTAACCTTCTGGTCGAGCTCGTCTACGAAGGCGCGAAACTCGGGGAACATCGAAGGGCGCAACGCTTTGAATCCGCAGTACCGGTTCTTTGGCTTCTGGGGACGGCGCAATACCGCTCTACGTTCATTGATCTGTCTCCCACCGGCTGCAGCATTCATGCCCAGCGGCCGCCCCCAGTGGGCACCGTTATTTATGTGCAGTTGCCGATCATCAAGGAGCGCAACCTGGTTCCTGTCGTCGAAGAGGTGCATGGTTGCCGTGGGACTGTCGTACGATGCACGGCTGATGGCTTTGCCGTCGAATTCAAAGGAATGGTGGATGGATTCCGCCGGGCCATTCGGGCATCGGACAGTGTTCGTGCAAATGGTAAGCAGTGACAAAGGCCGCAACAACAGGCTACTCAGGCTCTCCCGCAGGTGTATTCAGGTTCTGGTGGCAGAGGTGGCCGAATTGCGCCCCTTGTGGCCGAGCATCCCCCTGTGCTACTCGCAAGATTCTGATGGAACAGGCTTTTTGGGGCGACAACAATATCTTGAAAGTGGTCATCGCGATCGCCGATGTCGGTGTGGTCGCATACATCGTCTATCGCGTTCTTCTGTTGATTCGCGGCACACGGGCGCAACAAATCTTAGTCGGTCTCGCTCTCATCGTCGTCGCCTTTTTTGCGTCGCGGTTGCTCGGCCTCAAGACGCTGTCGTGGATACTCGACAATTTCCTAAGCTCGTTTCTTCTCATCGTCATCGTCGTTTTCCAACACGACATTCGGCGTGGCCTGTCCCGGGTCGGGCGTCGCCCATTTTACGCTGGAATCGGATACGGCCAGGGAGCCTATCTTGTTGACGAGCTGACTCGAGCTGCCGAGGCTATGGCGAAGGACCGTATCGGTGCCATCATACTCGTCGAACGGGAAGCTGATCTCAGCGAGCTTGCCGAGACGGGTATTCGCGTTGATGGACGAATATCGACGGGGCTTCTGACCCAGGTGTTTACACCCCCAGGTCCGTTGCACGATGGCGCTCTCATTATTCAACAAGGTCGCATTACCGCGGCGGCCGTGTTTTTGCCGATGACCCAGAATCCTCGTCTCGACCCATCCATTGGCAGTCGCCATCGGGCGGCGGTTGGTGCCACTGAGGAGGTCGACGCAGTGGCCATCGTTGTCAGCGAAGAGCGAGGTCAGATTTCTATCGCTGAGCGCGGAGTCCTGACCCGTGATCTCGACCCCGCCATGTTGCGCAAAGTCCTGCAACGCTATTTCGGCCCGCGCACGCTAACGAAATCTAAGCCTCGCAAGAGCGAGCCGAGCCGAGCCTGAGCTATGAGTCTGACATTCATTACGCGAAATATCACTCTCAAGCTCATCTCTTTGGCTGTGTCATTGTTGATCTTCTTGTTTGTCAACGTTGAGAGCAGCACTCCGGTTGAGGTTGACTTCCCCGTAGAGTATCGCACTGCCAATGACATGATGGTTACCAACGATCCCCCGTCGGTCCTACACACAACAATGCAAGGGCCATGGGCGAATTTCCGCTCGTTTGTGCAAAGTGAGCTGAATCCCGTCATCATTGACCTTAGCAATGATGAGCCAGGAGACCACCTGAAACGCATAGAGCTCGACGACGTCGACCCCCCAGGTGGTATGCGAATCGTCGGGGTGCGCCCGGTCGAGGTGGAGCTCATACTCGATCGCAAGGTTGAGCGGCGTGTGCCGGTCGAGCCGACCATCATGGAACGGCCTGCTTTTGGTTACGAGATCTTGAGAGTACAGATCGAGCCGAGTGAGGTTCGCGTGGTGGGGCCTGTCACCAAAGTTGGTGATCCCCGTTTCTTCATCAGAACTGAACCGATTAACGTCGCGCGGCAAACGGCTGATGTCACCATGGAGGTGGATCTACGGCCACCGGGTGAGGGTGCCCGCTTGCTAGACCGCCATGTCAAAGTTGAAGTCCAGATCAATGAGGAGTTTGTAGAGAAGAGCTTCAAGGGCGTTGAGGTCCAGCTCGACCACGGTCCCGCAGGGGCACGCGTCACTCCCCACTCTGTGGAAGTAACTCTCAAGGGCCCGCGGCGCCTCGTTGACAAGTTGGACGCCAACAGCCTCAAAGTCTACGTCGACGCTCTGCCAGAGATCAATGAAGGCCAGCGTAGCTTCGAGAAGATTGTGATTCTGCGCTCGGCACCTGAGCGTACGGTGCTTCTCGAACCCGTTCCCACCGTGGTCGTCCAGGTTTCCCGATCCCGCCGCAGGAGATAGAAATGGCCCCAAGCAGCAAACGTCGGTTTTTCGGAACTGATGGTGTTCGCGGTGTCGCCAATCAGCATCCCATGACCTGCGAGGTGGCGCTGGCACTTGGTCGAGCAGTTGCGTACCAAGCGCAGGCGCATACCAGCAATCACAGAATCATCATTGGCAAAGACCCCCGACTCTCCGGTTACATGTTGGAGATGGCATTCGCGTCGGGCGTGTGCTCCATGGGGGTCGATGCGCTTCTTCTTGGACCGATGCCGACCCCCGCCGTCGCGTTTCTCACGCGCACCATGCGTGCCGACGCGGGTGTGATGATCAGCGCGAGCCACAATCCTTACGAAGACAACGGTATCAAGATCTTTGCGCGTGACGGCTTCAAGCTCGCCGACGAAAAGGAAGTCGAGCTCGAGAGTTTTATGGAAGACGAAAAGGTCGGCAAAGTTCGCCCCACCAAGGCAGCCGTTGGCAAAGCGTTTCGCATCGACGACGCAGCGGGGCGTTACATAGTCTTTCTCAAGAGCTTCTTCCCTGCCGACCTGGATTTGTTGGGAATGACAGTCTGCGTCGATTGCGCCAACGGTGCCGCCTACAAGGTCGCCCCGACGGTGTTCTCGGAGCTGGGTGCCAAGGTGCACGCCATCGGTGTGTCCCCCGACGGTCGCAATATCAATAGGCGTTGTGGAGCGCTGCATCCGGCGAGTCTTAAGGCGGCCATTAAGCGCCACCGCGCGAACATTGGTATTGCGCTTGACGGCGACGCCGACCGGCTGATTGTCGTCGATGAAACGGGTGCCGTTGTTGACGGTGATATCCTCATGTCGATCGCTGCGGAGGAGATGCTTAGAAGTGGGGATCTGCACGACAACACGTTGGTCACAACAGTGATGTCGAACCTCGCCCTCGACAAAAAGCTCACGAGTCTGGGTGGCAAGGTGATCCGCACCCAGGTCGGCGACCGTTACGTGGTTGCGGCCATGCGCGAGGGCAATCTCAATTTTGGCGGGGAGCAATCGGGGCACCTCATCTATCTCGACCATTCGACCACCGGCGATGGCCTCCTTGCTGCCATCAAGCTGCTGGCAGTGCTCAAGAGGACGGGGATCAAGCTTTCGGAGCTCAAGCACCGTCTTGAGCTCTACCCCCAGTCCTTGGTTAACGTGGTGGTCAAGGAGCGAAGGCCCCTAGAGGACCTGCCGACGGTACAATCGGCCATTGACAGGGTACAGAAGGCACTTGGGGATGATGGCCGCATCCTTGTGCGCTTCTCCGGCACCGAAGCCAAAGCGCGAGTGTTGGTGGAGGGACCAGACGCTCGAATGGTTGATACCATGGCATCAGAGATTGCGTCAGAGATCGCCCGTGCGCTAGGGTGACTGTTAGCAGAGAGCAAACACTGGAATAGGAGTAGCCATGATTCGCCGACGTCTCGGAGTCAACGTCGATCACGTAGCCGCCATTCGGCAGAATCGTCGAACTTCCTATCCCGACCCTGTAACGGCCGCGGGCATTTGTGAAATGGCGGGGGCGAACCTCATCACAGTACACCTGCGAGAGGACCGTCGACACATTCAAGAGCGGGACGTGCGGATTCTGCGGCAAACGGTGCAGACCACTCTCAATCTAGAGATGGCAGCTACACAAGAAATGCTGAAGATTGCCTACGACATCAAACCGGACCAGGTGACCTTGGTGCCGGAACGTCGTGAGGAACTCACCACGGAGGGCGGCCTCGACGTGTCGCACCATCGCGATCACATCAAGAAGTATGTACAGAATATGAAGGATGCGGACATCGGTGTTAGCCTATTCATCGATCCCGACCTCGACCAAGTCCGCGCCGCTCATCGCGTTGAAGCTGACACCATCGAGATCCACACTGGCAAATATTGTGACGCCGTTGGTGACAACGAGCAACGGGCTGAGCTGACGAGGATCGTCGATGCTGCGCGAACCGCCACCAAGCTGGGGATGCGGGTCGCCGCGGGACACGGCCTGCACTACCACAACATCGCATCCTTGGTGCCGGTAGTTGAAATCGAAGAATACAACATTGGACACAGCATCGTCGCCCAGGCGATTTATGTCGGACTCGAACGTGCAGTGCGCGACATGTTGGCGCTGTTGCAAGTCTGAGCGCGGCGCGCATTCCAGAACGGCAATGAGCATAGGCGACTCGAGTGAGCCGCCGGCTGAGGAAGAGCCATGGAGTACATTGTCAGTGCCCTGGAGATGAGGGAGCTCGATCGTCAGACCATCGAAGTCCTTGGTGTGCCGGGCCGCGCGCTCATGGAGGTGGCTGGTCGCGGCGTCGCCGACAGTTGTGTTGAATATTTGCCCGACGGCGGGACCGTTGCGGTCGTTTGTTCCACCGGCAACAATGGCGGCGACGGGTTCGTAACAGCGAGAACCCTCGCCGACCGCGGTTACAACGTTCATACCTTCATTGTAGGTGACAAAACCAAGCTGAAAGCCGACGCGGCATCTGCCCTCAAACCCATCGAGAAACTGCGTCCCGAGAGCCTGTCGCTTGTCGAGGATGCAAAGTCTCTCTACGAGCTCTCTGAGTTCATTGAGTCGGCGGATCTCATCGTCGACGCGCTCTTGGGAACGGGTCTCGCAAAAGAAGTGAGCGGCCTCATCGGTGATGTCATCGACGCACTCAATGAAAGTGAATGTTCAATCATCGCTGTGGATATTCCTTCCGGCGTCGACTCGGACACAGGCGCAGTACTCGGCCGTGCGACCGAATGTGTCGAGACGGTCACATTCGCGTTTCCCAAGCGTGGGCACTGTCTCTATCCTGGAGCTGGGTTGCGCGGCGATTTGACGGTTGTTGACATTGGCATTCCGGTCGAGCTTGCCGCCGACCTTCCTGTGGTGGGAAGGCTTCTCCTTACGGAGGACGGCGAGGACATTCTTCCCGATCGAGATCCCGCTGCACACAAGGGCAGTTTCGGTCACGCGGTGATCATGGCTGGCAGTCCCGCCACACCAGGAGCGGCATTGCTTGCCCTTGCGGGAGCTCTTCGCTCCGGTGCGGGATTGGTGAGCTGGGCCGTCTCGCAACAAACTCTCAAGGATGCGCCGCCGCGGCCTCTGGAGGTCATGCTCCGCTGTCGGCAGGATGGCGACTCATTGGATGACTGGTCGTCCTGCGTGCTCGAGCACGCAACGGCCCTATGCGTTGGTCCAGGATTGTCGACTGGCGATGACAAGGCAGCAGAGCTCGGGGCGGTGCTCGAGGCGTGTCGAGTACCAATTTGCATGGACGCAGACGCCCTGAATCTTTTTGCCGAAGATCCTAGCCTTTGGGACGTGGTTCAAGCACCGGTGGTCATTACTCCACACCCCAAAGAGTTATCGCGCCTGACCGGCATTTCGGTTGCTGATATTCAACGGGACAGGTTTGCCGCGGCGGGGCAATTCGCCATTGCCAGAAGATGCGTGGTGGTTCTCAAGGGAGCTGGCACGGTCATCGCTGACCCCGACGGCCAGGTGGCCATCATTGGCGCTGGCAACCCCGGAATGGGCACAGGTGGTACAGGCGACGTGCTTGCCGGCATCATCACCGGGCTTCTCGCCCAAGGCCTCACCTCGGCCGATGCGGCCCGCGGAGGGGCGCTGCTTCACGCGGTCGCCGGCGATGTTGCGGCGGAGCTTCACGGCGAAGCGGGCATGCGTGCTACCGATCTCATTGAAGCCATGGGGACGGTCCTCGCCCGTTGGGGAAAATAGCTTCCGATTCGAGGACCTCTCATCATGTCGGCGGAAAGGAGCTGGAGGACATCGACGAGAAGCGCGCGGGGTACTCGCGGTGTTGGTCGCAGGATCGGTGAAGTACTGGAAGCGGGTACGGTCTTGGCTCTAAACGGCGACCTCGGTGCCGGCAAAACGACGTTTGTGCAAGGCCTTGCTGCCGGGCTCGGGGTTGTCGATCTCGATGAGGTACTCAGTCCCACCTACACTCTGGTCAACGAATACCCGGCCGCCAATCTCACGCTCATTCACATCGATTTCTACCGTCTCGACGATCCCACCGCTGCACGTGCTCTCGGCCTTGAAGAGTACGTGGGTCGTTGCGACGCGGTGGTCGCCATCGAGTGGCCCAAGCAGATCGCCGAACTGATACCAACCAACGCCGTGTGGATTGAGCTCGCCCGGCGCGGCACCAACACCTGTGAGATCGAAGTACGGGGTATCGCGCGACCAAGGGGGATCCGTCCCCGCGGTTAGAGGGGACACTGTTTGGCCGTTCTGAGCTGCTGTGTCACCCTCTCCAAGCCCTTGTTGATCCAATACGTGTAGGTGTTTTTGTCATCAAGGGTTTCGAGGGTCCCTTGATCTTGAGGATCGGCGTTGGGGTACTCGTCAACCCATCCTTTGATGAGGTTGAGGTTGTATAACGCACTGGCCGCCGATTCTGAATCCTGGGTCGCCAGCGCCTTGTCCAAGTGGTCGGTTGCAGACTCGAGTATCCTCTTCATGTCTGGATAGACGCTGTATTTCTTGAACGAGCTGAAGGCCGCGTCGACCTGCTGGAAAGCGATAGCGATTTCGGCAGTTAAGACTGACCCCGCCGAGTTGTTGGCGGCTACGCCATAGGCGCGAATATTCGGTACCATGAACTGACTCATCACATCACCTCAATTCCGACAGCGTCGTTGAAAGACGCAGTTGTACACAATGGTATCGGAGCTTATCGGCG